>DATEQV010000457.1:0-4137 GCA_035272265.1 Acidisphaera sp. | reverse complement strand
ACAGCAGCGCCCGCTACGTCTCCTGGACCGGCGGACCGCAGATCATGCTCGGCTGGAGGTTCTGACTGCCGCCGCTCACGCATGCGGGGCGAAGGACAGCACGAACCGCGCGCCGCCGCCCGGCCGGTCCTCCACCCGCACATCGCCGCCATGCAGCTGCGCGATCCGGCGGACCAGCGGCAGGCCCACGCCGGTGCCGGCGCGGGTGCGGTCGGCGCGGAAGAAGCGCTCGAAGATCCTCGCCTTGTGCGTGTCGGGCACGCCGGGGCCGCGATCCTCGACCACCACGTCGCAATCCCGGTCCACCGCGACCTCCACCTCCTGGCCCGGCGCCGACGCTTTCATCGCGTTGTCGACGACGTTGCGGATGGCGATGTCGATCAGCGCGCGGTTGCCGTGTACGCACACCGGCGAGGCCGGGGCGCTGAACGCCAGGGTCAGGCTCCGCGTCACCGCCGCCGGCGCCAGCTCCTCGCAGATCGTGCGGCTGGCGTCGGCGAGGTCGACCTCCTCGCGCGACTGCGCCATGGCGTCTTCGGCCTGGGCGAAGCGGAGCAGCTCGTTGACCAGGCTGCCCAGCGAGTCGAGGTCCGCCTTCATCCGCTCCACGGCCGCGTCCGGCGGCAGCGCGGAGGCTTCCAGCAGCACCGCGGCGAGCGGGGTGCGCAGCTCGTGCGCGACGTTCGACGTGAACGCCTTCTGCTGCTGCAGCGAGCGTTCCAGGCTTTCGAGCATCGCGTTCAGCGCCGCCACCACGGACGCGAACTCGCGCGGCAGGCGCTCGGTCGGCAGCGGGACGAGCGGCGCGCCGGCCCGCACCGAGCGGCCGAGCGCCTCGGCGCTGTCTGCGATCCGCTGCAGCGGCCGCAGCGCCCGCGTGGTTGTCAGCAGCAGCGAGATCGCGAGTGCCGGGACGATGAACGCCATCGGCACCAGCACGTGGTCCGTCATCTCGTCGCCGATCACGTCGAGCCAGTGGCGGTCCGGGTCGCCGACCATCGCCAGCTGGATCCACAGCGAGCGCTTGCCGATGTCGACGTGGTCGGTCAGCAGCCAGCGGTCGCCGCCCGGCTCACCGCGGGCCGTGCCTGCCTCGCTGAAGCCTTCGGACACGCCCGTCGCCGCGCCGGCGCTGCCCGGCGGTGCGAGCGGCGGGAGAAGCGCCGGGTTGCGCTCGACGAGGACGGTCGGATTGGCGCGCGGCGCCATCAGGATGCGCAGCCCGTAGGCGTCGGGGTAACGGCTCCACACGCGCCAGGCCCCCGGATCCTCGCCGCGCGCCAACGCGTCGGTCACTTCGTGCAGATCGGACTCCAGCGTCGCGCGGCGCAGCGCCGGGGTGTCGAGCTTGTACTTGGCGAAGAAGATGACGAGCAGCGCCGCGCAGACGATTGCCGACGTGACGGCCAGGCGCATCGCCAGCAACCGGGTGAGGCTGGGCGCGGCGTCGCGCATCAGGCCCGCTCGCGGTCGGGCGTCGTCATGATGTAGCCCAGGCCACGCATCGCGGTGATCGCCACGTCGGCGTTGTTCGAATCGAGCCGGCGGCGCAGGCGCGAAATGGCAACCTCGACCGCGTTGGGCGTGACCTCCGCGTCGAGCGTGTAGATCGCGTTGAGGATCTTCTCGCGCGACAGCAGCCGCCCCTGGTTGCGCATCAGGGTTTCCAGCACCATCAGCTCGCGCCGCGGGATGTCGATCCCCTGTCCGGCGACGCTGACCGACATCGCCGCGGTATCGAGTTCGACGTTGCCCGCCGACAGCACCTGACTCGGTGCGAGGCGGGGGCGCCGCTGCAAGGCGCGCAGCCGGGCGAGCAGTTCGTCGAACGAGAACGGCTTGACGAGGTAGTCGTCCGCGCCCTGGTCGAGCAGTTTGATGCGCTCGAGGACGTCGGCGCGGGCGGAGGCGACGAGGACGGGCGTGCCCTCGCCCTTCTGCCGCACCGCGCGCAGCACATCCGCACCCTCGCCGTCGGGCAGGGTCAGGTCGAGCACGATCGCGTCGTATGGCGCGGCGTCGAGGGCGGCGATCGCGTCGTCGACGGTGGAGAATGCATCGACCACGTGCCCGTGTTCGCGGAACAGGCGCTCCAGCAGCGCCACGAGCCGGTCGTTGTCCTCCACGATCAGCAGCCGCATGACCCGCTCAAGCAGCACGCCGCTTGCTGCGCGTCAACGCCGTATGCCGACACGTCCGATGTCAGCGTGCCGTCAGCCAGGCCAGGTAGCGTCGCAGCGCGTGTCCGTGCGTGCGTGGCCGGAGCGAGGCGGCGAAGCGGATGTCCAAGATCGACGCGACGCGGATTCAGGTGGAAGGCCGGTGGCAGCCGGTCTCGCAGCCGACGGTCCATCCTGCGCTCGCGCCCAGCCGCTTGCCGATCATGCGTCGTATTGTCGAGGGGTTCCTGAAGGACCGAAGGCAATTCAGCCCCACAAGTCGCGGCCGCAAGCTCATCCGCGAGTGCCCGATCTGCGGCTACCGTGGTCGGTTCCTCAGCCTGGAGCATGGCCTCCGGCTCGACAGCCGGTGCCCGGGTTGCGGCAGTCGCGAGCGCCATCGCCTGCAGCATCTTCTGGTCACCGAGGAGTCCGGCTTTTCGCTGGACGGCAAGCGCATCCTGCACTTCGCGCCGGAGCGCCACATGCTGCGGCTGATGGAGGGCAATCCGCTGTATGTCAGCGTCGACCTGCATCAACCGGACGCCGACATGCGCGTCGACGCGACGTGCATCCCGTTCGACGACGGCGCGTTCGACGTGCTGATCGCGCATCATCTGCTCGAGCATGTGGACGACGATCGCGCCGCACTCGCCGAATTCGCGCGCGTGCTGCGGCCCGGCGGCTTCGGCCTGATCGCGGTCCCGCAAAACTTCTCCCTCGACGAGACCGACGAGGACCCGGGCGTGACCGATCCGATGGTGCGGTTCTGGCGTTTCGGCGGCTACGACCATCGCCGCCTGTACGGCCGCGACTTTTTCGACCGGCTGCGCGCAGCGGGTTTCCAGGTCACCGCCTACCGCCGCCCGCCGGCCGACCAGCTGCGCTACGCGCTGCTCAACGACGAGGTCATCTACATCGCCCGCAAGCCGGCGCGGGTCGCGCCACCCAACTCCCGTAGCGAAGTTGATGAGCGCACGCTCAGCACCGACGGCCGCAGTGTTGAAATGCGGCACCGTTCTCGCGCGCGGCTCCGGGATTAAGGGGGCAGAGATTCTGGGGCTCACATGCCCCGCCCACGGCCGCGGCAAACAGCAAGCCCGTGATGCTCAGCTCCCGAGACTACGTGCTGCTTCCGGGCTGTCGTCACGGACGATGCTGCCCCTCTGCTCGGCACAGGATCGTTCGTCACGTCAGACGCGGGTGCCGCAGACCTGTTCAGGAAGCCAACGGAGATGATGACTGATGACTGACAAGCCGACGAGGCTGCAGCGCTCGACCCACCGCCAGCGCCTGTGGCGCACCGCTTGTCATGAGGCCGGCCATGCGGTGGTCGGGCGGGCACTCGGTCAAGCATGCGGTCCCACGACGATCGAGCACGACTGGGAGTGGTCGGAGACTTTCCACGGCATCACGGCTGATCCTTGGACCACGATGAGCGCCTGGGGCGCGATCGGCCGGCGGCGCCACTATGACACCATCATGCACGGCCGGATCATGGCCTACATGGCCGGCGCCGAGGCGGAGGGGGTGCTGGTCGGAGATTGTGCGGAAGGCGATGGCGAGGACCGTCGACAGATCGCGCTCATGCTCTCCACGTTGCTTGGAGAAATGGATGAACCAGCGACCGAGGCGTGGGAGGAGCGACTCAGACGCCACACACGGGGTCTGGTTCGCCGCCACGCGGCCAGGATCGAACTGGTCGCCGAGGCGCTGCTCTTGCGGCGTCGGTTGGAAGGTTCGGAGATCGACAGGCTGCTTGCGGTCAGCGGCCTTGAGGTCGGTCTGATGAGCCATCGGGGCCACTGTCTGCGCAGACTGGCATGGACGGACACCATGAGAGTCGACGCGATGGGGCGTTGGTGAAGACGGCAGATGATCAGGCAGCGCGCACCCATGATGCGTAGGAAACCGCATCAGCCGACTTCCATACGAAAAAAGGAACGCCGATCGCTCTCGACGATGTGCCTCGCTATCC
>DATEQV010000456.1:0-3001 GCA_035272265.1 Acidisphaera sp. | reverse complement strand
GCCCGTCGCCGCGGCGACGCGCAGGCGGCCCAACTCGTCCTTGTTGGCGAGCGGGTGGGTCTGCGCCTTGTCCATGTCCTTGACGGTGATGAGTCCGACGCAGCGATAGGCGTCGTCGACCACCAGCAGCTTCTCGATGCGATGGCGGTGCAGCAGCCGCCGCGCCTCCACCCGCCCCACGTCCGCGGTGACGGTGACGAGGTTCTCCCGCGTCATCAGTTCGTAGACTTTGAGCGCCGGGTCGGTCGCGAAGCGCACGTCGCGGTTGGTCAGGATGCCGACCAGGCGGCCCGTCTCGCGCTCGACGACGGGAATGCCGCTGATGCGGTGCGTCGCCATCAGCGCGCGGGCGTCGGCCAGCGTCTGGTCGGGATGGATGGTCACCGGATTGACGACCATGCCGGACTCGAACTTCTTGACCTGGCGGACCTGCTTGGCCTGGGTGTCGATGTCGAGGTTCTTGTGCACCACGCCCATGCCGCCGTGCTGCGCCATGGCGATTGCCATGTCGGCCTCGGTGACAGTGTCCATCGCCGCCGAGATCAGCGGCACGTTCAGCGAGATCGTCCGGGTCAGCCGGCTGCGCGTGTCGGTGGCAGGCGGCAGCACCGCCGAATAGGACGGTTCGAGCAGCACGTCGTCGAAGGCCAGCGCCTCGGCGATCGTCACGTCGGTGGCCGGGGATGCCATTGACAGCCTTTTTTGTTGCCAGCGCCGGAGACGACGCCGCGATGAAGGGTCTTGGCAGGTCCAAATAAGCGGCTGGGCGGGAGGCGGCAAGCGCGACTCGTGACATGCCGCGAACCTGCGGTTCGACGTCAGCCGCGAAAGCCGGTCGCCACCACGTAAAGCTCGCTGCTCTCCTTGCGCGACGCGGGGGGCTTGGCATGACGCAAAGTTGCGAAATCACGCCGCATCGCAGTCATCATCGTGCGTTCGGAGCCGCCTTGGAACACTTTCGCGACGAACGCCCCGCCCGGCGCCAGCACGAAGCGGGCAAAGTCCAGCGCCGATTCGGCCAACGCCATGATCCGCACATGGTCGGTCGCCGCATGTCCCGTCGTATTCGGCGCCATGTCCGACAGCACGAGGTCGGCCGGCCCGCCCAGCACCTCCCGCAGCCGCTCGGGCATGTCGGGATCGAGGAAGTCGCCCTGGATCACGGTCGCACCCGGCACCGGGTCCATCGGCAGCAGGTCGAGCGCCACGATCGCCCCTGCCCCTCGCCTGGCCGCCACCTGCGTCCAGCCGCCCGGCGCGGCCCCGAGGTCAATCACGCGGGCACCCCGGCGGATCAGGCGGAAACGGTCGTCCAGCTCGATCAGCTTGAACGCCGCGCGGGACCGCCAGCCGGCCTGCTTCGCCGCCGCGGCGTACGGATCGTTGAGCTGACGGGTGAGCCAGCGCTGCGAGGCGGTGCTGCGTCCCCGCGCGGTGCGCAGCTTGACCGCAGCCTCCCGTCCCGGCGCGGGCGCGTCCCCGCCGCCCTTCTTCGTCATGTGGGGCGCGTCATGCCCGGCGGGCGCGCGGCGGCGGGCGGCCGTAGGGGCGTTCGCGGTCGGCGCGGATCATGCGCAGCAGCATCCCCTCGCGCAGGCCGCGGTCGGCGACCACCACCCGCTCGGCCGGCCATAGCCGGACCAGGGCGGCGAACACCGCGCAACCCGGCAGCACGAAATCCGCCCGGTCCGGCCCGATGCAGGGATGCTCCGACAGCCCGGCCCGGCCGAGCGCGCGCAGCCGCCCCAGTGCGGCGTTGGCGGCCTGCCGAGTCAGCACCTGCCCGTCGACCAGCAGGCGCCGGTAGCGCGGCAGGTCGAGCGCGATGCCCGCCAGCGTGGTGACCGTGCCGCTGGTGCCCAGCAGCGTCACGCCGCCGTCGCGGATCTCGTGGCCGATGCAATGGATCGCCTCGAAGCGCGCCAGCCGGTCGGCGACCTCGTCGACCATCGCGTCGAACCCGTCCGGGTCATAGCCGTGCGTGCCGAAGCGCTCGGCGAGGGTGACCACCCCGAGGGGCAGGCTGTCGTAGCCGATCAGCGACGGGCGGCCGTTGCCGTCCAGGCGCACCCAGGCGAGCTCGGTCGAACCGCCGCCGATGTCGAACAGCAGCGCGCGGCGGGGCGGCGCGGTGTCGGGTGTAGCGGCGAGCAGCGGCGCGCAGCTCTCCAGCGCCAGCTCGGCCTCCTCTCGCGTGGAGATCGTGTCGATCGGCAATCCGGTCTCGCGGCGCACGCGGGCGAGGAAGGCGGCGCCGTTGGCGGCGCGGCGGCACGCCTCGGTGGCGATGGCGCGCAGGTTGCGGACCTGCCGGCGGGCGAGCCGGGCAGCGCAGGCCTGCAGCGCCTCCATCGCGCGCTCCATCCCGAGTTCCGACAGCTCGCCGGTCTCGTGAAGCCCCTCGCCGAGGCGGACGATGCGGGAGTAGCTGTCGAGCACGCGGAAGCCGTCGCCCTGCGGGGCGGCGACCAGGAGGCGGCAGTTGTTGGTGCCGAGGTCAATCGCAGCGAAGGCCGGCGGCAGCACGCGCCGGCCTTGGACGTGATCGACAGCGATGACGGCGGACTCGGCCATGCGGGTATTTGCCGCTTGTCTCAACGGCTTATAGTTTGTTCAGCGGCCTACGCTACGCAAGCAGAACCTTGCTGCCGTTGCCGGCGGCGGTGCCGGCGTGCTAGCCACCCGCCTCCGCGGTCGCCCGAGAACGTCTGCTGGCCGGACCGTTGGGGGATAGTTTAGCGGTAGAACTCCCGGCTCTGAACCGGGCAGCCTTGGTTCGAATCCAGGTCCCCCAGCCAACGCTGCCCCTAAGGGGTTGACCGAGCGGATAATTCAGGCAGATCAGACGGTTAGCGCCGCCTCAGGTAAGCGGGGCAAAACCCCGGGCGGCGTGCATTTTTCCGCTTCCCCCGACGCGAGCCGGTACGATTCGGTTGGTGCATGTCACCGCCCGCCGATCTGCCTGGCCTGCCTCGCCCCGAGTTGGAAGCGCTCGTGGTGG
>DATEQV010000455.1:0-2582 GCA_035272265.1 Acidisphaera sp. | reverse complement strand
GCACCGCCGCGAACGATGCATCAGCGGCGACTTCGGGCTCGGCGAGGAGCTGATCCATGCGACCGCCCCCTCAGCCGAACGATTTGCCGCAGGAACAACTGTTCTTGGCCTGCGGGTTGTCGAAGGTGAATCCCGACCCCTGCAGTCCGATGACGAAGTCGACCGTGGTACCGTCCAGGTAGGGCAGGCTGTCGGGATCGACGAACACCCTCACCCCGCCGCGGTCGACGACGAAATCCGACGGGTCGATGTCGGACACCAGACCCATGAGATACTTGAACCCGGCGCAGCCGCCGGACTCCACCTTGATGCGCAGTCCCTCGACGGGCTGCCCGGCGCCCGAGATGGCACTGCGCACCGCATTGACCGCATTTTCGGTCAGCTCGATCATCACCGCGAACCTTGCGCCTGTCGGTTGGCCTGGGCTGTAAACAGCAACTTCGATGCCACGCCCAAATGTCGGCCTCGACAGCGTTTGGCGGCGGTTTGCGCGTCGTGTTTGCGACCGTTGTCCGGATCGCGACAGGACGCGTCGTGCGGTGCGGCAAGCGTCGTTGCGCGGCCGCCCGACCGGGCGACACGCACGCCGCGTGATGCGAGGATGTCAGATCAGGCCGAGTTCGAGCTTGGCTTCGTCGCTCATCCGCTCGCGCGTCCAGGGCGGCGACCAGACGAGCGAGAGCAGCACGACGCTCACGCCGGGCACCAGCGAGACGCGATGCTGCACCTCGGCCGGCAGCGAACCGGCGACTGGGCAGGCCGGCGTGGTCAGCGTCATTTCGATGTAGACGAGGCCGTCCTTGCGGACCATCAGCTCATAGATCAGGCCAAGGGCCACGAGGTCGACGGGAATTTCCGGGTCGCGCACGGTCTTCAGCGCCGCCAGCACCTCGGCGTGCAGCGCGGGGTTTCCCTCGTCCGGCTCCGGCCGCTGGACCTGCGCGGGCCACGGCGGCGGTGCGACTGCGACGTCCACGGGACTACTCGGTCTTCACCGCGGCGTCGGCGGGGACGCCGTGGAGCGCCGCGTCGAGCGTGTGCCACGCCAGCGTCGCGCACTTGACCCGCGCGGGGTAGGCCTTCACGCCGCCGAGCGGCAGCAGCCGGTCCGCGTCGTCTTCCAGCGCGTCGGGAATCTGCGGTTCGGCACCGCCGGTGACCCGGGCGTGGAAGGCGCGATACAGGCGGTCGGCGTCCGGCAGCGTCTTGCCCTTCATCACCTCGGTCATCAGCGACGCCGACGCGGTGGAGATCGCGCAGCCGCTGCCCTGGAACGCGACATCGCTGATGCGTCCGTCCTGCAGGCTGACGAACACCCTGACCTTGTCGCCGCACAGCGGATTGTGCCCGTTCGCGATGTTGCTCGACTCGGCGATGCAACGGAAATTGCGCGGGTGCCGGCCGTGGTCGAGGATGATGTCCTGGTAGAGTTCGCGCAGGTCCATCATGCGCCGGCGCACCCGAACAGCGATTGCGCCGCGCGCACCGCGGCGACGAGCGCATCGACATCGGCCTCGTCGCTGTACACGCCGAACGAGGCTCGCGCCGTCGCCGGCAGGCCGAGGCGGTCCATCAGCGGCTGGGCGCAGTGATGCCCGGCGCGGATCGCCACGCCGCGTTGATCGAGGATCGTCGCGAGGTCGTGCGGGTGCACGCCGTTCACCTGGAAGGACACCACTCCGACTGGCCGCGCACCGCCGCCGATCAGGCGCACGCCCGGGATCGCGCCGAGTGCCGCACGTGCATAACCGGTCAACGCCGCCTCGTGGGCATGGATCGCCTCGCAGTCGAGTTCGGTCATGAAGCGCAGCGCGATGTCGAGGCCGATCGCGCCGGAGATATCCGGCGTGCCCGCTTCGAACCGCGCCGGGGCCGGCTGGTAGGTGGTCTTCTCGTAGGTCACGGTCTCGATCATGTCGCCGCCCCCCTGCCAGGGCGGCATCGCGTCAAGAAGCGCGCGCCTGGCGTACAGCGCACCAATGCCGGTCGGCCCGTAGCATTTGTGACCGGACAGCACGTAGAAGTCGCAGTCCAGCGCGCGGACATCGACCGGCATGCGCGGTGCGGCCTGGCAGCCGTCGACCAGGATCTTCGCGCCGGCGGCATGCGCCAGACGCGCGATCTCGGCGACCGGCAGCACCTCGCCGGTGACATTCGCGACATGGGTGACATTCGCGACATGGGTGACCGAAACCAGCCGCGTGCGCGGCGTCAGCGATCCGGCCAGTGCGGCGAGATCGAAGCAGCCGTCCGCCCCGATGGGGGCGACCGCGAGCGTGATGCCCATCCGGTCGCGCAACATCTGCCACGGGACGATGTTGGCGTGGTGCTCCAGCGAGGAGATCAGCACCTCGTCACCCGGCTGCAGGAAGGCGACGCCCCAGGTCTGCGCGACGAGGTTGATCGCCTCCGTGGCGCCGCGGACGAAGACGATCTCGCTTGGATCGCCCGCGTTCAGGAAGCCGGCGACCGTTTCCGCGCGCCGCGTCGAAGCGCCTTGTCGAGCGTTCGCTCAGTGCATAGACCCCGCGATGCACGTTCGCGTAATCGGTGCGGTAGAACTCCGCGACGCCATCGATCAC
>DATEQV010000454.1:0-2341 GCA_035272265.1 Acidisphaera sp. | reverse complement strand
ACAAGGTCGTGGCGCGGTCGATCGCGCCCTATGGCGGGCTCCCCTCGGTTCGTTGGCTATTCCACCACAGCGCTCAGATGCCCCGATGAGGAGAACGCCACTGACGATATCCTCTTGACAGACACAAACCCCATACAAGGCCGGACACATGATCGCAATCGACCCACCCGTCAGATTTCTCATCTTTTCTCTTGCACCCAAGGGGCCGTCCACACATGCACCAACGCGCCGCCGAGCCGTTCCGGCTCCCGGAGGCGCGATGCCGCTGCCCGGCCGGTGCTGCTTTGTTCTGGCTCACCGGCGCGATAGGGCCGGACGCTTGCTGTTCCTCGATGGCGGCGGCCCCAGGCTGCGAAGGCGAGGACAGGGCAGCTGGCGCAGGCCGCAGCGGCGGAAAGTTTCGCGGCCAAGGATGGCGCTGGCGAGCAGCACCTCCAGCGCAACCGCCACCCCGCGCGGCCGGCACGCGAATTCGAGTAGTGCCAGCGCCCAGCCCTCGCCATCCATCACCTCGGCCAGGGCTTCGGCCTTTGATGCCTCGGCCTGTTCAGCGAGCAGGATGCGCTCATGGTCGCCGAGCGTCGCCGATAAGTGTTGCCTTCGCTCCGGGCTGTCCGCCGGTCCTCGCGGATGCACCGCTGCGCGGGGCCGGCAACCCGCGGCAGTCGAACATGTTGATGCGATGGCGGATCATCCTGCAGGCGTGCGCACTGCTGTTCGCGCTGCTGCTGTCGCTGCTGCGGTCCTGATCCCGTCCGGGGTCAGCTAACCGCTCGCGCCGGTTTGACACTGCTGTGGACCGCTGCATAAGGTCCGCCGGCGCTGATGCCGCGGGAGACATCCTGAGCTTGCAGGCGCGCTCGCACGCATCGCTCCCGCGACTCAACGAAGACTTTTGGAACGGCACCGGTTCGCCATGAAAATTCTCGTCCCCGTCAAGCGGGTCGTCGACTACAACGTGAAGGTCCGCGTCAAGGCGGACGGCACCGGCGTCGAGACCGCCGGCGTGAAGATGTCGATGAACCCGTTCGACGAGATCGCCGTCGAAGAGGCGGTGCGGCTCAAGGAAAAAGGGATCGCGACCGAGATCGTCGCCGTCTCCATGGGGGTCGCGCAGTGCCAGGAGACGATCCGCACCGCGCTCGCGATGGGTGCGGATCGCGGCATCCTGGTCGAGACCGATGTCGAGCTGCAGCCGCTTGCCGTCGCCAAGATGCTCAGGGCGCTGGTCGAGAAGGAGAAGCCCGCGCTCGTCATCCTGGGCAAGCAGGCGATCGACGACGACATGAACGCGACCGGACAGATGCTCGCCGCCTTTCTCGGCTGGCCGCAGGGCACATTCGCGAGCAAGGTCGCGATCGAAGGCGACACCGCCACCATCACCCGCGAGATCGACGGCGGGCTGGAGACGGTCGCTCTCAAGCTGCCGGCGATCGTCACCGCCGACCTGCGGCTGAACGAGCCGCGCTATGCGTCGCTGCCCAACATCATGAAGGCGCGCAAGAAGCCGATCGAGACGGTCAAGCCCGCCGACCTCGGCGTGGACCCCGCGCCGCGGCTGACCTTGGTTCGCGTGACGGAGCCGCCGAAGCGGCAGGCGGGCAAGAAGGTCGCCTCGGTGCACGAGCTGGTCCAGAAGCTGAAGAACGAAGCGAAGGTGATCTGAGCATGACCGCCCTTGTGCTGATGGAGCATGACGGAACCCACATCAAGCAGCCGGCGCGCAGCGCGGTCGCCGCGGCGCAGAAGCTGGGCGAGGTGCATGCGCTGGTCGCGGGGCACAACGTGCGCGCGGCGGCCGAGGCGGCGGCGAAGCTGCCCGGTGTCGCGAAGGTGCTGCTCGCCGACGCGCCGGCCTACGAGCACGCGCTCGCCGAGCCGCTGGCGGCGTTGCTGATGAAGCTCGCGCCGTCCTACGACCACCTGCTCGCGCCCTCGACCGCGACCGGCAAGAACGTCATGCCGCGCGTCGCCGCGTTGCTCGATGTGCAGCCGATCAGCGACAACGCGGGCGTCGAGGACGCCGACACCTTCATCCGCCCGATCTACGCCGGCAACGCGCTCGCCACCGTCAAGTCGTCGGACGCCAAGAAGGTCATTACCGTTCGCGCCGCCAGCTTCGACCCCGTCCCGGCCGAAGGCGGCAGTGCGGCGATCGAGGACGTGCCCGCCGCCGAGGACCCCGGCACGTCGCGCTTCGTCTCGGCCGAACTGTCCAAGAGCGAGCGTCCGGAACTGACCGCCGCCCGCGTGGTGATCTCCGGCGGGCGGGGGATGCAGAACGGCGAGAACTTCAAGCTGCTGATCGACCCGATCGCCGACAAGCTCGGCGCGGCGGTGG
>DATEQV010000453.1:0-2503 GCA_035272265.1 Acidisphaera sp. | reverse complement strand
ACCCGATCAACGTGAGATACCCCCGCGCCACAAGCCCCCCAGCTCCGGCCATAGGAGCGTCCCAGCATCTCGCGCGTCGGTCCTACCAAAACACGATTCAGCGAACTCACCTCAACGGCCGATACATTTTCAGCCTCTCAGATGGCCGGCGAGCGTCACCTGCGGGATCGTCAGGTCGATCGCGAACTGCAGCAGCAGCACCGCCGCGATCGTCGCGAACCGCCGGGCGGCCAGCGCCGTGTGGTCCTGCGGCAGGCGCAGCAGGAACGCGGCGGCGAACGCGCCGACCAGCCCCATGATCGCGCCGGACGCGCCGACCACCAGCTCGCTGCCGACCCACCGCAGCTGCATCAGCGCCACAAGCGCCGCCATCGAGCCGATGCCGCTGACGGCATAGACGAGCCCGTAGCGCAGGCGGCCGAAGGTCTGTTCGGCCCAACTGCCGAACACCAGCAGGGCGAGCATGTTGAAGACGAGATGGATCGGGTTGGCGTGCAGGAACAGCGCGGTCACCAGCCGCCACCACTCGCCGCCGCGCACGACCGCCGGCGTCCACAGCGCGCCGAGGCGGTAGAGCGTCTCGCTGTCGTCGAAGCTGGAGAACAGCACCTCGGCCAGGAACGCGGCGACGTTGATCCAGACCAGTGCCAACGTCAGCCGGGCGCGCGCGAAGCGGCGGCGCTTCGCGGTGGTGCCGGCGGCGGTGGCGGCACCGGCGGCGGCGGCGGCGCGATCGAGCGTGGCGCGCGCCCCCGCCGACAGATCGGGCAGCGCAACCGGCGCGGCCAGGCGCCGTGACGCCGCGCGGCGCGTTTCGGCCGAGCGCGCCGACGCGGCGAGCCGCCGCAGCGTCTCGGCGCCCTCGTCCGCCGCAGCGTCTCGGCGCCCTCGTCCGCCGCAGCACCTCCGGCCGCCTGCTGCGCGGTCGCCTGCCAGAAATCGAGCATGTCCGCCGACATGCCGCGCAACATCTTGCGCCGCGCCGCGCGCAGCGCGTCCGGCCGGCCGCCGAAGGCGAGCACGGACAGCAAGGCGGGGCCGAGCAGCTTGTTCTTGCGCAGCTCGGCCTCGTCGGCGGCGTAGGCGGCGAGCATCGTCTCGACCTGTCCGGTCTCGCCCAGCGCACGAAGCCGCAGCACCGTCCACGCCCCCTCGGCGTCCGACGGGTGCGGCTGCGCGAGGATCGGCTGCCAGTCGCCGGAATGCGCGCAGAGGTGCGCGAGCGCGCTCAGCCGGTTGTTCGGATGCGACCCGTGCGAGACGACGCGCCGCAGGCCCGCCTCGGCCGCCGGCCAGTCGCCTCGCGCGGCGCGGGCGAGCACGGCGAACAGGCGCGTCTGCGTCGGCCAGCCGTCCATCGGATGCAACGCGGCGATCAGCAGGGTGAGCCATCGCGTGGCCGTGTAGTTCTGCCGCCGCGCGGTGGCCCTCGCGAGGCGGGCGACCTGCGTGGGCACCCAGAACAGCCCCAACGCGAGGGACAGCGCGATCCAGGGCGCGGCGGCGGGCAGCGCGATCAGTGCCGCGAGGCTCGCCGCCGTCGCGACCGCCGCCAGCCATGTCCACCCGGACAGCCGTCCGCGCAGGACCATCAGCACGAGGCTCAACAAGGCTGCCCAGAATAAGACGATCTCCAGGTTCATGCCGCTTGCGGTCCCCCTTGCAGTTCCGTTACGAAAGCCATTCCGGACTTGTAGCTTTTAGCGAGGGTCGCCGTCATGACGAACACGGTCTACGTCGTCACCAACCGCCCACGCGTGCTGATGGGCGGGTTCGGGCCGCCGCCGTTGTTGCCGGCCTACGACGCGCTGAGCTTCGGGACGGCGAGCGTGGAGCCCTCGGCCGATCCGGCGGTCGCCGGCACGCTCGATCCGGGCGGGCTGCCCGGCAGCGATCCGGCGACCTCGCCCGAACCCACGCAGGCGCTGATCGCGTTTGCGAAGACCTGGCTGAACGCGGCCCAAGCGGCCGGCACGCTGCCGCTGCTGTCGGTGCATGGCTACGACTATACCTATGCCGACGCTGTGGTCCGCACCGGCGACGTCGGCGCCTGGTACGCGGCGGCCCAACCGCCGGCGTTGTTCACGCCGCTGCTGTTCACGTGGCCCTCGATGGAGGGGCTGTCGACCGACAACTACCTGGCCGACCGCGGGCGCGCGCAGGCCAGCGCGCACGCCTTCGCGCGCACCATCGTCGCCATCGACCAGGCGTGGCAGGGCAGCGGCAACCCGCCGATCCTGTTGCTGGCGCACAGCATGGGCAACTTCGCGCTGGACAACGCGCTCGATCTGCTGGCCGACACCGGGCATCCGATGTCGGCGAACCTGTTCGCGCAGGTGCTGCTGGCCGGACCGGATGTCGATGTCGATACGTTCGCGTCCGGCGGCATGCGGCTGCTGCCGACGATCGCCGCGGCGACGACGGTCTGCGTCAACCGGCAGGACTTCGCGCTGAACCTCAGCAGCCATATCCTCGGCAAGCCGCGCCTGGGCAAGGACGGACC
>DATEQV010000452.1:0-16255 GCA_035272265.1 Acidisphaera sp. | reverse complement strand
ATAATGCGGTATCGCGACGGGTCAATAGAGCGTAAGCGCCGTCTAAATACTCCCGGAAGTATCTCGTTGTTCGTGCCGGGCCACCAGATTTAGTGGTTGTATGTGACAAGCGGATAGGCAAGGTTCGATCCTCGAACGCGGCGCGGTGTTTTGCGAGGATTCTGCGCGCTTTCTCGCGGTTCCAGACGAAGCGAGACGCGGCACTCACCCGCTCCTTGCGTCGAGCCACGCGAGCAACGGCTCGCGGATCGTCGGCAGGCTCTTGTAGCGCGCCATCTCGTCCGGCAGCGCGCGGACCGCACCGGCAAGACGCGCGGCATCGTCTCGCGTCGCGATCGCCCGGTCCAACGGCGTCACGTGCACGCGAATGGTGAACAGCACGTGGTCCAGCACACGGCTGAGCGTCTGGCGCTCGACGCGCAGGAACAGCGTCGCGCCCGCATTGTCCGTCGTGACGGTTTCGTTCGGCGCCGTGCGATACTTGCCGCCGGGCTGGAACAGCGCCGAGTCATCGATCACCGACCAGTTCAGCCGCGTCGCCAGCCGCCCCGGTTGCAGATGCGCGAAGAACCGGTCCACCGGACGCGCGAGGCGCTCGCCGTACAGCGGCACGCCCTCGTGCACGTCGGGCAGGCGGCGGCCGATCTTCTCGGCCAGCCGCCAGCGGCTCGGGAAGCACAGCACCGCGGCGTCCAGCACCGGTCCCTCCGCGAGCAGGCACAGGTCCTCCTGCACCAGCCGTCCGGCGACCTCCAGCGGATGCAGCGTCGGGTCGCGCAGGCGCCAGCGCTCGCCGGTCAGCCGATTGACGATCGCCCCGTCGCCGGCCTCGAACACGTCGGGGTAGCGCCGAGGCAGCAGTTCGCCCAGCCGGGCCAGCACCTCGGCCGAGGCCGCCTCGCCGCCCGGGAGTGCGGCGAACACCTCGTCATGGCGCTCCTCGAGCAGCCGGGCGCGCTCGGCGATCTCCGCCGAATAGAGCGCGTCCAGCTCGATCATGTCGTCCGGCGGCGCGGCGGTCAGCGCCATCGCCATGCGGAACGGACCGTCCTCGAACGGCAGGCGGATCGTCTCGGGCGGCAGCATCAGCCCAGACTACCGCACCGCAGCCGGCGCGGATATCGCGCTACGCCTGCTTCAGCTCGATCAGGCTGCGGCGGATCTTCCGGCCGCGCTCGACCTTGTCCTCGATATACGACGCGTCGCCCCAGCGCACGGCGCGCGCCATCGCCTGCGCGTCCTCCATGAAGCGCGCGAGCATCTCCAGCAGCGCCTCGCGGTTGTTGAGGAACACGTCGCGCCACATCACCGGATCGGACGCGGCGATGCGGGTGAAGTCGCGAAAGCCCGAGGCGGCGAACTGCAGCACCTCGTTGCGCGTCTCGTCGGCCAGGTCGTCGGCGGTGCCGCAGATGGTGAAGGCGATCAGGTGCGGCAGATGGCTCACCACCGCCAGCACGCGGTCGTGGTGCCCCGGCTCCATCTCCTCGACCATCGAGCCGCAGCGCCGCCACAGCTCGGCGACCTTCTCGATCGCGACCGGCTCGGTGCCGGGGATCGGCGTGATCAGCGCCCAGCGCCCTTCAAACAGTGTGGCGAACCCGGAATCGGGGCCGGAATACTCGGTGCCCGCCAGCGGGTGCGCCGGCACAAAATGCACGCCGGCCGGCACGAACGGCCCAACGTCGCGGATCACCGACTGCTTGGTCGAACCGACATCGGTCAGGATCGCGCCCGGCGCCAGATGCGGCGCGATGCGCTCGGCGAGGTCCGCGAACGCGCCCACCGGCGCGCACAGCATCACGCAGTCGGCACCCTCCACCGCGCGCGCCGGGTCGATCTCGGTACGGTCGGCGATGCCGAGTTCGGCAACGCGAACGAGGCTGCGGTCGGTATGCGCGTTGGCCACGATCTCGGCCGCGATGTCGCCCCGCTTGCGGGCTACGCGGGCGACGGAGCTGCCGATCAGCCCGACGCCGATCAGCGCCAGGCGCCGGAACAGCGGTTCAGCCACGTGCGCCGCCTTCGCCGACAAACGCCGCCAGCGCCTCGATGACGAGCGTGACTTCCTCCTCGGTGCCGATGGTGATGCGCAGGCAGTGCGGCAGGCCGTAGCCGGCCACCCGGCGGACGATCAGGCCACGCTGGCGCAGATACTCGTCCGCCGCCTGCGCCCGCTCGACCATGCCGAAATCGGCGAGCACGAAGTTGCCCTCGCTGTCGCCCACGCGCAGGCCGAGGCCGCGAAGCGCCGCCGTGAGCCGCGCCCGCTGCACGGTGTTGTGCGCGCGGCCGTGCTCCACCCAGCCGGGCTCGCGCAACGCCGCGATCGCAGCCTCCTGCGCGGGCAGGCTGACGTTGAACGGCGCGCGCACCCGGTTGAGCACGTCCACTACGCCCGGCGGCGCGTAGCACCAGCCGACCCGCATGCCGCCCAGGCCGTAGATCTTGCTGAACGTGCGCGTCATCACGGTGTTGTCGCCGGCAGTCACCAGTGCGGTGCCCGCCTCGTAGTCCTCTCGCGTCACGTATTCGGCATAGGCCGCGTCCAGCACCAGCAGCACGTCCTCAGGCAGGCCCTCGCGCAGCCGCTCGATCTCGCGCCGCGGCAGCATCGTGCCGGTCGGGTTGTTCGGGTTGGCCAGGAACACCAGGCGGGTCGCCGCCGACACCGCCGCGAGCATCGCGTCCACGTCCGCGGTCAGCTCGCGCTCGCGCGTCTTGATCACGCGGCAGCCGGCGTACTGGCCGGCGATGGCGTAGATGCTGAACCCGTGCTCGGTCATCACCAGCTCGGTGCCCGCCCCGCCGTACGCCAGACATAGCTGGTAGATCAGATCGTCCGACCCTGCGCCGCAAACGATCCGCGCGGGATCGAGGCCGAACCGGCCACCGATCGCCGCCCGCAGCCCCGTCGCATGACCGTCCGGATAGCGGTACAGGTCCCCCGCCGCGCGCCGGAACGCCTCCTGCGCGCCGGGCGGCGTGCCGAACGCGCCCTCGTTCGAGCTGAGCTTGATGACGCGGTTGACGCCCTCCAGATGGCTTTCGCCTCCGACATACGGCGAGATCCGCATCACGGCGTCGCGGGCGCGCGGGATCATGCGGCGGCTCCTTCGGGAAGGGCGTAGGCGCCGATCACGACCGGGCTGCGCAGTGGCGGCGCAAGCTGGCCGAGCCGCGCGTCCTCATCGGTCACGAACCCGTCCACCTCGACCAGCGCCTGCGCGACGCCGCCGCCCGGCGAACGCCGCAGCAGCACGTCCGCGACCTCCAGCCCGGCGGCGGTCAGCGCACCCACCAGCCGCGCCCGGCTCGCCTCGCCGTCCAGCTCGATCGCGATCAGGGTGCGGTCGCGCCCGCTCGGATCGGGCGCCGAGGCGCTGATCACCAGCGCCGCCGCCGGTGGCGCGCCGTCGGGCCGCGGCGCCCAGAACGGCAGCCGGGCGACCACGTGGACACGCTTCTCGTCGGTCTGGCGCAGCGCCGGCCACCAGGCCTCCTGCGCGCTCTCGTCCTCCGCCGGCAGCTTCAGGACGGCGACCGTCGCCGAACCGTGCCGCACCTCGGTCATCGCCTGCGCCGGGCTGCGATGCACCCGGATCGGGGTCAGCGCGCCGAAATGCTCGCGGGCGAGGTGCGTCACCGCACCCGCAGGGTCGGGATCGCAGACCGCGATCAGCACCGGGCCCTGCATGGCCGTCGTCGCCGCCAGCAGCTCGCGCCACACCCGCACCAGGGCCTGCGCCGGCAGCGGGCCGTCGTGCCGCGCGATCAGGCGGCGCAGGATCGCCGCCTCCCGCCCCGGCCGCAGGGCCACGCCGCTCTTGGCACCCGAAGCCGCGATGCGCGCCACCACGTCGGCCCGCCGGCGCAGCGCGTCGTGGATGGCGTCGTCCACGGCATCCACTTCGGCCCGCAATGCGGCCAGGTCGGGGGGTGGCGAGAATTGGTCGTCTTTGGGCATCGATGCGCGGGGCGGTTGCAAAAGGGCCGGCATCGATAGCGGAACCCCCGCCCCGTGCCTACCCGCCGGGGTCACGGGCGCGCGGTTGCGGCCGCTTCGCCCTGTCCCTATCAGCACGCCGGGATGGACCAGCCACACGTATCACCGCAGGCGGACACCGACGACGTCGCGCACGCCCATGTCGTGTTCGACGGCGGGCTGGCGCTCGACTGCGGCGTCATGCTGCCGCGGCTGATCGTCGCCTACCGTACCTACGGCACGTTGAACGCCGACCGCAGCAACGCGATCCTGGTCTGCCATGCGCTGACCGGCGACCAGTATGTCGCCGAGGAGCACCCCGTCACCGGCCGCCCCGGCTGGTGGGAGGCGATCGTCGGCCCCGGCAAGCCGCTCGACACCGACCGGTTCTTCATCGTCTGCGCCAACGTTCTCGGCGGCTGCATGGGCAGCACCGGCCCGCGCACGCTGCGCGACGACGGCACGCCATGGGGCACCGATTTCCCGCCCGTCACCGTCCGCGACATGGTGCGCGCGCAGAAGCTGCTGATCGACCACCTGGGCATTTCGCGCCTGTTCGCCGTGATCGGCGGATCGATGGGCGGCATGCAGGTGCTGCAATGGGTCGCGACCTATCCCGCGTGCGTCTTCGCTGCGATCCCGGTCGCCTGCGCCTCGTATCACTCGGCCCAGAATATCGCCTTCCACGAGGTCGGCCGGCAGGCGATCTTCGCCGACCCGGACTGGCAGGGCGGCCGCTACTGGCAGAACGGCCGCGTCCCGGCGCGCGGCCTCGCGGTCGCGCGGATGTGCGCGCACATCACCTACCTGTCCGAGGAAGCGCTGACCCGCAAGTTCGGCCGCCGGCTGCAATCGGCGGCCAAGGACCCGACCGAGGCGCTCGGCCTGTTCGGCGACATCTTCGAAGTCGAGAGCTACCTGCGCCACCAGGGCAGCACCTTCGTGAACCGCTTCGACGCCAACAGCTACCTCACGATCACCCGCGCGATGGACTATTTCGACCTCGCCGCCGACGCGGGCGGCGATCTGGCGACGGCGTTCGCCGGCACGCGCGTCCGCTTCCTGCTGGTGTCGTTCTCGTCGGACTGGCTGTTCCCGACCGAGGAGAGCCGGCGGATCGTCCGCGCGCTTAATCGCGTCGCCGCCAACGTCAGCTTCGTCGAGGTCACGACAGACAAGGGCCACGACGCCTTCCTGCTCGACGAGCCGGACTTCCACCGCACGCTCGCCGGCTTCCTCGGCGGCTGCGCGGAGCATTCGGGGCTGGCGAAACCCACGCGATGAGCAGCCTCGACCTGATCGTGGAGATGATCGCGCCGGGGACGCGCGTGCTCGACATCGGCTGCGGCGACGGGCTGCTGATCGAGCGGCTGTTCCGCGACAAGGGCTGCGACGCCCGCGGCATCGAGATCGACATGGCCGCGGTGACCCGCGCGGTGTCGCACGGGCTGCCGGTGATGCAGGGCGACGCCGACCTCGACCTCGCGCACTACCCGGACGGCGCGTTCGACTACGTGGTGCTGTCGCGCACCTTGCAGGCGGTGGAGCGCCCGCGCGAGGTGCTGCGGCAGATGCTGCGCATCAGCTCGCGCGCCGTGGTGAGCTTCCCCAATTTCGGCCACTGGCAGGTGCGCTGGCAGTTGCTCAGCGGCGGGCGGATGCCGATGACGGCGACCTGGGACCGGCCGTGGCACGAGACGCCGAACATCCACCCGTGCACCGTCGCCGACTTCTTCGCGCTGTGCGCGGCCGAGGGCTACGCGGTGGAACGCTGGCTCGCCACCGACGACGCCGGCCGCCGCACGCCGTGGCGGCGCAATGCGTGGCTCGCCAACATCTTTGCCGAGCAGGCGTTGTTCCTGCTCGCCGGCCAGCGCGCGCGGGCGATGGCGGCGGCGTAGTTCGCTGTTAAGGTGCGTCGGCCACCCCCGGGCGGGTTGTCGACTCTACAGTATCTTCGAGGGTCTGTGACGGCCCGGCGGGCATCCGTCGCGCGATCACCGAACGGGCTGGGAATGACGCGCGCGGTGTCACACGGGCTGCCGGTGATGCAGCCCGATGGGCGTCACCGCGCTTCCAGGTTGCTTGACGCCCAAATCACCGGTTAGGCTGTACTTTGATTGTGGAACGGGCAGGGGGCTGTTCATCTGGACGATGCGGGTCAGTTGCTGCTCGACCTTCGATAGCACCCGGGCGTGCCGTGGACGTTAGCCGACACGCCGCACGGCGCGATCCATCTTGCGCCCACGTCCGGCAATGTCGGCCCGTTTTTCTTCTCGCGCGCATTCGAGACGCTGTGACCCCTCTCGCCGAAAGCTGCGGGGGTTGACGAGCGATCCGGCCGCTATCGCTCGAGCGGTCAAGCGAGCCGATCTGACCTACCTGACGACGGCGCGCCTTGAAGGTCTGCTGTCTGCGGTGGCCGAGTTGAAGCGCGGTAAGGTCGCCGGAGATCTTGGCGAATACGGCGTTGCGCTCGGCGGCTCAGCTATTTGCATCGCGAGCACGCTCGATGCCGGCCGACGATTCGTCGGGTACGACGCTTTCGGCATGATCCCAGCACCCACGGCAGCGGACGGCGACCAAGTGGCCGAGCGCTACCGCGTTATCAGCTCGGGCCAGTCGAGAGGCATCGGCGGCGAGACGTATTACGGCTACCACGACCACCTCTACGAGGCGGTGGTTGCTAACTTCGCCCGCTTCGGCCTGCAGGTCGACGACGCGCGCATCCGCCTCGTTCGCGGACTTTATGAGAAGACGCTGACCGCGAAGGCACGTTTCCCGATTGCCTTCGCCCATATCGATTGCGATTGGTATGAGTCGGTGCGGTTGGCGCTGGCGCATCTTCGGGAGCGGCTGAAACCGGCGGGCATGGTCATTGTGGACGATTACGGCGGCTGGCAGGGCTGCAGACAGGCAACGGATGAGTTCCTAGCCGCCCATGGCGATTTCACGATGTTGCGCGAAACGCCGCACGCCGTGTTAGTCAGGCATTCCTCAGCGCGATCGGCTTCAGCATGACCGACGCCAGTACTGCAACGCATGGAACCCCGCCTGAGGACGTCGAAACCCACGACGCCGACGACCATCATCGGATCGGCGCATCAAGCCACCACCGTGTAGAGACGGCGTGCGCGACGGGCGTGGCGACCGACGCATTCTCCGGCCTGCCCGTCGAGCCACTGGCACGGGGTTACGAGCCGGTGCGTCCGGGCGACATTCTTGCTTTCGCCGCCATGCGCAACGAGGCGATACGCCTTCCTGCCTTCCTCGATCATCACCGCAAACTCGGCGTCGCGCGTTTCTTCATCGTAGACAACGGTTCAAGCGACGATACGAAGGCGATTCTTACTGCGGCTGGTGACGTGGTTCCATTCTACACCACCGCCAGTTTCCAAAAGGCCAATTGCGCGCGACTGGACCGACGCGCTACGCGACAGGTTCGGATGTGGCCACTGGTGCCTGACGCTCGATGCCAACGAACTGCTGTGCTTCCCGGCGATGGAGCAACTGACGCTGCACGACCTGACGCAGTATTGCGACCGCCACCGTTATGAGGGCTTTTTCACGCTCCTGCTGGACATGTATCCGGCCGGCGCGTTGTCGGACGCGCCGTATAGCGCCGGCGAGTCGCTCATCGAGGCGTTCCCGTTCTTCGACGCGGCCGGATACGTTGCGTCGCGTGGCGTGACCTTTCCGCCGATCTCGGTCAACGGCGGCCCACGCCGCCGCGTCTTCGGCGGACAGAGACCGGACAAGATCTTTGCCGTGCTCCGCAAGACACCGCTGATCCGCTGGCGGCAAGGGATCGCTTACCGAAGCGTGACGCACACGCACTCACCGATCCGGCTGGCGGATATCACTGGCGCACTGCTGCATTTCAAGTTCATGAAAGATTTCGCGGCATTCGTCACCGAAGAAGCCGCGCGCGGCGAGCGGCTACCGCAATACGAAAGCTACGCCCGGACCGTCTCGGAACAGCCGGATCTGGTCATCCGCGCTGAGCGAAGCTGTCGGTACGAGGATTCACGACAGCTCGTGGAACTTGGCCTGATGAAATCGTCACGCCAGTTTCTGAACGATCTTCATCCCACGTTGCGGGCAAAGATGGGCGGCCGCGCCGCGGCGGCCTTTCGCGAGCGTCACAAGAAGGCGCTCCAGTACGCCGCCAGGCGCTACCGGCCGGATTTTCGCCAGGTGCTGCAAATCTGGGAAGCACTGTCCGATCCTCCGCGATCGTGAGCGGGCAGAACAGCATGCCCGGCAACCAATCCGGTCGTCGCACGACACCGCCGCGGCCGGATCTCACGGACGTTCCTGACCTGCAAGCCAAGATCGTTCAGCTCGAAGAGGCGTTGGAACGAAAAGAAACGCAGATCGCGGCCCTCAAGGACAAGGCCGCGAGCACGCGCGCCCAAATCCTCCGTTCCAACAAAGCGCTTCGAGTTCTGCTATCCGAGCTATTCGGTATTTCAGACGCAATGGCGTCGCAGGACATGCGCGATCCGTTCGACCCCGTGTCGATTCGGGTCTTGCGAAAGGAACGGCTGGCGACGGTCCCGTTTGCCACGGCTTTGCTTGACGACATGGTTGCCGGGGAAAGCGCCCACGCTGTCCTTATCACGCTGGTGCGCGAACTTCTTGATCGTAAACCACTCGCCGGGTTCGCACGAAGGCTTGCCTACGGCCTCGCGGAGGGCGGAGGCATGTCCGAAACCGCCGCGATGTGCTGTGCGATCGTCGGGCACAACAGAGGGGAGTTTCGTCGCGCTTTCGACCTGCTCGATCCCATTCCGTGGGACCGGCTCGCCGGCGCGGTTCCGGTCGAGTTCCTCGATTGCGCCTATCGGCTCGCGCCGGAGATTGCCCGCGCTCGGGTCGCGGCGATCGGCGCCGAGCGCAAGCCGCCGTTGCCGCCTGCCACCCTACTGGCGATCGCCGGATTGGCCTGGGGATTCCGCGACAAGGATCAGGCGAGGAGGTTGCTCGACCTTCTGAATGCCGATCGCCGAGTCGACGAAGCTCTTTCTCAGAGCGAACTCGCCGCGTTTAGCTGGTTCCGCGAATACGATGCCACCACCCACCGGCCTTGCCAGACTGCGGGACCCGCCGCGGCGACTTTGGGCGTTCTCGGCTATCACCATGCCGATCTTGGCCGGGTTTCGCGGAATATTGGGGATTATGTTCAAACACTCGCATTCCTGGGGAATCTCGTTCGCCATCGCGCATTCACGTTCATCGGTGATGCCGATATCGCCGGCTTCGCCCAATCGTTGCAGGACAGGGTCAGAGCAGACCGCCGCCTGAACACGCCACAGCGGACCGTCGCGCTGCTCCCCGTCAACCGCGATGCCGTCGGAGATCACAAGCTTCCGCCCGGAACTTGGCTCTTCGTCTTCGGCTCGCACATGCACCGCCCGTTCGGCGCCAGTTTCGATTTTCCGTATCCGGGCCATGTCCGGCCGCTGTTCGTTTCGTTTCACGTCGCCGATCCGGAAATGGTGACGTCCGAGGCCGTCTCCTACCTCAAGCGATACGCGCCTATCGGCTGCCGCGACTGGAGCACCGCGTATCTGCTCAGCAGTCGCGGCATTCCGGCATTCTTCTCAGGGTGCCTGACAACGACCATCGACACTCTGTTCGGCAGCCCGGCCGAGCCGCGGGGGCCGGAGAAACGACCGCTTGCCTTCGTCGATACCGCTCCGGCCTCTTCGGAAGAAGAAGCGCTTCCGCACGAGTCCTTCTGTCACGAGGAAATCTCTGTCGCCACCCAGTCCCTGACACGGAACCTGGCCTTGGCGCTCGCGCGGCTCGGCCTCTACCGAGACGAATTCCGCAAGATCGTCACCTCGCGTCTGCACTGCTATCTGCCCTGCCGAAGCCTTGGCCTCGACGTCGAATTCCGGCCGCGGCGACCCTCCGACATCCGATTCGACGGCTTGACCGATATCGCCGACGACCGGCTCGCAGTGATGCGGGTACGCCTGTTGGCGACGTTGGCCGGAATGATCGAGATGATAACCGGGGGCGCCGACGAGGATACGATTCGAGCACGCTGGGCCGAATTGTGCGCGGCGGATGTTGAGGCCGCAAACGTCCATCGCGCGCAGTTCCCCGATATCGCGCTTCCGGCAGCCGAAATCGAGGCGATGTGCCGGCCGGCGCGGAGCAGCATGCGTGTTTGGAATCCATTCGGCGCGACGGCCGGATCGGCGGTCGATATCGCTCTCGCCACCGACGAAGGACTGCGAGTCCAGGTGCCGGTGATGTTGGAATCCGCCGTGGCGAACGCCTCGCGACCCATTCGCGTCTGGGTATTGTCGCGCGGTCTGGGAGGCTCTTATTTCAGCGAACTCGCCGCGTGCTTCCCCGAAACGGAGTTTCACGTCTTGACGTGCGACACGGTCCAACACGGCGATGTCGTCGGTCTTCCGGCTCACGTCAGCGTGGCGACCATGGACCGGCTGCTGCTGCCCGAAATGTTGCCGGAACTGAACCGGGTGACCTATCTCGACATTGACATCGCTGTGCTCGGCGATCTGGCCGAATTGGCGGATTTCGATCTCGCCGGCATGCCACTCGCCGCCCAAGCGAGACCGAGAATCAGTGAAGACCACGATCGGGATCTGAAAGCCGCATCCAAGCGGCTTTCCCTGGAGCGGGCGGCCGAATTGCGCCGGCGGCTGCTGCATCGGTTCGCATACGATTTCGAGACTTACAATGCCGGGCTTCTCGTGCTCGACCTCGAGGCGTTGCGCCGCGATGCGTTCTGCGCAAATTTTCTCCCCTACGGTCCGCGTTACGGAATGAATGATCAGGACATCCTCAGCGCCTATGCCGGCTATCGTTGGCGGCGGCTCCCGCCGGAATGGAACGTCTTCCCCAGCTATGAGACCATCCGCGCTCCGAAGGCGATCCACTGGATCGGACGCGTGAAACCTTGGCAACGCCCGCAACGCGCGCTCTATCGTAAGCATTGGAATTTCTACCAGCGGCTCTGGCTGTCGCGCAGGCGCCGAATAACCGAAAGCGCCCTACCGGATTAGGTCGCGGAACGTCGCCCGGCGCGCGCCCTCACCCGTAGGCCCGCACGAACAACGCCACCGTCAGCACCACGCCGATCCCGACCACCAGCGCGCGCAGGAGCCTCTCGTTCAGGCGCTTGACCAGCCACACGCCGCCATAGCCGCCCAGGATCGCGCCCGCGCACACCACCGCCGCGCGCGGCCACGACACCGCCGGCGAGGCCACGAAGATCGCCACCGCCGAGGCGTTCATCACCGCCGCCAGCGCATTCTTCGCCGCCGAGGCGCGGCGCACCGCCACACCCGCCATCGTCAGCACCGCCAGCATCAGGAACCCGATGCCGCCGCCGAAATAGCCGCCATAGATCGCGATCATGAACTGCCCCGCGGCGGCGGCACGCGCCGACAGGCGCCTCGCATCGGCTCCCGACCGGCGGCGGAAGCTGCCCCAGGCGAAAACCCCGGTCGCGAACAGCACCAGGAACGGCAGCATCCGCTCGAACACGCTGCTCGGCGTGGCCAGCAGCAACAGCGCGCCCACCGCTCCGCCCGCCAGAGAGATGACCATCAGCGCGCGGAACGACAGGATGCCGATGCCGCCCACCAGCTCACGGCCGAGCCAGCCGCTCGCGAGCTGGCCTGGGAACAGTGCCACGGTGCTGGTGATGTTCGCCGCGCGCGCGTCGATGCCGCTGTAGAGCAGCGCCGCCAGCGTCACGAACGAACCGCCGCCGGCCAGCGCGTTCTGCGCTCCGGCCCACAAGGCGGCGAGGAAAAGAACGAGGTAGACCGCCACGGCCGGCGGATCAGCCGTCTCGCCGGACTTCGATGTCCCTCAATCCGACCGGACGCCCGTCCTGGGTCCGCAGTTCCAGCGCGATCGGCGTACCGGTCCCGCGTTCGACCAGATGCGGCATCATCTCGTCGGGCCGGCTGTTCCAGCGCTCGCCCCATTGCCGCAGCGCAATCAGCGTCAAATAGAGGTCGCGGCCCTTCTCGGTCAGCCGGTACTCCTGGTAGGCGCTGCCGTCCGCGGCGGGCGCAGTCGTCAGGATGCCGCACGCGACCAGCCGCTTGAGCCGCGCCGACAACATGTTGCGCGCGCACCCCAGGCTCTCGAGCAGCTCGCCGAACCGGCGATGCCCGAGCAGCAGGATGTCGCGCACGATCAACAGCGACCACCACTCGCCGATCTGGTCGAGCGAGCGGGCGATGCAGCACGGCGCATCGTTAAGCGGCTTGCGTTTCACGGCGTCCTCCCGGCGGCGACCTTTGGCCCCGCCGATGTTCTTCGAACTGTCGCACAGATGATCCCTTGAAAGCCTGGTTTCAAGTTGCCACTTGCCGTCTGGTTTCATCACGCTACCGGATGGTATGGGCGGGGATTGGCCCCGCCGGCCGCCCGGCAGATGCAGGAGAACGACCATGACGACGTTCGCACACAAAACCGCTGCACTCGTCTTCGCCACCGGCCTCGGAGCCGCGGCCCTCGGCGCCGCCGCGCCCGCGTTCGCCCAGCCCGCGGCCGAGTTCGACCCGCAGTCCGCGGTCGGCCATTGGCTGTATGACTCCAACGGCGAGTTGGTCGGCAGCGTCTATGCCGTCGCCGATGGCGGCCGCACGGTGATCGTGCAGTACGGCACCTATCTGACGCCCGGCCGCCATCTGGTGGCGGTGCCTTCCGCCGACCTGGCGGAGGTCGCGGGCCACGCGACGCTGCGCACGATGACCGCCGACGCTCTCGCCGCCGCCCCGGCGACGAACTGATCGATTGCGGAACGTAGCGGCATGCGCGCCGCCACGTTCCGCATACGATGCCGCTGCCCGGCTCATTGCCGCCACGGCGTGAGTGATCGCATTTACACCGGGCGCGGAACGGTTCCGCCAACATCATCGGCATGGTCCTGACGGCAGAACGCGGTCGGGCCAGCCGATCCTCCAACCCCAGACGGAAAGGAACCGACCATGATCAAGCTCACCTACGCGGCGACTGCTCTCGCTCTCGGCCTGCTCGGCGCGGCCGCGCCGGCGCTGGCGCAGTCGACCACGCCGTCGCCCGCCCGCTCCGCCCTCGGCGACTGGCTGTACGACAGCAACGGCGGCCTGATCGGCAGCGTCTACTCGCTCACCGACAACGGCCGCACGGCCGTCCTGCAGCTAGGCTCCTACCGGACGCCCGGACGCCGGCTCGTCGCGGTCCCGGCAACCGACGTCACGATCGTCGGCGGCCACGCGGTGCTGACCGGCGCGTCGGCGGCCGCAGCAGAGCGCCTGCCTGCGATCGGCTGACGCCTTGCGATCGTGCGCCTCCGCCACGTGGCGGAGGCGCATGAGGCTTCAGTAAGGCACGCCCCCGGCACGCTGCCGGCGCAAGGCCTGCGCGAACCACGCCAGTTCCGCGATGAAGCGGTCGACGCGGGATGCGTAGCCGGCATCGCTCAGGTTGCCGTCGTCCTTGAACGCGCTCGCCACGCGCGGAAACGGCAGGATCGACGGGATGCTCGGCATGCCGAGCTCGCCGAGCATCATGCGCAGCTGCATCGCGGCGCGCACGCCGCCGAACGCGCCGGCCGAGTAGCAGACGATCGCGGACGGCCGCCAGAAATACTCCTCCAGGAAGTGATCCAGCAGGTTCGACAGCGCCGGTGGAATGCTGTGGTTGTATTCGCCGCTGACGATCACGAACGCATCGACGCCGCGGTACAACGCCGCGAGGTCCTTCAGCGTCTGCGGCGCGTCGTCGCGCAGCTCCTTGTACATACGGTCGAGCAGCGGCAGATAGCTGTCCTTGGGATCGACGAGCGTCGCCTCCCAGCCCCGGCGCGTCAGTTCGCCCGTCATGAACCGCGCGGCCTTGATGCCCTGGCGCTCGCTGCGGACCGAGCCGTAGATCACCGCGGCCTTGAGGGGAGCGTCACCCGTCATGGCGGCCACGCGACGGCCGCCTCAGACGGTGGTAGACCCAAGCGGACACGACGAGTGGCCCTTTGGAACTTCATAAGACATTGAGCTAACCCACGAAACCAGTTTATTTGTGGGTGGCTGCGTGGATGGCAATCATGCCGATGGACAATCGCTACCTCGTCCAGCGCCGCCGGGGCTGGTATGTCGTGGTCGAGGTCCCGCCATCGCTGCGGTCCAAACTCGGCCGCCGGATCAAGCGGACGCTCAAGACTTACGACATCAACGTTGCCCGCGCTCGACGCTGGAAAGCCTTGGCGGAGATCAAGGAACAGATCGAAGCGGCCCACCCAAGGCTGTTCAACGCTGGTGGCTGATAATCGGCGTGCCCGCGTTTCGCGCGCCGTAGGTGGCGTCCGGCATACCGCCGCGCAATTGGCCCGCGCCGCTCTCGCACCCGGCCTGGGTGCGCGGCTACGGCGATTGGCTGCGATCGGGGTAGCTCCAGGTTGATTTCGTCGGGAGGGAGTGCTCGATAGTTTTCAACCTGCTCGCGAGCCATCTGCATCATCTGCGGCTTGTCCGCCACATAGCGCGCCGCAACAATGTTAAGCTCCGGCTCGGATTTGCCCACGAGCTTCGGATGGTCGCGCAATACATCTCTTGCTGAACGCAGAGCTTGTTCTTCAGCTTCGTCGAGGGCCGAGCTTGGATTGCGTCTGTAATCCTCGGCTACCGTCCAGCCCCCGTCCAAGAAAAAGCTGATGAACAGGAACGCATTACTCGACGGCTCACGGACCGTGTTTACGGCCTCATGAGCCGATTTAAATCGTCGGCCCGCAAGCTCTCCCTCCCGTATTGCGAAGAAGCCATTCTCCACCACCCCCGAGATGTAATCGTGGCTTGCCGGACCAGCCGTTGCGATCTTGAACGGTGTGCCATTCGGGATAGCAATCGAATGCCCTGGGCTGTCCAAGCGTTCCCGCCGCCAATAGTAACCGCCGCCCCGCAAGACTTCGATCAGAGACATTGGCATCGTATTTCGCTCGCTTTGCCTGTGTTCTGGACAGTCTGGATTTCGCGGCCTCGGCGCGTCACCTATCCCCGTCGCGACGGTCCTTCCCGTGACGTTCGACAAGTTCTCTATGCAGCCGTCTACTCCCGCGGAAGCCGGCTTCGGCGATCTTCAAGACAGCGGCGGCGGTCTGAAGAAACGTGGCGAGATCGTGCATCACGATGTGCAGCTTTCAGCTGTTGATGCGGGGAGTGTCGGGCATGCGTCTGGGTCATTGCAAGCAGGCTACGGTCGCAACTCCGGTTCGGGCTTCGATCGCTTTTTGCGCGTGGGCTGCTTGACAACGCCATCGTGAGTTGTTCTCGCCGGGCACCGCGTAACTAGCAGAAGCGCAAAGAGCCTACGACGCAGATTGAAAGGAGGAGAAGCGCTTGTGGCGCCCGCCTCCTCGGTGAAAGCGCGCGCGAGCGCCAAGGCGCTGATGTGAAGGCTCTCCGCTCGGTGCCACCACGGAAGCAGCGCATCGGTATCCATGTGGTAGCGCGCGAAGTGCCTCGGCACCCGCACTTGGCGAACTTTGCCGGTCACGTCCGACAGGAGCTGCTCGAAGTCCCTAGGCATCGGGGTCGCGGCTGCGCTACGAGCCCTGCCCCCACCCGGCCTTCCGGATGATCAGGCAGGCAGCGGATAACCTCGGGCCGTGATGCAATTCGCTCGCATCAATCCGAACCACGCGGACCTCGGTCCCTTGTCTGACCTCAGGACGGCCGTCGCCTTGTTCGGACTTTCGGATCACCATGCTCCACACCTTCCGCCGGTTCTCTTCATACCCGACAAAGCTCTCGCGCTGCTCGGGCGTCGGATGCGGGAAGTTGTAGTGAGCAAGGTAGTCATCGAGCGCTGCTCGGCCAAGGTAGCCGATCAGTCGGACGCCGTTTTGATAACCTGCAATCCGAACTGACGCATCAGCTGGGTCGGTATCGACGTGCAGGTCGTTGTCGTTCTTCGACATGCGCAATCCTTCAGCGGGTGCGCTCGAAGCCTTCGGAACGCGGCGATGCTATACAGCCCGGTCGCGCTCAGGTGGGTTGCGTCGTTATGAGGTCAAGCTGTGCTTGATCGCCTGGGGACGAGGCCATCATCCGTGCAGCGTGGGTGGTGGCGTGGGTGGTATGCTGGGACGACCCGTGTAAGCGGGGCAAAACCCCGGGCGGCGTGCATTTTTCCGCTTCCCCCGACGCGAGCCGGTACGATTCGGTTGGTGCATGTCACCGCCCGCCGATCTGCCTGGCCTGCCTCGCCCCGAGTTGGAAGCGCTCGTGGTGGAGC
>DATEQV010000451.1:0-6590 GCA_035272265.1 Acidisphaera sp. | reverse complement strand
CCGCTACGGCCCGCAACCCGAGCCGTTCGAGATCACCCTCTGGCCGTCGTACCGCCCCAGCGGCCCGGGCGCGCACCACGCCCACGCACGCCGCGACGTCGAGCGCGACCTCGTGCGCGACCACGCCGCACTCCTGCGCGTACTGCTGCGCCGCCGCAGCGCCCGCCTGCGCGTGCTCCGTCCAGGCGAGGCGCGTCGCGACAAAGCAACCCGGCGCCGCGTGACACGCGCCGCGCACGTGGCCGCGGACGGCCGCGCGAATGCGCCCGACAGCACGGAACCGAAACGCCCGCCGAGGCCGGTACGCCCGCGATCACCGCGCGGGACGCCTCAGCCGCCTCCCCAGCCGCCGTCGCCCGACGTCCCCGCGCAGCCGGCTGCCCAGCCCCGCGCGGTCTCGGCCGCGCCGCCCGATCCGCGCTCCGGCACGATCAAGATCGGCGCCGCCCGCCCGACGATACCCGCGCCCGCCAAGCCTCGAACCGCCCTACGCGGCGACCCGCTCGATGTCCGCGCCGCACGCGGCGAGCTTGCGCTCGACCGACTCGTAGCCCCGGTCGAGGTGGTAGACGCGGCTGACCACCGTCTCGCCCTGTGCGGCGAGCCCCGCCAGCACCAGGCTGACGGAGGCGCGCAGGTCGGTCGCCATCACCGGCGCGCCGGACAGCCGGCCGACGCCGCGCACGATGGCCGACGCGCCATGGACGTTGATCCGCGCCCCCATGCGGTTCAGCTCGGGGACGTGCATGAAGCGGTTCTCGAAGATCGTCTCGGTGACCATCGCGGCCCCTTCGGCGACCGACATCAGCGCCATGAACTGCGCCTGCATGTCGGTGGGGAAGCCGGGGTAGGGCTCGGTCATCACGTCGGTGCCGTGCAGCCCGTTCAGCCGCTTGACGTCGAGCCCGCCGCCGGTCTCGGCCACCTCCACGCCGGCCTCGCGCAGGATGCGCACGACCGCGCCCAGGTGCTCCAGCCGCGCGCCGCGCAGGTGCACGGCACCGCCGGTGATCGCGGCGGCGCAGGCGTAGGTGCCGGTCTCGATCCGGTCGGCGATGATGGCGTGGTGCGCGGCGTGCAGCCGCTCGACCCCGTCGACCTCCAGCCGGTCGCTGCCGATGCCGGAAATCCGCGCACCCATCGCGTTCAGGCACGCGGCGAGGTCGGCGATCTCCGGTTCGCGTGCGGCGTTGGCGAGCGTGGTGTGCCCGTCGGCGAGCGAGGCCGCCATCAGCGCGTTCTCGGTGGCACCGACGGAGACGAACGGAAACACGATCTTGGCACCGCGCAGCCGCCGTTGTCCCGTGGGCAGGCTGCCGTCGATGTAGCCGCCGTCGAGGCGGAAGACGGCGCCCATCTGCTCCAGCGCCGTGAGGTGCAGGTCGACCGGCCTTGTGCCGATCGCGCAGCCGCCGGGCATGGAGACGCGCGCCTCGCCGACGCGCGCGAGCAGCGGCCCGAGCACGAGCACCGAGGCGCGCATCTTGCGCACGATGTCGTACGGCGCCTCGGTGCCGGTGATCGCGCCGCCGAGTGACAGGGCGCGTCCGTCGTTGCTCGCCGGCTCCACCGCGATGCCGTGCTGGCGCAGCAGGGCCGCCATCGTTTCGATGTCGGCGAGCTGCGGCACGTTGGTCAGCACCAGCCGCTCGTCGGTCAGCATCCCGCACGCCATCAGCGGCAGGGCGGCGTTCTTGGCGCCACTGATCGCGATCTCGCCCGACAGCGGCTGACCGCCGCGAATGACTATCTTGTCCAAGTTGCGTGGGTCCCTATGGCACTGAGTTTAAAGCAGTTCCGGTTGCGCGTACCCGTCATGCCCGGGGGCCGGCCATGACGGTAATCGAACGGCTGCGCGATTCGCCATGTGACGACGGGTGCGACAGCTACAGCTTCGGCAGCGACACGCCGCGCTGGCGCATGTATTTGCCCGCGCGGTCGGCGTAGCTCGTCTCGCACGGCTCGTTGCCGGCCAGGAACAGAAACTGGCAGATGCCCTCGTTGGCGTGGATCTTGGCGGGCAGTGGCGTGGTGTTGCTGATCTCGATCGTCACCTGCCCCTCCCACTCGGGCTCGAGCGGGGTGACGTTCACGATGATGCCGCAGCGCGCATAGGTCGACTTGCCCAGGCAGATCACCAGCACGTCGCGCGGGATGCGGAAATACTCCACGGTATGCGCCAGCGCGAAGCTGTTGGGCGGGATGATGGCGATCTCCGCCTTGCGGTCGACGAAGCTCGTCGGCGAGAAGTCCTTGGGATCGATCACTGCCGAATCGACGTTGGTGAAGATCTTGAACTCGTCGGCGACGCGCGCGTCGTAGCCGTAGCTCGACAGGCCGTAGCTGATGACGCCCTCGCGCCGCTGGCTTTCGACGAAGGGCTCGATCATGCGCCGGGTCTGCGCCATCTGGCGTATCCAGCGGTCCGACATCACAGTCATAGGCGATCCGGGACTCGGGAAGGGGTGCCGATCCGGATACAGCCCGGGGCGGCGGGTGGCAAACGCCCGCCGCCCCCGGTCCGTTTCGTCCTCTCTAATCCTGGCCGACGAGCCGCTGGCGCTGCTCGCCCAGCCCCTCGATCCCGAGGCGCATCGTCTGGCCGGGCTTGAGGAAGACCGGCGGCTTCTTGCCCATGCCCACGCCCGGCGGCGTGCCGGTGGCGATCACGTCGCCGGGGAACAGCCGCATGAAGTGGCTCACGTAGGACACCAGCTTGCGCACGCCGAAGATCATCGTGCGCGTGCTGCCGTCCTGCATGCGATGGCCGTCGACGTCGCAGAACATCGACAGGGCCTGCGGATCGGGCACCGCGTCCTTGGTCACCACGAACGGCCCGATCGGGCCGAAGGTCGGGCAGCTCTTGCCCTTGTCCCAGGTGCCGCCGCGCTCGAGCTGGTATTCGCGCTCGCTGACGTCGTTGACGATCGTGTAGCCGGCCACGTGGTCCATCGCCGCGTTCGCCTCGATGTAGCTGCCGCCGGTGCCGATGACGATGCCGAGCTCCACCTCCCAGTCCGTTTTCTTCGAGCCGCGCGGGATCACCACGTCGTCGTACGGCCCCGAATACGCGCCGAGCGACTTGAGGAAGATGATCGGCTCCTTCGGGATCGGGTTGTTCGTCTCCGCGGCGTGGTCGGAGTAGTTCAGCCCGATGCAGATGAAGTTGCGCGGCAGTGCCACCGCGGCGCCGAGCCGCGGGCTGCCGTCCACCGCCGGCAGCGTGGCGGGATCGAGCGCCGCGAGCTTGGCCAGCGAGGCCGGCGACAGCGCCTCGCCGTCGATGTCGCGCACGATGCCGGTCAGGTCGCGGATCGTGTCATGGGCGTCGAGCAGGCCGGGGCGTTCCTCGCCCGCCGGGCCGAAGCGCAGCAGCTTCATGTCGTCTCTCCCTATACGAGTTTCTTACAGCGTCCAGCCGCCGTCGATCACGATGGCCTGGCCGGTCATGAACTGGCTTTCGTCGCTGGCGAGATACACCGCAAGCGCCGCGATCTCCTCGGGCGTGCCGAGCCGTCCCATCGCCTGCCGCGCGATGAACGCCGCGCGGGCCGCTTCGACCGAGCCCGCCTGCGCGGCGTTGGCGGCGACGCGGTCGTTCAGGCTGGGCGTCTGGATTGTGCCGGGGCAGATGCAGTTGCAGCGGATGTGCTTGCCGACGAAGTCGCTGGCGACGGACTTGGTCAGGCCGACGACCGCGGCCTTGGTGGTGCCGTAGATGAAGCGGTTCGGCGCGCCTTTGATGCTGCTGGCGGCCGACGCGATGTTGATGATCGAGCCGCCGCCCCGCGCGAGCATGCCGGGTAGGAACGCCTTGATGGTGCGGAACTGCGAGCGGACGTTCAACTCGAACGCGAAGTCCCACTCGTCTTCCGTCGCGTCCATGATCGTGCCCTGGTGCACGAAGCCCGCGCAGTTGAACAGGATGTCGACCGGGCCGGCATCGATCGACGCCTGCGCGATGTCGGCGGCGTGCAGCGCGTCCAGCTTCGCCGTGTGGATATCGTCCGAGTGGATTTCCGCGACCAGCGCCTCGTTGACGTCGGTGGCGATGACGCGCGCGCCTTCCGCGGCGAAGGCCAGCGCGGTCGCGCGGCCGATGCCCTGCGCGGCTGCGGTGACGAACGCCAGTTTGCCGTCAAGCCGTCCGGCCATGCGCCATCCCCCCTGGTTCGTTCTGTGTCGCGGAAACTCGGTCCGGCTCGCCCGTGCTGTCAACCGACACCGGGGAATGCACCGGGACATCGCGTGCCAGCAGCGACAGCACGGCCTGCGCGGCGGCATCGCTGGGCAGGCCTTCGGGCGGGCGCAGGCGCGCAAGCTGGGCGGCGTAGGCATCGCACTGGGCGCGGGCGGCCTGGGGGTCGGTCAGCAGCGGCAGCAGCGTGGCCACGATCCGCTCGGGCGTGCAGTTTTCCTGCAGCAGTTCGGGCACGATCTCGCGATCGGGCAGCAGGTTGAGGATCGAGGCGAAGCGCACGCGGACGAGCCGGCGAATGATCGCCACGGTCAGCGCGTTGCCGCGGTAGGCGACGACCATCGGCTTGCCGGCCATGGCCACCTCGAGCGTCGAGGTGCCGGACTTCACCAGTGCGGCCGCCGACGCGGCGAAGGCGTCGTGCTTGTCGTCCTCGTCGGTCACCAGGATCGGCCGCGGCGTCCACTCGGCCGTTGCCGCCCGCACCGCGTCGGCCACCGGCGAGGCGACGGGAACGACCGGTACCAGCCCCGGTATTGCGGTCGAAAGCTGCCGCAGCGCCGCGCCGAAGATGGGCGGCAGCCGCTTGATCTCGTGGCGCCGGCTGCCGGGCATGACGGTGAGCAGGGTGGCGTCGGGAGGGATATCGTGGCGGGCGCGGAAGCGGGCGGCGTCGCCGCGATCGGCACCGCTCTCCAGCACCGGATGGCCGACGAAGCGGGCAGGGACGCCGTGCGCGTGGAAGAACTCCGGCTCGAACGGCAGCAGGCACAGCAGGTCGTCGAACAGCCCCGGGTAGCGCCGCACCCGGCCGGGCCGCCACGCCCAGACGGTGGGTGCAACATAATGCACGCGGGCGATGCCGAGCGGCGCGATGCGCTTGAGCACGCGCATCGCGAACCCGGGGATGTCGATCGTCACCACCGCGGCCGGACGAAGACGTGCGATGTCGTCGACCGTCTGCGCGATCCGTCGCCGGACCTGCAGCACGCGCGGCAGGACTTCCACGAAGCCCATCAGCGCGATCTCCTGCATCGGGAACAGGCTGGCCACACCCTGTTCGGCCATGCGCGGGCCGCCGACGCCGGCGAAGGTCAGGTCCGGGCGGCGGCGGCGCATCGCCGCGATCAGCCGTGCGCCCAGCACGTCCCCGCTCGCCTCGCCCGCGATGACATAGACCAGGGTCACGTGGGGGCGAGGGTCACTTCGGTGCGACGACCCGGCAGGGCGGCGGCGGCTCCGGCCAGTCGCGATGATTGCGCACCGCCCCGTCCGCGCGCACCGCGTCCAGGCGCGCGGGGTCGAGTGTCGCGAACACCCAGCCGGGCTCGTCCAGCCCGCCGCGCGCGATCACGCCGTCCTCCGGAAAGCCGCGATCGACCGGCCCGAGCACGGCGGCATAGCCGCGGTTGCGGTCCAGCGTCGCCGACCACGGCGCATCGCCCACCGTCGGCGAAATGGCGACGTAGCACTGGTTCTCCAGCGCCCGCGCCTGGGCCGAGATCAGCACGCGGTTGAAGCCGTGCATCGTGTCGGTGCAGCTCGGCACCAGGATCAGCCACGCGCCGGCCTGCACCTGCGCGCGCACCAGCAGCGGGAATTCCGCATCGTAGCAGATCGCGATCCCGATGTGGCCCCACGGGGTCTCGAAAACCGTCGGTGCTGCGCCGGGATCGACGCGCCAGGTTTCGCGTTCGAAGCGCGTCATCACGCGTTTGTCCTGCAACGCGATGCGCCCGTCCGGCGCGATCAGCGGCGCGCGGTTGATGGTGCGGCCGGCCTCGCGCACCGGCAGGCTGCCGGGGGCGAGCCAGACGCGGTGCCGCAAAGCTGCCGCGCGCATCGCGTCGATCATCGCGTCGGCCTGCGCGCAGGCGGCGTCGAGCTCGGCGGCGACGGTGTCGGCGACCACGCTGTCCAGGCAGGCGTATTCGGGCAGCACGATCAGCTCGGCGCCGCGGGCCTGTTCGAGCAACCCGTCCAGCTTCGCCGCGAAACCCGTCACGCCGACGGGCCGCGTGACCTGGTACTGCGCGAGTGCCAGGCACAACGCCGTCATGGCAGGGGGGCGCCGTGAAGCGGCTTGATCCAGAAGCTCAGGTGGTTGCTCACCTCGGCCTCGCCGCCGACCTCGCGCCACTCCATCGCGCAGCACAGTTGCGGGTAGGGCGTGTAGCCGCGGCGCCGCCAGAACGCATCGAGGGGCACGTAATCCGCCGGCCGCCGCGTGTCGTTCGGGTCGCGGACGACCGCGCAGAAGCACGCGAAGTCGCATTCCGAGACCGCGCGTGCGTGCGCCTCGCGCTGGTCGAAGAAGGCGACGCCGACCCCCTGGCCGCGATAGGCCGGCAGCAGCACGGATTCCCCGAAATAGAAGAAACGCGACGGATCC
>DATEQV010000450.1:0-3370 GCA_035272265.1 Acidisphaera sp. | reverse complement strand
CTTGATCGTGTTGTGCAGCGGGCTGTCCGCGGCCCCGAGGTCGAGGTCGTAGCCGCGCTGATGCATCTGACCCCAGAGGTATTCCAGGTAGACCGCCAAGCCGGGGGCCACGCTGTAGGTGGCGCCGGCGGCGACACCCTGCGTGTTCATGACCCCCACTGCACCAGAGGCTTTCGTCGCCGCGCTCTGGAAGCCCGCCTGCCAGGACTTGAAGTAGTGGGCACCGGCGACGAACGGACCGACCGTGTAGGACGTGCCGACCACGTAGGCCGTCTCATGCTCCGTGCCGGCCGGCTGCATAGCCTCGTTGTTGCCAATGTCGTTGAAGGCGCCGCCGCGGACCATGCCGCCGGCCGAGAAGCCGGCATAGGTGAACTGAGCGCCGCCCATGCCGTACTCGTACTGGTTGTATTGCTGCTCGCCGCCGGTCTGCGCGGGGCCGCCCTGCGAGCCCGAGTAGTTGACCTTGCCGGCGGTCGTGTAGTCGGCGAACGCCGCCACGCCGACCGGCCCGAACGTGCCGCGGTAGCGCAGCGCCGTCTCGATCGTGTTGCGGCGGCGGCGGCGGTAGTCGACGGACGAGGACGAGAGCAGGTCACAGCCCCATCCACTCGTCGTCCGTGGGTGCGCGCTCGCGCCGTCCCACCCGGAGTGTTTCGTCAGACCTGAACCGGACTATGGGGTGGTCGGTTTCGGAACGGCAACCCTCTCAAACGCCTGATCATGGTAATCGCGAAACACTGTGGCCGCGGCAGCACACAGTCTGCAGGTCAGCTCAGCGCGCCGATTGCCCCCACGCCTGAGCACCAGCGCGGCAGCCGGCGCGCGGAACCGTTATCGATACCGCCGAGCGCGAGGACTGCGGCGCCCGCCTGCGAGCGCGCGAGCCCCGACCATCGCACCACGCCAAGTACGGCCGCCTGCGGGTGACTTGCGGTCGCAAATGCGGGCGACAGGAAGACGACCGGCACGGACCGCTGTGCGAGCTGTCGCAATTCGGCAACAGTATGCGCGGAACCGGTCAGGGCGGGTCCCGCCCGGCGTTGCGGATGCCTGCCGCGCACGTGCGTCCCGGCGTGCAGGCGCGCGGCAAGCCGTTCGTCTCCGGCGACCGACAATGCGATCCCGCGACGGCGGCACAGCACGGCGACCTGGCGGCCGAGTTCGGCCCGGCCGGGCACGCCGTCGTGCCGGAACACCACGCCCGACAGGAAGCGGGGCAGGCGGGCGATCGCCGGCAGGGGATCGCTCAGCCGCGCCGCGTCGGTGAACAGCCACAGCACGGGATGATGCCGGCCGAGGCGGCTCTGACGCGCCTTGACGGCCCTCGCCCAGCTCACGAGCCTTGCGTCCATGCCCGACTCTACGAGCGTGGCGCATGCCGCCGCCATCGCCGCCCGGCTCGCCGCCGTGCGGGCGCGGATCGCCGCGGCGGCCGAGCGCATCGGCCGCTACCCCGATGCGATCACGCTGGTCGCCGTCTCCAAGACCAAGCCCGCCGCCGACATCGCGGCGGCGATCGGCGCCGGGCAGCTCGTCTTCGGCGAGAACCGCGTGCAGGAAGCGGCGGCGAAGTTCCCCGCCCTGCGCGCGGCGCACCCCGAGCTGCGCCTGCACATCATCGGCGGTCTGCAGACCAACAAGGCGCGCGACGCGGTGCGGCTCGCCGACGTGATCGAGAGCCTCGACCGGCCGAAGCTCGCCGACGCGATCGACGCCGCCGCGGCCAAGGAGGGGCGCCTGCCCACGCTGCTGATCGAGGTCAATGTCGGGAACGAGGCGCAGAAGGCCGGCGTGCCCCGCGCCGAGGCCGACGCCTTCATCGACGCCTGCCGCGCGCGCTTCGGGTCTGCCCTGCAAGGATTGATGTGCGTCCCCCCGTTCGATGCCGACCCGGCCCCGCACTTCGCCTGGCTGGCGGCCAGGGCCGCGGCGCACGGGCTGCCGGTCGTCTCCATGGGCATGTCGGCCGATTTCGAAACCGCGATCGCCTACGGCGCGACCTGGGTGCGGATTGGCACCGCGATCTTCGGAGAGCGTCCGAGCACCGCCGCCTAACTGGCCGGTTTCAAGCCACGATCCCGCGATTGTGCGCTGCAACAAAATGTCATGTTGCGGTGCGGAATGGCGCCTGCCGACGGCCTATATTAATGCCATGAACAAAACCCGGGAACCAACTGTCATGGCTGATCGGAAACGGCAGCAAGGACAGCTCGCACTCGCGCTTCAGGGTGGAGGCTCATTCGGAGCCTTCACGTGGGGCGTGCTCGACCGGCTGCTCGAAGACGGCACGGAGTTCGAGGCGATCAGCGGCGCGAGCGCCGGAGCGGTGAACGCCGTGCTGCTGGCATCCGGCCTGCAGAAGGGCGGAGCACGTGGCGCGCGCGCGGCGCTCGACGGGTTCTGGCACGACGTGGCCGACACCCCGAGCCTGCCATCCTTCGCGCTGACCGCGCTGGCAGCCTCGACGCAGATCGTTTCGCCTTATTACCACAATCCGCTGGGGCTTAACCCGCTGCGCGACCTGCTGGCCAAGCACGTCGATTTCGATCGGCTGCGCGCGGCTCCGCCGGTGCGACTGATGATCGCGGCGACCCGCGTGCGCGACGGCGGCCTGCGCATCTTCCGCGAGGACGAAGTGTCGCTGGACGCCGTGCTGGCATCGGCCTGCCTGCCGACGATGCAGCGCGCGGTGGAGATCGACGGCGAGGCATACTGGGACGGCGCCTACAGCGCCAACCCGCCGCTGCGCCGGCTCGCCATCGAGACGGAGGCCGAGGACATCCTGCTGGTGCAGATCATGCCCGAGGAAGTCGATACGGTGCCGCATCTGCCGTCGGAGATCGCGCAGCGGGCCAACCTGATCAGCTTCAATGCATCGTTGCAGCACGAGCTGCAGGCGCTGGAGGATCTGCGCGCGGGCTGCCACGGCGCCACGGCGCTGTTCTCGCCCACCGGCCGCAAGCTGCGGCGGCTGCAGCTGCATCGGCTCGCGGCGATGGACTGGGTGAGCGATCTCGGCGCGCGCAGCATGCTCGACACGTCGCCCACGCTGCTGACCGAACTGCATGACGCAGGGCGCGAGGCCGCGTCAGATTGGCGCGCGGGCGAGACAAGGCAAGCGGCGTAGAGCACTACTCCCGCGCCACTTGGCGCGGGAGTAGTGCTCTAGCACATTGAAGAGCGGGCAAATTTATCCGATCAGGTGATTCCACCTGATCGGATTTTGCCCTAGTACACCTCGCCGGAAGTCGGCACCCCGTTTAGCATGTCTCACACGGTGAGAGGGCGGCCCTTCATAGTCCAGCGGAAGGGCTTGGCCATGGTCTGGTTGAAGTAGGCGATGAACGCCTCGATCCGCTGCTTGAGA
>DATEQV010000449.1:0-3404 GCA_035272265.1 Acidisphaera sp. | reverse complement strand
CGACGATCAGCAACATGCCTGGGTCAGTGATATCCCGGCGCGCGTCGAGGGTGGCGACGATCCCGCGAAGCAACCGCCGCACCTCGCGGTCGGCGCGGCGGAACATTCGCCTAGCCTCGTCGAGCAGGCGAACGGCGTCGGTGGTCTGATACCGGCGAGCGGCCTTACGCGCCTGGCAACGCGCGGTGGCGTAATCGCGGCAGACCTGCAGCTGGTCGCGGGTGACAGTCGTCATTTTCAGGACTCCTTCGGGCAAAAACTGAGTACCCGGGCGTGGTCGGGACTCACGTCGCAGAGCGCGTCGAACGCGCCGACGCGGAAGCCGGCTTCGTAGGTTTTCGGCGCTTCGGTTTTCACGATCTCTGCAAACCGCGCCTTGTCGCTTTCGCGCGGGCGCAGGCGCATGGGCCATGTCGGCCGGCCACTTCGGAATCGGGAAGCTACGCCGCTTGCCTCGTCTCGTCCGCGCGCCCATCCGACACGGCCTTGCGCCCTGCCGCATGCAGTTCGGTCAGCAGCGTGGGCGAGGTGTCGAGCATGTTGCGCGCGCCAAGATCGCTCACCCAGTCCGTCGCCGTGATGCGATGCAGGCGGAGCCGCTGCAGCTTGCGAGCGGTGGGCAAAGACAGCGCCGTCGCGCCGTGGCAGCCCGCGCGCAGATCCTCGAGCGCCTGCAGTTCGCGCTGCAACGACGCATTGAAGCCGATCTCGTGCGCGCGCTGCGCGATCTCCGACGGCATTTGCGGCACCGCATCGACTTCCTCGGGCATAATCTGCACCAGCAGGATGTCCTCGGCTTCCGTCTCGATGGCGAGTCGGCGCAGCGGCGGGTTGACGCTGTAGGCGCCGTCCCAGTACGCCTCGCCGTCGATCTCCACCGCGCGCTGCATCATCGGCAGGCAGGCGGACGCCAGCACGGCATCGAGCGACACTTCGTCCTCACGGAAGATGCGCAGGCCGCCGTCGCGCACGCGGGTCGCCGCGATCATCAGCCGCACCGGCGGAGCGGCGCGCAGCCGCTCGAAATCGACGTGCTTGGCCAGCAGGTCGCGCAGCGGATTGAGGCCCAGCGGATTGTGGTAGTAGGGCGAGACGAAAGGCGCCGAGGCGGCCAGCGCGGTCAGAGCGAAGGACGGCAGGCCCGGGGTGTCGGCCACGTCGTGCCAGAACCCATCGAGCGCCGCCCGCGCGCCATCCGGTCCGCCCTTCTGCAGGCCGGACGCCAGCAGCACGGCGTTGATCGATCCGGCGCTCGCGCCGCTGATCGCGTCGAACTCCGCGCCGTCCTCGAGCAGCCGGTCCAGCACGCCCCATGTGAAGGCCCCAAACGAGCCGCCGCCCTGAAGCGCGAGTGCGATCCGTCCGTGCTGCCGTTCCCGATCAGCCATGACAGTCAGTCTCTCGATTTCATTCATGGCCTCAATATAGGTCCGCGGGCAGTGCCGTTCCGCACCGCAACATAACATTTTGTTGCAGTGCACAAAAATCGTGATTGTGGCTTGAAACCGACAGGTTAGGCGTCGGCGCTCAGACGCTCTCCGAAAATCGCGGTGCCGATCCGGACCCGGATCTACGTTCCCTCGGGGCCGTTCGCCATGATCTGCGGCACCTGAATTCTTTTTGTTGCACCGCAGCAAATCGCCTCTTGATGATCAGCGAGGACCCTACCAACTGGCAATCTGCTGCAGTGCAGCATACACAAATCAGAGGCGTAGGGGACAAAAGATGAGCAACGAGGACACGACTGTGGCGGAGACCACGGCCAAGCCGACGACCGAGGCGATGAACCGCACCGTCGAGAGCATCAAACAGGTGGCGACTGCCGCGGCCGCGTCGATGCGCGAGGGTCAGGCTCGCCTGAACAATGGCCTGGAGCGCGCCGTGAGCACCGCGCGTCAGGTGGTCGAGTTCGAGGGTGCGGCGATCGAGACATTCGCCCGCGCCGGCCGGGTCTACCTGGACGGCATGCAGACGATCGGCGCCGGCATCGCACAGGCGGCTCAGAAGCAGATGGACGAGACGCTCGAGACCTATCGCGCCATCGCCGGGGTGAAGACGATCAGCGAGGGTCTGGCGCTGCAGTCAAAGCTGGCCCGTACCGGCGCGACCCGGTTCCTGACCGAGAGCGCCACGGTCGCTGAGCAGTCGGCGAAGCTGGCCTCCGAAGTGATCGCGCCGGTCACCGAGCGCGTCCGCACGGCGGCCCAGAAGCTGGCCGCCTAATCTGGCTTGACTGCATCGCGATGTGAAACGGCCGGGCGGCGACGTCCGGCCGATCCTGTTACCGACGGATAAAGACCGGCCGGTGTCAGCTCTGCTTCTTCAGCACCGAGCGCAGTTCGTGGCCACGGTTTCCGCCCTTGCCGTGATCGGGCGGAGCGCCTTGGCCGGGTCTTCCGTATCGTGCGGCAGCAGGCCCCAGACCAACTGATCCACGCTGCGTTCGCGCGTCTTCGGGTTCCAACGAAGCACGGGACCGGGCCTGCCCCCACCATGAAGGCTGACCTCGTCGGGCTGTTGCCGCGGGTCGTCGCACTGGCTCGTCTCGATGGTTCAGCCTCTGGGTTCTCGAATCAATCCAAGTGCTTGAGTCCGTTCGGCTAGCTCCGCCGCTGTCGAAAGATGACTCGACTCGGGGCAAACGTTCTCTATATGTTCCCGGCTCTTCGCGACATAGCGCGAGGGACATGGTGGAACAAGGTGACACGACAGCGGCCCGTTTGGCCGCACTGAGGGCCAGCATCGCCCATGTCGGGCGGCCGGCAAAGACCGCGGGGGCGGCCCTCTCGTTCGGCGTTGGGGCTATCGATAGCCACCTGCCTGGCGGTGGCCTGGCGCTGGGCGCCTTGCACGAGGTCGCGGGCGGCGGACCGGATGTCGAGCACGGGGCGACCGCGATGCTGCTGATCGGTGGCGTTCTGGCGCGGCTCCCTGGCCAGGTCCTGTGGGTGTTGGAGCGGCCGGACCTGTTTGCGCCCGCACTTGATGCGGTCGGCCTTCATGCGGATCGGGTCATCTATGCCGAGGCGGGCAAGGCCGCGACCGTGCTGCTCGGTATGGAGGAAGGCCTGCGCCATCTGGGGCTGGCCGGCGTCGTCGGCGAGCTGTCTGGCCGATTGACGCTGACCGCGTCGCGGCGCCTGCAATTGGCGGCGGAGCAATCCGGCGTGACCTGCTTCGCGCTGCGGCGCAGCCGTCGATACGACGACGCGCTGCTCTCCGAGCCGACGGCCGCGGTGACCCGCTGGCGTGTCACCGCGCAGTCTGCGCCACCGCTGCTGACCCGCTCCCCCGAGACACCGGGCTTGGCGCGGCCACGCTGGCGGCTCGACCTCGTGCGCTGCCGCGGCGGCGAACCCGCATCCCGGATCGTGGAGGCGAGCGATGCGACGGGTCATCTCGGT
>DATEQV010000448.1:0-30250 GCA_035272265.1 Acidisphaera sp. | reverse complement strand
GAAGATGATTAGCCGGGAGAAGCTGGCGAGGCGGTTGAACAGGTGGGTGAGGCCGGGTTCCTCCCACTGCGTCTCCAGGTTCGAGATGAAGCCCTGGACGAAGACGACGTCGATCGGTCCATCGCCGACGACCTGGTAGGCGATGTGGACGTCTCCGCTCCGGGCGTAGCGCGTATCTGGGCGGATCACGGGTTCTGACCCAGTGGCCGCCGAAGTCTACCCGGATCGCCTACGCGGGGGAACGGAAATGGCTCGGGCGAGGCGCGTCGCGCGCCGCCCCGCAGTTTGCCGGGGCGCGCGACGTCCGGCTATCGCCACGGTCGTGAAGGTCGTCGAAGTCATCAACGTCGATTTCTCGCTACGCCACTTCGTGCTGCCGCTGATGCGCGCCGCGCGCGATGCCGGCCACGAGGTGATAGGCGCCTGCGCCGAGGGTCCGCTGCTCGCCCCGGCGCGCGTCGAGGGATTTCGCGTCGTCGCCTTGCCGCCGATGCGCAGCCTGTCGCCGGTCGCGGCGTGGCGCGCCTATCGCGCGCTCGTGCATCTGTTCCGCGCCGAACGCCCCGACCTGGTTCACGCGCACATGCCGATCAGCGGCTTCGTCGCCCGCATGGCGGCGTGGCGCGCCGGCGTGCCCCGCATCGCCTATACGTGCCACGGCTTCCTGTTCAATCAGCCGGGGCCATGGCCGCGCCGGTTCGCGTCGTTCGCCATGGAGTTCCTGGCCGGCCGGGTGACGACGACCTTCCTTACCGTCTCGGCGGAAGAAGCGCGGGACGCCAGCCGCCTGCACATCGCAGGCGCCCCGATCGCCGTCCTGAACGGGCGCGATCCCGCGCGTTTCCACCCCGACGCGACCGCCCGCGAGCACATCCGCGCCGCGCTCGGCGTGGCGTCCGACCGAGTCGTCGTGATCGCCGTCTCCCGTCTGGTGCGGCACAAGGGCCTGATCGAACTCGCCCACGCGCTGCGCGACATCGACGCCGAGCTGTGGGTGGTCGGCGATCGCCTGCCGAGCGACCGCGGCCCCGACATCGCCGCCGCCCTGCGCGCGGCGGGCCTCGGCGAGCGCCTCCGCCTGCTCGGCTACCGCGAGGACGTCCCCGCCTTGCTCGCCGCCGCCGAGATCTTCGCCCTGCCGAGCCACTTCGAGGGCCTGCCGATGTCGGTGATCGAGGCGATGCTGACCGCACTCCCGGTCGTCGCCACCGACATCCGCGGCCCGCGCGAACAGATCGTCGACAACGAGACCGGCCTGCTGGTGCCGCCCGCGACGGTTCCCCCGCTCGCGATCGCCCTGTCGCGCCTTGCCACCGACCCCGCGTTGCGCACGCGCATGGGCGAAGCCGGCCGCAGGCGTGCGCTCGACCTGTATGACGAATCGGCCGTGCTGGCGCGCACGCTTGACGCCCTCGGCCTGTCGGCGCATCCGCCGCCGCCATGAGTGACATCGTTCCGATCCGCCGCGCGCTGGTGTCCGTTTCCGACAAGGACGGGCTGGTCCCGTTCGTCGAGGCACTGGTGCGCGCGGGTGCGGAGGTCGTCTCCACCGGCGGCACCGCCGCGGCGCTGCGCGCGGCCGGACTGCCGGTGGTCGACGCCGCCACGCTCAGCGGCTTCCCGGAAATCCTCGACGGGCGGGTGAAGACGCTGGTGCCGCAGGTGCACGGCGGCATCCTCGGCCGGCGCGACGATCCGGCGCATCAGGCGCAGCTGACGGCGCACGGCATCGCGCCGATCGACCTCGTGTGCGTCAACCTCTATCCGTTCGAGCGCACGGTCGCCGCGGGCGCATCGCAAGCCGACTGCATCGAGAACATCGACATCGGCGGCCCTGCGTTGATCCGCGCGGCGGCGAAGAACCACGACTTCGTCGTGGTTGCCACGGAACCCTCGCACTATGCGGCCATCGCCGAGGAGATTGCCGCGTACGGCGGCACCACGCTCGAGCTGCGCCGCCGCTTGGCCGGCGAGGCATATGCGAGGACCGCCGCCTACGACGCCGCCATCGCTGCGTGGTTCGCCGGCAACGCGCTGCCCGACCGCGTCGCCATCGCCGGCCGCCTGCGCCAGCGCCTCCGCTACGGCGAAAACCCGCACCAGTCGGCCGCCTTCTACGTCACCGGCGACCGCGCGGGCGTCGCCACGGCCACGCAGGTGCAGGGCAAGGAGCTGTCCTACAACAACATCAACGACGCCGACGCCGCGTTCGAATGCGTCGCCGAGTTCGACGCCCCCACCGTGGTGATCGTCAAGCACGCCAACCCCTGCGGGGCCGCGAGTGCAGACGACCTGCCGACGGCGTGGGAGCGGGCGTTGTGCTGCGACCCGGTCTCGGCCTTCGGCGGCATCGTCGCGCTGAACCGCACACTCGACGCGCCGACGGCCGAGCGCATTGCCGCGATCTTCACCGAGGCGATCATCGTCCCCGATGCGGACGACGCCGCGAAGGCGGTGCTCGCCCGCAAGAAGAACCTGCGCCTGCTGCTGACCGGCGGCGTGCCGGACTCGGCCGCACCCGGCCTGTCGTTCCGCAGTGTGGCCGGCGGCTTCCTCGCGCAGACGCGCGACGCCGGCCGGACCGACGCATCGTCGCTGAATGTGGTGACCAAACGCGCGCCGACCGCGGCGGAGCTGGCCGATCTGATCTTCGCCTTCCGCCTGTGCAAGCACGTCAAGTCGAACGCCATCGTCTATGCCAAGGACGCGGCGTCCGTCGGCATCGGCGCCGGGCAGATGAGCCGGGTGGACAGCGCCCGGATCGCCGCATGGAAGGCGGCGGAGGCGGCGAAGGTCGCCGGCCTGGACGCCCCGCTGACGCGCGGCAGCGTTGTGGCCTCCGACGCGTTCTTCCCCTTCGCCGACGGGCTGGAGGCCGCGATCGCGGCCGGTGCGACCGCGGTCATCCAGCCGGGCGGTTCGATGCGCGACGCCGAGGTGATTGCCGCCGCCGATGCCGCGGGCGTGGCGATGGTGCTCACCGGCATGCGCCACTTCCGGCACTGAGCCTCGCGGCGTACGCAACCGTTACGCAAAAGGACTAACGTGCGATCCCGAGCGCCGCATACACCCGCTGGCTCGCGGGCCACGCGTCCATGACGTCTCCGCGGTACTTATAGGCCGCAGCGAGGCCGCCCCCGACGACGGCGAGGCTCAGGACCCAGGCAGCCAGTACCGGCGCCATTCGCCGCCGCCGTCCCCGCACCTCGCTCATCAGGTCCGCCATCGCGGTGTCGTCCGGCGGAGCTACCTCGGCTTCGCCTGCCAGCTCGCCGCGGGAGATCGGCACCAGCTCGGTCGTCGCAGCGATGGCCATCGGTTCGGGCAACGGCGGAGCCGGCGGCGCCACCGGCTCGGGCGACGGTGGCGGTGCGGGCGATTCGGCTGCCGCCGGGTGCTCGGCCTCAACCGCAACGGTTGGGGGGACGACAGCAGGGGACGCGACGGGTGCGGGGACGGCAATTGGGATGGCCATTGGGGCGACAGTCGGGGCGGGGTGGGCGGCTCCGGCCGCTGTCGCCGCGGAAGGCGGCGGGGTGGCGGGCGTTTGCGAACCACCGACATACCAGACGGTCCGGCACCGCGCGCAGCGGACGCTCTTGCCGGCGCCGATCATCGCTGGCGGCACTTCGTATTCGGCGCTGCAATTCGGACAGGCGATCCGCATCGGGTCTCCTCGGCCAGAACCCCGGCGGCCGAACAACGACCGGTATCTAGGTCGCACTCAAGCCGGCGCGCAATGTCGTGCTCGCCGGCCGCGGCGCAGAACCCGGTTCCCCGCCCGGCTTCCGGCATGGGAATATGGACGAGGTCGGCGCCGCCCGAGTCGCGTCGTGCCGCGCCCCGAAGAACGAGCGAGCCGCAACGGCAGGCCTGATGTGATCGAGTTCGAGAACGTGGCACTTCGTTATGGCCCGGCCGGCGCGTCCGCCGGCAGCCGCGAGGTGCTGCGCGACCTCACGCTGATCGTGCCGCAGGGCTCGTTCCGCTGGCTGCTCGGCCCGTCGGGCGCCGGCAAGACGACGCTGATGCGCCTGCTCGGCCTGTCGTTGCGTCCGACACAGGGGCGGCTGCGCGTGCTGGGCAGCGACGTTTCATCCGCCAGCCGCGGCACGCTCGCCGCGCTGCGCCGGCGCATCGGCGTCGTGTACCAGGACTTCCGCCTGCTCGGGCATCTGTCGGTCTACGACAACGTCGCCCTGCCGCTGCGCATCGCCGGCCGCCCCGAAGGCCAGATCCGGGCGGACGTGCTGGAGATGTTGCGCTGGGTCGGCCTCTCGGGCCGCAGCGACGCGCGCCCCAACGCGCTGTCCGGCGGCGAGCAGCAGCGCACAGCGATCGCGCGCGCCGTGATCGCCCGTCCCACCCTGCTGATCGCCGACGAGCCGACCGGCAACCTCGACGAGACGCAGGCCGAACGGCTGATGGCGCTGTTCAAGGAGATGAACCGGCTGGGGACGACCGTCATCGTCGCCACCCACAACGACGCGATGGTTGCGCGGCATCCCGCGCCGGCCCTGCGGCTGGTCGACGGCCGTATCCACGAGCGGCGGTCCGCGTCGTGAGCCGGCTGGTCGAACGCCAGCGCCAGCGCCACGCCCGCCGCCTCCGTCCGGCGGGGTTCGACGAGTTCGGCCTGCGCACCGCGATGGCCGACCGCATCCTGCCGTTCCTGGTGGCGGCGATGTCGTTCCTCGCACTGCTCGCGCTGTCCGGCGCGGTGGGCGCCGCCAACCTCGCGCGGGAATGGCGGCATGGCGCGGGCTCGGCGCTGACTGTGCAGGTGCCGCACGCGCAGGCGGCCGACGCGCAGGCGGCGCGGGCATCGGCGGTGCTCGCCGCCTTGCGCGACACGCCCGCGATCGCCGAGGCGAACCTGCTGAGCGACGACCAGCTGGGCGACCTGCTGGCCCCGTGGCTCGGCACCGGTGTGGAGCGCCTGTCGCTGCCGCTGCCCTCGGTGATCGAGGCGCGGCTGCGCGACGGCCGGGACCTGCCGCCGGATCTGGCCGGCAAGCTCGACTCGATCGCCCCCGGCACGCTGGTCGAGAACCACGGGCCGTGGCTGGCCCGGCTGACGGCTCTCGCGCGCAGCCTGCAGGCGCTCGCGGCCCTGGCGTTGCTCGTCGTCGCTGCGGTTGCGGTCGCGGTCGTCGCGGTGGCGACGCGGGCGGGACTGGTGGCGCGGCGCGCGGCGGTCGAGATCATCCACGGCCTCGGCGCCACCGACGGCTACATCGCCGGCCGCTTCGCGACGCGTGCCATGCGCCTGGCCGGCTGGGGCGGGGTCTTCGGCGCGCTGGCCGGCGTGCCGCTGCTGTTCGAGCTCGCGCATCTGGCCGCCCCGTTCGCCCGCGGCGGCGAAGGCACCTCGGCGCCCTCGGCACTGATCGGGACCCTGCCGGCGTTGCCGGTGCTCGCAGGCGCAATCGGCTGGGCGACGGCGCAGGTCACCGTCCGGCGCTGGCTGAGGCGTCTGCGATGAGGGTCGTGCGCGCCGTCGCGGGCGGATTGACGATCGCCGCCGCCGCGTGGGCTCTGGGCCTTGCGTGGTTCATCTACACTGCCAACCGTCACGCCGAGCCGCCCGCCCGCGCCGACGGCATCGTCGCCCTGACGGGGGGCGCCGACCGGGTCGAGACGGCGCTGCACCTGCTGGAGCAGGGGCGTGCGGAGCGGGTGCTGCTGTCGGGCATCGGCGGCGGTGCGGACCTCGCCGAGATCGCCCGTCTGGCCGGCATCGCTCCGGGCGCACTCGCGGGCCGCGTGACCCTGGGGCGGGCGGCGCGCGACACCCATGGCAACGCCGAGGAGACGGCGGCCTGGGTGCGGGCCAACGACATCCATTCGCTGATCGTCGTCACCGCCGGCTACCACATGCCGCGCGCGCTGACCGAGCTGGGACGAGCGCTGCCCGGCGTGCGGCTGTATCCGTTCACGGTGGTGCCGCCGGCGATGCAGGGGCCGGGGGGCCTGCGGGATGCCGGCACGCTCCGCCTGCTGGCAGAGGAATACACCAAGTGGCTCGCCGCCACGCTCGGCCTGTCGGACCGGCCGGCCGGATGATTTGGCTGCGTTCGGCGGTGTTCAACGCGTTCTTCTACGCCGCGACGATCCTGCTGCTGATCCCGGGGATCGCCGTGCGGCTGTTCGCGCCGTCCCGTGCGCTATGGGTGGCAACGCTGTGGGGCCGCACGACGCTGTGGGGGGCGCGGGTCATCTGCGGCATTCGTTGGGTGGTCGAGGGGAGGGAGAACCTGCCCGCGGGCGCCGCGCTGATCGCCTCGCGCCACGAATCCGCCTTTGACACCTTCGTCTGGCTGCTGCTTGTGCCGAGCTGCGCCTATGTCGTGAAGGCCGAGCTGGTGCGCATCCCGCTGCTCGGTCCGCTGATGCCGCTGGCCGGGATGATCCCGGTCGAGCGCGCCGCCGGCCCCGCGGCCCTGCGCCGCCTGGCCGCCGATGTCGCGGCGGCGCTGGACGCCGGGCGGCAGGTGGTGATCTTCCCGGAGGGCACGCGGGTGCCGCACGAGACGCCGGTGGCGCTGCAGCCGGGGATTGCGCTGCTCGCGTCGCGGACGGGCGCGGCGGTGGTGCCGGTCGCGACCGATTCAGGCCGCCTCTGGGCGCGGCGGGCGTTTCGCAAATACCCGGGCACCGTCCGGATCAGGATCGGCAAGCCCATCCCGGCCAGCCTCCCGAGACCGGAGTTCATGGCACAGCTTGTGGCGAATTTGCAGATCCCACCTGTGGACGAAACTGTGTGTTCGGACCTTCCGCACTTTTAAGGTTACAGCAGCTTGATGTCATAATCGCCTGATTTAGAGCGGGAAAATGATGTGATAGTGCGTGCGGCGCGGCGTTTGTGCAGGATGGGGATGACATGCGTCTGGCATGCGCGAGACGGCTTCGGGCCGGGCGGCGGAGGGCGTATAAGCCGCCGCCCTGCTGGCGTCTCCGGAGCCCATGAAGCGCGTCTCGACCGCCCTGCTGCTGATCTTCGCCGTCGCGCTCGTGGGGGAGTTCGCCTACTGGCGCGTCGCCGTCGACAGGTTGCAGACTGGCTTCGACGACTGGGCGGCGGCGCGGACCCGCGCGGGCTGGACGATCCGCGCCGGCAAGCCGGTCGCGGGCGGGTGGCCGCTCTCGGCGACCCTGACGATGCCGGACGTTACGCTCTCGGCGACCGGCGCGACGCTGCCGGTCGGCGTGTCGTGGCACGCCGACAAGGCCAGCCTGAGCGTCGACCTGTTCTCGCCGACCCACCTGCGCATCGAGCCCGACGGGGCGCAGTCGCTCCGGTTCGGCGACGGGCCGGCGATCCCGTACGAGGCGGACCGGCTGACCGTGTCGGTGCCGCTCAACGAGCCGGGACCGACGTCGGAGGTCGAGGTGCGAGGGTCCGGTATCGAGGGCAAGAAGGGCGCGGACGCGGATGCGACCGGGTTCGGCGTGGAGCTGCTCTCGGCCCATCTCCGGGCGACCGCCGATGCAAACGCGAAGGAGCCCGCCTTCGCCGCCGTCATCGCCGCCGAGTCCGTCAGCGTCCGGCCCGACGCCGTCGCCCCGCTCGGCGCCGCGTTCGGCGACCGCATGCCGTCGGTGGTCATCGAGGCGTTGCTGACCGGTCCGGTGCCGCCGCCCGGCGATCCGGCGCAGCGCGCGCGTCAGTGGCGCGACGCCGGCGGGCGGCTCGACATCACCCGCATCGTGCTCGGGTGGGGCACGCTCGCGCTGCACGGGCGGGGGTCGATGACGCTCGACGCTGGGTTGCAGCCGTCCGGGAGCGGCGACGCGCAAGTGGTGGACTACAGCGCGGCGATCGACTCGCTGACGCGCGCACATGTGATCGGCGCGGGCGCCGCCTTGAGCGCGCGCGCGGTGCTGTCCGTCGTCTCGCAGGCCAGCGACAATTCCGACATCCGCTCGGCCGATGTGCCCGTGACGCTGAAGGATGGAATCCTGATGCTCGATCGCTTTCCGCTGGTTAGAGTGCCCGCGCTGAACCTGCCTTAGATGCAATCCGGGCATGGTCTGCCCGGACGCGTTGCTGCGCCCATATCGCCGTTGTCGCGACGAAGGAGGCGGTCATGCAGATCGGCGACCCGGCGGTTTTCCTCGCCCGCTTGCAGTTCGCTTTCACCGTGGGCTTCCACATCGTGCTGCCCGCGTTTTCGATCGGGCTGGCCAGCTACCTGATGGTGCTGGAGGCGCTGTGGCTGCGCACCAAGCGGCAGGTCTATCTCGACGTCTTCCAGTACTGGCTGAAGGTGTTCGCCATCAGCTTCGCCATGGGCGTCGTCTCCGGGCTGGTGATGTCGTACGAGTTCGGCACCAACTGGGGCCAGTTCGCCGACAAGGCGGGTCCGGTGGTCGGCCCGCTCATGGGCTACGAGGTGCTGACGGCGTTCTTCCTCGAAGCCGGGTTCCTCGGCGTGATGCTGTTCGGCCTCAACCGCGTCGGCCCGCGGCTGCACTTTCTGGCGACCTGCCTGGTCGCGGTGGGAACGCTGATCTCCGCGTTCTGGATCCTGTCGGTGAATTCCTGGATGCAGACGCCTTCCGGCTACACGGTCGCGCCGAACGGCGAGTTCCTGCCGGACAGCTGGTTCCACGTCATCTTCAACCCGTCCTTCCCGTACCGCTTCGCGCACATGGTGCTGGCGTCGTACCTGAGCGTCGCGTTCGTGGTCGGCGCCGTGGGGGCGTGGCACTTGCTGCAGGACCGGCAGAACCAGGCAGCCCGGCTCATGTTCTCGATGGCGATGTGGATGGCGACGATCGTCGCACCGGTGCAGCTCGTGGCGGGCGATCAGCACGGGCTGAACACGCTGGAGCACCAGCCCGCCAAGATCGCGGCACTGGAGGGCGACTGGCACAGCGAGCCGGGCCAGCCGCTGATCCTGTTCGGCTGGCCGAACATGCAGCAGGAGCGCACCGACTACGAGATCTCGATCCCGCATCTGGGCGCGCTCATTCTGACGCACACCTGGAACGGGTCGATCAAAGGCCTGGCCGAGTTCCCGCCGGAGGAGCGGCCATACTCGCCGCTCGTCTTCTTCGCCTTCCGCATCATGGTCGGCATCGGCTTCCTGATGGCCGCCCTCGGTCTGACCAGCCTGTACTACCGGGTCCGCGGCCGCCTGTACGACACGCGCTGGCTGCAGCGGGTGATGACGTTCATGCTGCCGGCCGGATTCATCGCGCTGCTGTGCGGGTGGGTCGTCACCGAGGTCGGCCGGCAGCCCTACACCGTCTATGGCCTGCTGCGCACCGACGACAGCCACTCGCCGATCGGGCTGCCCGGCATCGCGACGTCGCTGGCCGCCTTCGCGATCGTGTACCTGATCGTGTTCGGCTCCGGCTTCACGTTCATGGCGCGCCTGATCATGCGGCCGCCGAGCGTGGGCGAGTCGGGGCCGCCCAAGGGCGTGCCCGTCCGCACGGCCGGCATCACGCCGCTGCCGTCGCTGGACGACGGCGTCGCCGACCCGACGCATCCGCAGCCGGCGGAGTAGTGCGATGGAAGTGTCCGACACGATCGCTTTCATCTGGGCCGTGCTGATCGCGGTCGCGGTGCTCGCCTATGTGCTGCTGGACGGCTTCGACCTCGGCATCGGCATCCTGTTCGCCGTCGAGACGGAGGCGGAGGACCGCGACGTGATGGTCAACTCCATCGCGCCCGTGTGGGACGGCAACGAGACGTGGCTGGTGCTGGGCGGCGGCGGGCTGTTCGCGGTCTTCCCGCTCGCCTACGCGACGATCATGCCGGCGATGTATCCGACGATCATCGGCATGCTGCTCGCGCTGGTGTTCCGTGGCGTCGGGTTCGAGTTCCGCTTCCGCGCACGGTCCAGGCGCGGGCGGTACTGGTGGGACATGGCGTTCTTCGGCGGCTCGCTGGTCGCGGCCCTCTGCCAGGGGCTGACGCTCGGCGGCTTGCTGCAGGGGATCAAGGTCTACGGCCGGCACTACACGGGCGGCTGGTGGGACTGGCTGACGCCATTCAGCGTGCTGTGCGCGGTCGCCGTGGTGTGCGCCTATGCGCTCCAGGGTGCAGCGTGGCTGGTGTGGCGCACCGAGGGCGTGCTGCAGGCACGTGTGCGTCGGCATGCGCGCGTGCTACTGTTCGCGATGCTCGCCGGGATCGTCGCCGTCAGCGCGTGGACGCCGTTCCTGAACGAGGGCTTCATGATCCGCTGGTTCAGCTTCCCGAACATCGTGCTGGTCAGCCCGGTGCCGGCGCTGGTGCTGATCATCGCGCTGATGTTCTGGCGCGATCTGCACGGGAGCCGCGACTACGCGCCGTTCCTGTGGGTGCAGGCGCTGTTCGTGCTCTGCTACGCGGGCCTGGGAATCAGCATCTATCCGTACATGGTGCCGCCGTCGCTGACGATCTGGGACGTCGCCTCGCCGCGCGACAGCCAGCTGTTCCTGCTGGTGGGCGCGGCGGTGCTGATTCCGATGATCCTTTGCTACACCGCGTTCGCCTACTGGACGTTCCGCGGCAAGGTACGTGCCGGGGACCACTACCATTGAGCCGTCGGCTGCTGTGGTTCTTCGGGCTGTACTTGGCCGGGGTGGCGGTGACCGGCGGGGTGGCGTTCGCGCTGCGGGCAGTGCTGTTCGCGCACTGACCCGGCGAGGGCGGCTTGGTCGGACGAGGTTGTCAAAGAGCGTGGCGGCGAGCGACGTCGTGACGGAGTTTACTCCGGGCGGACCTCCTCAATCACCTCGTAGTGCTGGACAGTAGTGTCGAAGTCGAGCAGGGCGCCCACCGCGCCGGGTTCGACCACCGCGTTGCCGATGTCGCTGCCGGCGAAGCGGGCAATGGCATCAATCGAGTCCCAGCGCGTCAGAACCAGAAACTCGATCGTGTCGCCGCTCTCGCGCTGGCTGAGAATCGCTCCGCGGAATCCAGGCAGACGACGGAGTTCGGGCAGCACCGAGGTGCGGAAGTGCGCGGGGTACGCGTCGGCGCGCAGCCTGGATGCGCGTCCACGCCATCCGCGCAGGATCATGTCACTCCGCCCTCGGGTGCGACGCGCGCCAGACCGCCATCAGGCGGTCGGAATCGACCGACGTGTAGCGCTGCGTGGTCGACAGGCTCGCGTGGCCGAGCAGTTCCTGGATCGCGCGCAGGTCGGCGCCGCCCGCGAGCAGGTGCGTTGCGAACGAGTGGCGGAGCGCGTGCGGTGTCGCGTGCTCGGGCAGGCCGTTGAGGCGGCGGAAATGCCGCAGCGCACGTTGCGCGACCGCCGGATCCAGCCGCCCGCCGCGCACGCCGACGAACAGCGGCGCATCGGGCGTCGCGAACGGATACAAACGCAACCACGCGTCGATCGCGGACGCGACTACCGGCAGGACCGGCACCTCGCGCGTCTTGCCGCCCTTGCCGCGCACGCGCAGCGGCGCACCCGTGCGAGGCGCGTCGCGTACGTCGAGCGATAGCGCCTCGGCGATGCGCAGGCCGCAGCCGTATAGCAATGTCAGAAGCGCGGTGTCGCGCGCCTGCACCATCGCGCGGTCGGACACCTCGCCGATGTCGCAGGCGGCGGACCGTGCATCCGCGGGCGTGAGCGCCTTCGGGACTGGCGGGCGGCGTTTCGGGGTGGCGATCAGCGTCAGCGCGACGCCGGGAACGTCGTGGTGGCGGGCGAGCCAGCGGAAGAAGCTGCGGACCGCGGAAAGCCGACGTGCCCGCGTCGCGTTGCCACGGCCTTCGGCGGCCTCGTGCGAGAGCCAGGCGCGGATGTCGGCTGGGCGCAAGGCGCCCAGCGCGGCGAGGTCCGGTTCGGCAGCGCAATGGCCGGTGAGGAAGCCGAGGAAGCCGGTAAGGTCGTGGCCATAGGCCTCGATTGTCGTCGGCGGGCTGCGGCGTTGTTCGGCCAGCCACGCGAGAAAACCCTCGCGGGCCTGCTCGGCCGTCATCCCAGGCGCTCCAGGGCGACAGCGGCGGCGCGGCCGAGGAAGCTCAGCGCGCCCGCGCCCTGGCTGCGGTCCAGCGAGGCGCCGCCGCGCGAGGCCAGCGCTAGCAGCGCCGCACCCGAGTCCGCCGGCACGCGGACCAGCGCGTCGCGCTGCGCCAGGGCGGCGGCCTCGCCGTACAGCATGGCCATGTCGGTGGGCGCATCGCGGAACAGCACATCGCGGGATCCCATCAGCGCGGAGACCGCGCCGCGCGGCAGGCGGTGGGCGCCGTGCAGCGGGAACTCGGTGCACAGCGCCACCGCGTCGAGCGCGAGCAGGCTTGGCATCTCCGCGGTGATGCAGTCGATCGGGTCGGACGACGCGATCAGCCGCAGCACCGCCTCCTGCACCCGTGCGGCCATGCCCGCCGCGGCGCGTCCGGCCGCCAGCACGCCGTCGGCGCGCTCGGCCAGCACGGCCGACTGGGCGCGCTCGGCCTGGATCATCGCCGCCATGTGGTCGGCGAGCGTCTCCCCATGCACCCGCACCGGCGGGATCAGCGCGCGGTAGAGGTCCGGGCGCTCGGCGAGAAAGTGCGGATGCGCGCGCAGGAACGCGGCGACGGCCTCGGCCTCGTCGTCGAGCTTGCGGGTGGTGGCACTCATGCGTGCTTGCACCCGCCGGGCGGCGCGATCATCACGGCGGCACTCATGGGGAAGGAGCATACAGATTCGGGCGGCGATGCGACACCGCTTCGCGTCCCGGTGATGCTTTGTTACCCCTTTGCAGGACCGCTGGATTACGCGGTGACGCCCGGTCTTGCGCTGAAACCGGGGGACGTCGTGCTGGTGCCGCTCAATCGCCGGCAGGAGGTCGGCGTGGTGTGGGACGGTCCGCCCGATGCAACAGTCGCGGCGTCTCGTTTGAAACCGGTTGCCGGCATGCTCGACACGCCGCCGTTGCCCGAGGCGAGCCGGCGGTTCGTCGACTGGGTGGCCGGCTATACGCTCGCGCCGCCCGGCGAGGTGCTGGCGATGGCGCTGCGCGTGCCAGCCGCCGAGCGGACTCTGCATGGCTGGGTCGCGGCCGAGACGCGGCCCGACGTCCGGCTGACCGAGGCGAGGCGCCATGTGCTCGAAGCCGCCGCCGGCGAGCCGCACACCACGCGTGAGCTGGCGCAGACGGCCGGGGTGGGCGAAGGCGTGGTGCGGGGGATGGCGAAGGCCGGGCTGTTGCATCCGGCGCCGATGGTGGCGGGCGCGCCGTTCGCGCGGCCCGATCCGGAGCATCCCGGCCAGACGCTGAGCCCGCAGCAGCAGGAGGCGGCCGGCGCGCTGCGGGCGGCGGTGTCCGCGCGGGCGTTCCAAGCGATCCTGCTGGATGGCGTGACCGGGTCGGGCAAGACCGAGGTCTATCTGGAGGCGGTCGCGGCCTGTCTGCGCGAAGGACGACAGGCGCTGGTGCTGCTACCGGAGATCGCGCTGTCGTCGCAGTGGCTGGCGCGGTTTTCGCGACGGTTCGGCGTCGAGCCGGCGGTGTGGCACTCCGACCTGACCTCGAGGGTGCGCCGGATCACCTGGCGGGCGGTGGCGGAGGGGAAGGCGAGCGTCGTGGTGGGGGCGCGGTCGGCGCTGTTCCTGCCGTTCCCCGACCTCGGCCTGGTGGTCGTCGACGAGGAGCACGAGACCGCGTTCAAGCAGGAAGACGGGGTGGTCTATCACGCGCGCGACATGGCGGTGGTGCGCGCCCGGCTGTCCGAGGCGCCCGCCGTGCTGGTCTCCGCCACGCCCAGCCTGGAGACCCTCGCCAATGTCGAGGCCGGCCGCTACGGCCGGATCACGCTGGCCTCGCGGCATGCCGGGGCGGCGATGCCGGAGGTCGCGCTGATCGACCTGCGGGCAACGCCGCCCGCCCGCGGCCGTTTCCTGTCGCCGCCGCTGATCGAGGCGGTGGCGCAGACGCTGGCCCGCGGCGAGCAGGCGATGCTGTTCCTCAATCGCCGGGGCTACGCGCCGCTGACACTGTGCCGGGTGTGCGGGCATCGGATGGCATGCCCGAACTGCACGGCGTGGCTGGTCGAGCACCGGGTCCGCCGCGCGCTCACCTGCCACCACTGCGGCCACACGGTGCCCGCACCGGAGGCATGCCCGTCCTGCGGGGCCGTCCACAGCCTCACGCCGGTCGGGCCGGGGGTGGAGCGGATCACCGAGGAGGCGGCCGCGGTCTTTCCCGACGCGCGGCGGCTGGTGATGGCGAGCGACACCCTGCCCGGCCCGCACGCCGCCGCGGCGGCCGCGGCCGCCATCGAGCGGCGCGAGGTTGACCTGATCATCGGCACGCAGATCGTCGCCAAGGGCTGGCACTTCCCGATGCTGACGCTGGTGGGCGTGGTCGATGCCGACCTGGGACTCGCGGGCGGGGACCTGCGGGCGTCGGAGCGGACCTTTCAGCTGCTGCATCAGGTGGCCGGCCGCGCCGGGCGGGCCGAGGCGCCGGGACGCGTGATGCTGCAGACGTACAGCCCCGACCATCCGGTCATGGAGGCGCTGCGCGTGGGCGACCTCGCCGGGTTCATGGCCAGCGAGGCGGCGGCCCGCCGGCCCGGGCACTGGCCGCCCTACGGACGGCTGGCGGCACTGATCGTCAGTGCCGGGGATGCCGGGGTGGCCGACGAGGTGGCCCGCGCGCTCGGACGGAGTGCGCCGCATGCCGACGGGGTGCAGGTGCTCGGTCCCGCGCCGGCACCGCTCGCGATCCTGCGCGGGCGGCATCGGCGGCGGCTGCTGCTGAAGACGCGGCGGGATATCGCGGTGCAGCCGATCCTGCGGGAGTGGCTGGGGAAGGTGCAGGCGCCGCGGGGGGCACGGATCGACGTCGACGTCGATCCGGTTTCGTTTCTGTAGGATTGCGTGGACCGCAATTGCGGAAAACACGAGGGGTCGGCCGTCACGGCGCCGTGTTGCACCCCTCCAGACCCCGTGTTACCAGCCGCGGCCGGCGGGACCGGGCCGGTCCGCGCACAAACTGGCCGTTTCCTTCGCGGCCTTTATCTCGGGAACACACGGTGGCCTCGGAAGGCACGACATCAACTCGCGGCGGCCTCGCCGACCGCTATGCCGCGGCGCTCTACGCGCTGGCCGGCGAACGACATGCGCTGGATGAAGTCGTCGGCGAAATGGAGCGGTTGGGCCACCTGATCGCCGGCAGCGCCGATTTTCGCCGGCTGATCGAAAGCCCGCTCATAGATATCACGCAAGGCCGCCGCGCCGCACTCGCGGTGCTGGGCGCCGAGGGCTTCGGCAAGACCGTGCGCGACTTCGTGGGCGTGATCGCCAACAACCGCCGCCTGCGCGCGCTGCCGCAGATCGTTGCCGCCTTCGCGACCCTGGTCGCGGACAAGCGCGGCGTGGTGACCGCGCAGGTCGCGAGCGCGCAGCCGCTGAACGACGTGCAGCGCCAGAGCCTGCGCGCGCGCCTGATTGAGGCCGGCTACGGCAACGTCAATATCGTCGAGCTGGTCGAGCCCGACCTGCTGGGCGGCCTGGTCGTGAAGATCGGCGCGCGCCTGTACGACACAAGTTTGAAATCCCGGCTGCAACGCCTGCAGTACGCGATGAAGGGAGCTGCCTGAGATGGATATCCGCCCGGCCGAGATCTCGGAAATCCTGCGGCAGCAGATCGCGGCGTTCGACACCGAGGCGAATGTCGCCGAGACCGGTCAGGTGCTGTCGGTCGGCGACGGCATCGCGCGCATCTACGGCCTGCAGAACGTGATGTCGGGCGAGATGGTCGAGTTTCCCGGCTCGGGCCTGCGCGGCATGGCGCTGAACCTGGAAACCGACAACGTCGGCATCGTGATCTTCGGCGACGACCGCACGGTGCGCGAGGGCGACACGGTGCAGCGCACGGGTTCCATCGTGGACGTGCCGGTCGGCCCGGCCCTGCTCGGCCGCGTGGTCGATGCGCTCGGCAACCCGATCGACGGCAAGGGCCCGATCGTGTCGGACGAGCGCCGCCGCGTCGAGGTGAAGGCGCCCGGCATCATCCCGCGCAAGTCGGTGCACGAGCCGATGCAGACCGGGCTGAAGGCGATCGACGCGCTGATCCCGATCGGTCGCGGCCAGCGCGAGCTGATCATCGGCGACCGCCAGACCGGCAAGACGGCGGTGATCATCGACACGATCATCAACCAGAAGAAGATCAATGCCGGCAGCAACGAGAAGGAGAAGCTGTACTGCATCTACGTCGCGGTCGGGCAGAAACGCTCCACCGTCGCGCAGCTCGTGCGCACGCTCGAGGAGCGGGGCGCGATGGAGTACTCGATCGTGGTCGCCGCGACCGCGTCCGAGCCCGCGCCGATGCAGTTCCTCGCGCCGTACGCCGGCTGCACGATGGGCGAGTATTTCCGCGACAGCGGCCGGCATGCGGTGATCTTCTACGACGACCTGTCCAAGCAGGCCGTCGCCTATCGCCAGATGTCGCTGCTGCTGCGCCGGCCGCCGGGACGCGAGGCGTATCCGGGCGACGTGTTCTACCTGCACTCGCGCCTGCTGGAGCGCGCGGCGAAGATGTCCGACGCGATGGGCGCGGGTTCGCTGACGGCGCTGCCGGTCATCGAGACGCAGGCGGGCGACGTGTCGGCCTACATCCCGACCAACGTGATCTCGATCACCGACGGCCAGATCTTCCTGGAGACCGAGCTGTTCTTCCGCGGCATCCGCCCGGCGGTGAATGTCGGCATCTCGGTGTCCCGCGTGGGATCGGCCGCACAGATCAAGGCGATGAAGCAGGTCGCGGGGCGCATCAAGCTGGAGCTGGCGCAGTATCGCGAGATGGCGGCGTTCGCGCAGTTCTCGTCGGACCTCGACGCCAGCACGCAGCGGCTGCTCGCGCGTGGCGCGCGGCTGACCGAGCTGCTCAAGCAGCCGCAGTTCAACCCGATGCCGGTGGAGGAGCAGGTGGTGGCGATCTTCGCCGGCACGCGCGGCTACCTCGACCATGTCGAGACCGGCAAGGTGACGCGGTTCGAGCAGCAGCTGCTGAGCGAGCTGCGTTCGCGTCACGGCGACGTGCTCGATGCGATTCGCACCGACCGCGAGATCAAGAAGGGGACCGAGGACAAGCTGACCGCGTTCCTCGACGGGTTCGCCAAGGCGTTCAACTGAGGCGCACGCGATGCCCAGCCTGAAGGACCTGCGCGGGCGTATCGCCAGCGTGAAATCGACGCAGAAGATCACCTCGGCGATGAAGATGGTCGCCGCGTCGAAGCTGCGCCGCGCGCAGTCGGCGGTGGAGGCCGGGCGGCCCTACGCCGACCGGATGGAGCGGATGCTGCTGGCTTTGGCCGCGAGCGTGCGCGGCAGCCCGACGGCGCCGGCGATGCTGGTGGGTACGGGGAAGGACCACACGCATCTGCTGATTGCCGTGACTGCGGACCGGGGGCTGGCCGGCGCGTTCAACGCCAGCATCGGCCGTGCCACGCGCAACCTCGCGCGCAAGCTCGAGGGCGAGGGCAAGACGGTCAAGATCATCGCGGTCGGGCGCAAGGGCCGCGACTTCCTGCGCCGCGAGATGGCCGACCGCATCGTGCATGACATCAGCTACGCCGGGCGCAAGAACATCGCGTTCGCCGACGCGCAGGAGATCGGCGAGCGCGTCGCCGGAATGCTGGCGCGGGGCGAGGTCGACGTCGTCACCATCGTCTACAACCGGTTCCGCTCCGTCATCTCCCAGATTGTAACCGAGCAGCAGCTGATCCCGCTGCCGATGCCGGCCAACGAGAACGAGGAGCAGGGCACCGGCCCGCGCGCGATCTACGAGTTCGAGCCGGACGAGGAGACCATCCTCGCGCGCCTGCTGCCGCAGAACCTGTCGGTGCAGATCTATCATGCGCTGCTGGAGAGTGCGGCCGGCGAGCATGGCGCGCGCATGACGGCGATGGACAGCGCGACGCGAAACGCTGGCGACATGATCAAGCGCCTGACGCTGAACTACAACCGCGCACGCCAGGCGAACATCACCAAGGAACTGATCGAGATCATCTCGGGCGCGGAAGCGGTCTGAGGCGGTCCGGGCGAAGGACAGGAAGATGGCAAAGAACGTAGTTGGCCGCGTGTCGCAGGTGCTGGGCGCGGTGGTGGACGTGCAGTTCGAAGGCGACCTGCCGTTCATCCAGAACGCGCTGGATACCAAGATCGGCGAGCGCACGCTGGTGCTCGAAGTCGCCCAGGAGCTCGGCGAGCGTACGGTGCGCTGCATCGCCATGGACAGCACCGACGGCATGGTGCGCGGGCAGGAGGTGACCGACACCGGCGAGCCGATCATGATGCCCGTCGGTCCGCAGACGCTGGGCCGCATCCTGAACGTCATCGGCGAGCCGATCGACGAACGCGGGCCGATTGGTGCGACGATGAGCTATCCGATCCACCGACCCGCGCCGAGCTTCGAGGATCAGGCGGCGACAACGGAGATCCTGGTCACGGGGATCAAGGTCGTCGATCTGCTGGCACCCTACCTGAAGGGCGGCAAGGTCGGCCTGTTCGGCGGCGCGGGCGTGGGCAAGACCGTGCTGATCCAGGAGCTGATCAACAATATCGCCAAGGCGCATGGCGGCGTGTCCGTGTTCGCCGGCGTCGGCGAGCGCACGCGCGAAGGCAACGACCTCTATCACGAGATGATCGACGCGGGCGTCATCAAGCTCGGCGAGGGCACGACCGAAGGCAGCAAGGTGGCGCTGGTCTACGGCCAGATGAACGAGCCGCCGGGCGCACGCGCCCGCGTCGGGCTGTCGGGCCTGACGGTGGCGGAGTACTTCCGCGACGAGGAAGGCCAGGACGTGCTGTTCTTCGTCGACAACATCTTCCGCTTCACCCAGGCGGGTGCCGAGGTGTCGGCGCTGCTCGGCCGCATCCCCTCGGCGGTGGGCTACCAGCCGACGCTGGCCACCGACATGGGCACGCTGCAGGAGCGCATTACCAGCACCAAAAAGGGGTCGATCACCTCGGTGCAGGCGATCTACGTGCCGGCCGACGACCTGACCGACCCGGCGCCGGCCACGTCCTTCGCCCACCTCGACGCCACCACCGTCCTGTCGCGGCAGATCGCGGAGCTGGGCATCTACCCGGCGGTCGATCCGCTGGACTCCACCTCGCGCTCGCTCGACCCGCGCATCGTCGGCGAGGAGCATTACGCCGTGGCGCGCGAGGTGCAGCGCATCCTGCAGACGTACAAGAGCCTGCAGGACATCATCGCCATCTTGGGCATGGACGAGCTGTCGGAGGAGGACAAGCTGGTCGTCGCCCGGGCGCGCAAGATCCAGCGCTTTCTGTCGCAGCCGTTCCACGTCGCCGAGGTGTTCACCGGCTTCCCCGGCATTTTCGTCCCCGTGGCCGACACGGTGCGCAGCTTCAAGGGGATCGTCGCCGGGGAATACGACCACCTGCCGGAATCGGCGTTCTACATGGTCGGCACGATCGAGGACGCGGTGGCGAAGGGCGAGAGCCTCAAGCAGGCCGCCTGATGCCGATCGCCCTGGAAATCGTCAGCCCCGAGCGACTGCTGCTGTCGCGCCCCGTCGACATGGTGGTGATCCCCGCCGCCGAGGGGGAGCTGGGCGTGATGCCGCAGCACGCCCCGATGATCGTGCTGCTGCGCGGTGGCACGATCCGCATCTACGAGGGCAACAACGTCACCGAACGCCTGTACGTTGCCGGCGGGTTTGCCGAGATCACGCCGGAGCGCTGCACGGTGCTGGCCAACGAGGCGATCCCGGTCGCCGAGGTCTCGCGCGAGGAGGCCGACCGCCGCCTGGCCGACGCCGAAGCGGCCTATGCGGCGACCGACCGCAACGACGTCCCGGCCCTGGACGCGGCGATGGACCGCATCCAGTCCGCCCGGGCGATGCAGGAAGCCGCCCAGGCCGGGTAAGGGACCTGACCGGGCTTTGTGGCCGGGGGGTCACAGCGTGGGGCGGGTACCGCACTCCCGCTTCCGATGCGAGGCAACCGGTGCCATTTTCCATCCGTTGATTATCCGCCGCCCCTCCTGTCGCGTAAGGGGGGCAGGCAGGAGGGAGCCGAAACTGGCCGACCGATGAAGCACTGGCGTATCGAGGACGTGTCCTGGGCCGCCTTCGACCCGAGCAAGGTCGACCCGGAGATCGTGCCGCTGGTCAAGGCCGCCGCCATGGTCGAGCGGAACGGCACCGACTACGCGACCTATCTGAAGCGCGTCTTCCACGATGACCCCGACTTCTGCCGGGCGGCCGACAACTGGGCCGTCGAGGAGGTCCAGCACGGCGATGCGCTCGGCCGCTGGGCGTCGCTGGCCGATCCGGCATGGGACTACCCCGCCGCCTTCGAGCGCTACCGCACCGGCTATTCGGTGCCGATCGATGTCGACGCCTCGGTCCGCGGGTCGCGCACCGGCGAGCTGATCGCGCGCTGCATGGTGGAGACCGGCACCTCATCGTACTACACCGCACTCGGCCAGGCGACGCGCGAGCCGGCGCTGCAGGAGATCTGCCGCCTGATCGCCGGCGACGAGTACCGCCACTTCAAGCTGTTCTACGACCACATGCGCCGCTACCTCGCGCGCGAGAAGATCAGCGTGCTCAAGCGGCTGCGTATCGCGGCCGGGCGGGTGGGCGAGACCGAGGACGACGAGCTGGCCTTCGCCTACCATTGCAGCAACGAGCCCGAAGGCCTGGCCTACGACCACGAGCGCTGCTGTGCCGCGTACATGGGGCGGGCGATGGCGTTCTACCGCTACCCGCATGTCGAGCGCGCGACGGGGATGATGCTCAAGGCGGTGGGCCTGCCGCCGCGCGGCCGCGTGTCCGACCTCGCCGCGCGCGCCGGCTGGCGGCTGATACAGTGGCGGCAGCGCAAGTTCGCCGACCGGGTGGCTGAGCAGCAGAACGAGCCGCCGCGCCTCGCCGCCTGACCCCGCCGTCGACGCGGCCCAACCCGTCTCACCCGTTTACCCACGTCGCGTTTTCTATTAGTCGCGTGTGACGGGAGGGCGACATGGACAACAAGGAAAAGACCGGCGCGCGCGCAAGCTGGGCGCGTTTGCTGCTCCTGGCGCCGTTCGTGGCGGTGCTCTGGGTGCCCTTCTACAACTCGATCGAGCCGAAGATCTTCGGCGTGCCGTTCTTCTACTGGTGGCAGTTGCTGTGGGTGGTGCTGGGAACGGTTGTCATCGGCATCGTCTACCGGATCGAGCACTGAGGGCGGGGCGAGCGGATCATGGACACCGTCGCGACGACCGTCTTCGTATTGCTGTTCGTCTTCGTCACCGTGCTGGGCTTCGTCGCCAGCCGGTGGAAGCGCGGCGACCTGACGCAGCTGCATGAGTGGGGGCTGGGCGGAAGGCGGTTCGGCACGCTCATCACGTGGTTCCTGCTCGGCGGCGACCTGTACACCGCCTACACGTTCATCGCGGTGCCGGCGCTGATGTTCGGCGCGGGTGCGATCGGCTTCTTCGCCGTGCCGTACACGATCATGGTCTATCCGATCCTGTACGTCGTGTTCCCCCGCCTGTGGGCGGTGGCGCACCGGCACGGCTACGTGACGTCGAGCGATTTCGTGCGCGGACGCTTCGGCAACCGCTGGCTGGCGCTGGCGGTGGCGGCGACGGGGATCTTCGCGACGATGCCCTACATCGCGTTGCAACTCGTCGGCATGCAGGTGGTGATCGGCGGCCTGGGCTTCGACACCACGGGCCTGTCCGGCGACGTGCCGCTGATCATCGCCTTCGTCATCCTGGCCGCGTTCACCTACTCGGCCGGTCTGCGCGCGCCAGCGATGATCGCGATCGTCAAGGACGTGCTGATCTACGTCACCGTGTTCGCGGCGATCATCGTGGTGCCGATCAAGCTCGGCGGCTATGGCGCGGTGTTCAACGCGGTCGACGTCAACAAGCTGCTGCTCGCACCGCCGCCGCCGGACGGATCGTCGCTCGGCCAGTACGCGGCGTATGCGACACTGGCGCTGGGATCGGCGCTGGCGCTGTTCCTGTATCCGCACAGCTTCACGGCGATCCTGAGCTCGTCGAGCGGTCGGGTGATCCGGCGCAACGCCGCGATCCTGCCGGCCTATTCGCTGGTGCTCGGCTTCCTGGCGTTGCTGGGGTTCATGGCGGTCGCACTCGGGCTGTCCAAGGACCCGACGTTCGCCGCGGGCTTCAAGCAGTACGGCAACAACTTCTCGATCCCGGCGCTGTTCATGGCGTCGTTCCCGTCGTGGTTCGTGGGCATCGCGTTCGCGGCGATCGCCATCGGCGCCTTGGTGCCGGCCGCGATCATGTCGATCGCCACCGCCAACATCTTCACCCGCAACATCTACCGCGAGTTCATCAACCCGGCCTGCACCGACGCACAGGAGAGCCAGGTTGCCAAGCTAGCGTCGCTGGTGGTCAAGGTCGGCGCGCTGCTGTTCGTCTTCGCCATCGACGTGCCGTATGCGCTGCAACTGCAGCTTCTGGGCGGCATCTGGATCATCCAGATCCTGCCGTCGGTGCTGATCGGCGCCTACACCCGCTTCTTCAACGGCTGGGCGCTGCTGATGGGCTGGGCGGCGGGGATCGGCACCGGTACCTGGATGGCGGCGGAGAACCAGTTCAAGGTGGCGATCTACCCGCTGCACCTGTTCGGCACCACCGTACCCTGCTTCATCGCGCTGTCTTCGGTGGCGATGAACATCGCGGTCGCCGTAATCGTGTCGCTGCCGCTCAATCGCGTGGCGTCGGATCGCCACAAGGACGTGACGGTGGCGGGCGACTACGCCTGATCTGCGGAGACTGCGGGGAACGAGACAACATGGACCTTCGCAACTGGAAGGGCGTGCCCCGCCCGGACCGCGTTACCCTCGATGGCAGCTACGCGCGGCTGGAGCCGCTCGATCCGGTGCGGCACGGTCCGGACCTGCTCGCCTCCGCCAGCCAGCCCGGGGCCGAGGACCGCTTCCGCTATCTGCCTGACGAGCCCCCGGCCGATCGCGCGGCCATGCTGGCGTGGCTCGAGAAGGCGGCGGGTTCCGCCGACCCTCTGTTCTTCGCGGTCATCGACCGGGAGACCGGGCGGGCCGAGGGCCGTCAGGCCCTGATGCGGATTGTCCCCGAGCATGGCGTCATCGAGATCGGCAACATCTTGTGGGGCCCGGCGATTGCGCGCACCCGCGTGGTCACCGAGGCGCTCTACCTGTTCGCCGGCTACGTCTTCGACACGCTCGGGTATCGGCGTTTCGAGTGGAAGTGCAACAACCTCAACGAGCCGTCCAAGCGTGCCGCGCAGCGCTTCGGCTTCACCTTCGAGGGCGTGTTCCGCCAGCACATGGTGGTCAAGGGCCAGAACCGGGACTCGGCGTGGTTCGCGATGACCGACGGCGACTGGGCACGGTTGAAGCCCGGTTACGAGGCGTGGCTCTCGCCGGAGAACTTCGGGCCCGACAAGCAGCAGAAAAGCAGGTTGGCGGGCGACTACGCCTGACCGCGTCTTGGGCCGCCCGCCGGGAGCGGCTGTCGGCGACACCCGAACTGCAATCATTCCGCCGCGGAATGTTCACGGACGCGTGAGCTCGTCGGCGTTACCTTTCGCGGCCGCAAAAGCGTGAGGGGTCGCCATGCGCCGCCTGCTGTTGACGCTCGCCGTGTGCTTGCTGGCTTTGCCGGCCTTGGCCCAGACCAGAACCCGTCTGACCGTCTATACCGCGCTGGAGAACGAGCAGCTGCAGCCGTTCAAGCAGGCGGCCGAGGCGGCGCTGAAGGACATCGAGATCGCCTGGGTGCGTGACAGCACCGGCGTGATCACCGCGCGCCTGCTGGCGGAGAAGGCCAATCCCCGTGCCGACGTGATTTGGGGCCTGTCGGTGTTCAGCATCCTGCAGCTGCAGGGGCAGGACATGCTGCAGCCCTACACCCCGGTGGGTGCGGACAAGCTGCGCGAGAACTTCCGCTCCGAGCGGTCGCCGATGACCTGGACGGGCATGGACGCCTTCGCCTCGGCGATCTGCTTCAACACCGTGCTCGCCAAGCAGAAGAACCTGCCGACGCCGGTGCAATGGGTGGACCTGCTGAACCCGGCGTTCCGCAACCAGATCGTCATGCCGAACCCGAACTCGTCGGGCACGGGCTTCCTGACGATCGCCGGCTGGATCGGCGAGATGGGCAGCGACAAGGCGTGGGACTTCATGTCGAAGCTCAACGACAACATCGCCGTCTACCTGCACTCCGGCTCCGCGCCGTGCACCAACGCCGCGCGCGGCGAGTATGCCGCCGGCATCGGGCTCGACATGCGCGCGGTGACACTGAAGAACCAGGGCGCGCCGATCGACATCATCGTGCCGACCGACGGTGTGGGCTACGACCTCGAGGGCACGGCGATCGTCAAGGGCACGAGCAAGCTCGAGGCGGCGCAGCGGCTGGCCGATTTCGCCGTGACCGCCGACGCCGCCAAGTTGTACGGCAAGTTCTACGCGCTGCTGGCGCTGCCCGGCGTCGAGCCGAGCGTCGAGGGATACCCGGACGACTTCATCAAGCGGCTCGCCCACCTCGACTTCAACGCGCTGGCGGCGCAGCGGGCCGACATCCTGGCCCAATGGTCCGCGAAGTTCGACACCAAGTCCGCCCCGCGGAACTGAGGGAGGCCGTGCCATAACCACCGCGGCAACGCTTCCGGCACCCCGGTCCGCGGCAGCCGCCGCCGTGCCGCCGCAGCCCGGCACGCCGTATCTCGTCGTCGAACGGGTCGGCAAGATGTTCGGCGACTTCGTCGCCCTTGAGGACGTGTCGCTGACCATCGACGCGGGCGAGTTCGTCTCCTTCGTCGGCCCGTCGGGCTGCGGCAAGACGACGCTGCTGCGCGCCATCGCCGGGCTCGATCCGGCGACCAGCGGGCGCATCATCCAGGCGGGGAAGGACATCACCGGGCTGCCGACGACGCAGCGCGATTTCGGCATCGTCTTCCAGTCCTACGCGCTGTTCCCGAACATGACGGTCGAGGAGAACATCGGCTACGGGCTGCGCGGCCCGCTGTGGCCGGCTGCGCGCCGGAAGCAGCGGGTGGCCGAGCTGATCGGCCTGATCGGCCTGGGCGAGCACGCGAAGAAGTATCCGGCGCAGATGTCGGGCGGGCAGCAACAGCGCGTCGCACTCGCGCGGGCGCTGGCATCGGAGCCGGGGCTGCTGCTGCTCGACGAGCCGCTGTCGGCGCTGGACGCGATCGTGCGCCTGCATCTGCGCTCCGAGATCCGTGCGCTGCAGCGCCGCCTCGGCGTGACGACGATCATGGTCACGCACGACCAGGAAGAGGCGCTGTCGGTGTCCGACCGGCTGGTCGTGATGAGCAAGGGCCGGATCGAGCAGATCGGCACGCCGGAGGAGATCTACCGCGCGCCGCGCACCGCGTTCGTCGCCAACTTCATCGGGCGCAGCTCGGCCTTCGATGCCGTCGTGCAGCCGGGCGGGCTGGTCGATGCCAAGGGGGTGCGGCTGGAGGCGGCGTCGGCCCGGACGATGACGCAAGGCACCGCCGTGCGTGTGCTGATCCGGCCCGAGGATGTCGATGTCGCCGCCGGCGTCCACGGCCCGCAGGCGCTGGTCGCCAGCATCGAGTATCTCGGCCCGGTCTGCCGGCTGAGCCTGGATCTGGGATCGCTGGCGCTGACGGCCGACATCCCGTCGGATCGCGTGCATCGGGATGGGCTTGCCGAGGGCAGCAGCGTGCCGGTCGGCATTCCTCCCGAGCGGGTGATGGTCTTCCCCGCCGATGGCTGACACGCTCGCGGCACCTCTCGCGCCCCGACTCGGTCCCATTCCGCCGGTCAGGATCGTCGCCTCCGCCGACGAGAAGCGGATGCGGATCGGCCTGTGGCTGGCGACGCTGTTCCTGCTGTGCGCGCTCGTGCTGCCGCTCGCGATGCTGTTCCTGCGCAGCTTCGAGGGCCATGATGGAGAGTTCGTCTGGCTCGCCAACTACGTTTCGTATGTCACGACGCCGGCGCTGCTGTCGTCGATCTGGAACAGCGTGTGGACGGCGGCGATCACGGCGATCATCGTGGTGCCGACCGCGTTCGCCTTCGCCTACGCGATCATGCGGTCGTGCATCCCCGGCAAGCCGCTGCTGCGCGCCATCGCGCTGGTCCCGGTCCTCGCGCCGTCGTTGCTGCCGGCGCTGGCGCTGATCTACCTGTTCGGCAACCAGGGCATGCTGCGCTGGCTGCTGGGCGGCGGCTCGATCTACGGACCGGGCGGCATCGTGACGGCGCAGGTGTTCTACACGTTTCCGCACGCCTTCCTGATCCTGAGCGTCGCCCTCGGCATGGCCGACGCGCGGCTGTACGAGGCGGCGGAGGTGCTGAAGGCGTCGCGCTCGCGCATCCTGCGCACTGTGACGCTGCCGGGCGCACGGTTCGGTCTGGTATCGGCGTCGGTCGTGGTGTTCACGCTGGTGGTCACCGACTTCGGCATCCCGAAGGTGATCGGCGGCTCGTTCAACGTGCTGGCGACCGACGTGTACAAACAGGTCGTCGGGCTGCACAACTTCAACATGGGCGCGGTGGTCGGCGTCGTGCTGCTGCTGCCCGCGGTCGGCGCGTTCCTGCTGGAGCGCTGGGCGCAAGGCAAGCAGTCCGGGTCGCTGACCGGCCGTGCGGTGCCCTATGTGCCCAAGCCGCGCGCGCGGCGCGACGTGCCGCTGCTGGTGCTGTGCGCGATCGTGGCCGGCCTGTTGCTGGGGATCGTCGGCGTGGCGATCTGGGGATCGCTGATCAAGTTCTGGCCGTACAACCTGTCGCTGACCTGGGCGAACTACGATTTCGCCCGCTTCGACGGGTCCGGCTGGTCGTCGTTCTGGGTGTCGGTGCGGATGGCCACCTGGACGGCGGTGTTCGGCACCACGGTGGTGTTCGTCGTCGCCTACATCCTGGAGCGCGGGCCGAAGCAGGGGCCGCTGATCGGCATCCTGCGCTTCTTCATCACCATCCCGCTCGCGGTGCCGGGGCTGGTGCTGGGCTTGGCGTACATCCTGTTCTTCAACGATCCGCTGAATCCGCTGACGTTCCTCTACGGAACACTGGGGATCCTGGTGCTGAACTCGATGACGCACTTCTACACGGTGTGCCATCTGACGGCGAAGACGGCGATCCGCCAGCTCGATCCCGAGTTCGAGGCGGTGACCGCGTCGCTGCGCGTGCCGATCTGGCGGACGTTCCTGCGCGTGACCGTGCCGATCTGCCTGCCGGCGATCCTCGACATCCTGGTCTATCTGTTCGTCAACGCGATGACGACGGTGTCCGCGGTGATCTTCCTGTACGGGCCGGACACCAAGCCCGCGTCGGTGGCGGTAGTGCAGATGGACGAGGCGGGTCAGGCGTCGGCGGCGGCGGCGATGGCGGTGACCATCCTCGCGGCCACGACGATGCTGAAGCTGTGCCAGGTTGGCGTCGGCGGCTTGGTAGACCGGCGCACGCAGGCCTGGCGCCGGCGTTAGGCGCGATCTGCCCGCCGGGGGACTCGAACCCCCACGCCGTTGGCCGCGGATTTTAAGTCCGCTGCGTCTACCGTTCCGCCAGGCGGGCGTGGGGCTATCCCTTAGCCACGGATTTGGCGATGTCCAGGGCGCGGCGGATCAGCGTGTCGCTCGCCTCGGGCGTGCGGAAGGCGCTGTGCGCCGACAGCGTCACGTTGGGCAGTGTGGTCAGCTCCTGGCCGGCGGGCAACGGCTCGACGTCGAACACGTCCAGCGCGGCATGCGCCAGCCGGCCGCTGCGCAGGGCGGCGATCATCGCGGCCTCGTCGACCAATGCACCCCGCGCGGTGTTCACCAGGATTGCGCCGGGGCGGAGCCGGGCGAGGCGCTGCGCCGACAGGAACCCTCTCGTGTCATCGTTCAGCAGCAGGTGGATCGACAGCACGTGGCTTTCCGCGAGCAGCGTGTCGAGGTCGACGAACGTGACACCGGGCGCGGTCCGCTTCGTGCGGTTCCAGGCGATCACCCGCATGCCGCCGCCGCCGGCGATGCGCGCCACCTCCGAGGCGATGCCGCCGAAGCCGAGCAGACCGATCGTCTTGCCGGTGAGCTGCACCCCTTCGGTGCGCAGCCATTGGCCGTCGCGCATCGCGCGGTCCATCGAGGCGAGCCCGCGCGCGGCCGCCCACATCAGCGCGATCGCGTGCTCGGCGACCGCGGTGTCGCCGTAGCCCTTGATCGTGTGCACCGTGATGCCGAGTGCGGCGAGCGCCTCAGGGTCCATGTAGCTGCGCGCGCCGGTGCCGAGGAACACGACATGCTTCAGCCCGGCGATCTGGCGCATCGTCTCGGTCGGCAGCGCGGTGTGGTCGTCGATGACGTAGTCGTAGCCGGCGAGCAGGGTCGGCAGCGCGTCGGCCGGAACGTCTGCCTCTTCGTTGACGTCGCAGGGCGGATCGCCCGGCTGGCGCATGCGCGCGAACACCTCGGCGAGCGCGTCGCTCGCGTCTATGAAAGTACCCTTCATCGGCGTCGTCTCCGTGTGGTCGCTTCAGTGTCGCGGCGCCGGCAGGGGCGGGCAAGCGCGGCATTCCCCCGACGCGACGCGAGCGGCTAAGCAGGGCGTCGTGCCGCGCCTCTACCGCACCGCCAACCGGCCCTGGCCGCCGACGCCGCCCTCGCGTCCGGCGCCTCCGCCCATTGCCACGCCCGTGCCGCGTCCTCGCGCCCGGCTGCGCTGGCGGCTGTTCCGCTGGGCCGTCATCGCCGCAATCTGGGGCGGCGTGGCGCTCGGCGGCTTCGTCGTCGTCTGCGCCTGGGACCTGCCACGGCCGGAATCGGCACTCGACGCGGCGCGCCGCCCGAGCCTGACGATCGAGGACCACGGCGGCGGCGTGATCGCCACCTACGGCGACGTGGTGGGCGACAGCCTGCGCCTGTCGGACATGCCGGCCTACCTGCCCGAAGCCGCCGTGGCGATCGAGGACCGGCGCTTCTGGTCGCATCCCGGCATCGACATCGTCGGCATGCTGCGCGCCGCGTGGGTCGATCTGCGCGCAGGCCACGTCGTGCAGGGCGGATCGACCATCACGCAGCAGGTCGCCAAGACGCTGTTCCTGTCGAACGCGCGCACGCTGCGGCGCAAGGTGCAGGAACTGCTGCTGACGCTATGGCTGGAGCAGCACTTCAGCAAGCGCGAGATCCTCGAGATCTGGCTCAACCGCGTCTATCTCGGCGCCGGCACGTGGGGCGTCGACGCGGCGGCGAAGGTGTATTTCGGAATCTCCGCCCGGCACGTGTCGCTGTGGCAGGCGGCGGTGCTGGCAGGGCTGCCGCGCGCGCCGTCGCGGTTCAATCCGCGCACCGACCCGAACGCGGCGGCGGCGCGCGCGCGCGCGGTGCTGGCGGCAATGGCGGACACCGGCGCCATCACCGCCGCACAGGCGCAGGAGGCGAGCGCCGCGATCGCGTTCGCGCCGCGTCCGGCGTCGGCCGCGAGCTGGTTCGCCGACTGGGTGTCCGACGAGGCGCCGAGCGTCGTACCGCCGAACGCCGATGCCGTGCTGCGGACGACGCTCGACCCTAGGCTGGAGGCGATCGCCGAGCGTGCGCTGACGGCCACGCTGGACGGGCCGGGCCTCGCGGCGGATGCCGGGCAGGGTGCGGTGGTGGCGCTGGATGCGCAGACGGGTGCGGTGCGCGCGATGGTGGGCGGGCGGGATTACCGCAGCAGTCCGTACGACCGCGCGGTGCTGGCGCGGCGGCAGCCGGGCTCGGCGTTCAAGCCGTTCGTCTGGCTGACAGCACTGGAGAACGGACGCACGCCGGACGACGTCGTCACCGACGCGCCGATCCGTGTGGGCAACTGGAGCCCGGAGAACTTCGACCGCCGTTTCAGGGGCGACGTGACGCTGGAGCAGGCGCTGGCGGAGTCGATCAACACCGTCTCGGTGCGGCTGCTGCTGCAGAACGGCGGGCCGCGCGCGGTGGCGGCGACGGCGCACCGACTCGGCATCGCCGACAAGCTGCCGGACAATGCGTCGCTGGCGCTGGGCACCGGCGAGGTGGGTGTGCTGGAGCTGGCGTCCGCCTATGCGGCCTTCTTCAACGGCGGCATGCGGGTGGCGCCGTACGGGATCGAGGGCGCGCAGATCGACGGCCGCGCGGCCACCCTCGCGAAACCGCCGCCGGGGCGCGTCATCGAGCCGGAGCAGGCCGAGGAGATGGCGCGCATGCTGCGTGCCGTGGTGACCGACGGCAGCGGGCATCTAGCGGCGGTCTCGGGCCATGCCGTCGCCGGCAAGACCGGCACCACGCAGGACAGCCGGGACGCGTGGTTCGTCGGCTGCGTCGACGGGCTGGTGATCGCGGTGT
>DATEQV010000447.1:0-13281 GCA_035272265.1 Acidisphaera sp. | reverse complement strand
AAAGAAATCTCCGATTTGTTCGTGGTTTGTGCTTAACTCCGACAGGCTGCTAGGGCTGAGCCAGGTGCACGGCTTCGCGAACCAGTCGGGCGGCTCGGTCACGATCGACAGCGCCGCGGGAGCGGGCACGACGGTGCGGCTTTTCCTTCCCGCAGTCACGGTCGCCGCGCCGATCCCGGCCCTGACACCGGATCAGACCACGGGGCACGGTTCCGCAACCGTACTCGTTGTCGAGGACAACCGCGACATCGCCAATCTGCTCGCCACGTCGCTGCCGAATTTCGGATACAGGGTGCGCATCGCCCGCGATGCCGTTGCGGCGCTTGCGATGATCGGCGACGGAGGCGGGACCGATCTCGTCTTCACCGACGTCGTGATGCCGGGCGGCATGAGCGGATACGAGCTGGCCGAGCGCCTTCGCGTCGAGCGGCCCGACCTGCCGGTGCTGCTGACCACCGGCTACAGCGAAACCGGGATCGAGACGCGACAGGATGGATTCGAGATCATCTACAAGCCGTATCAGATGCCCGCTTTGTGCCGCCGGTTCGAGGCGCTGCTGGACGCGAGACGTAGCGCACGAACCTGCTTGATCGATTCACCGCCGTAGAGGAGTGTGCTGGAGATGTCGGCCTGTCGTTGCAGGAGCCGCCCATGAGCCGCGCCGGCTTGCGTGCCACGGTGCTATCCGTCCTGACGATCCTGGCGCTCGTCGCCTTGATGCCGATCACCCCGGCCGGCGCCGAGGAGATGGCCGTCGGGTACATCAAGGTGGTCACCGGCACGGCGACGGTGCATCGCCACGGGGCGATCCTGCCTGCGTCGGTTGGCATGGCGCTGCAGCAGGCGGACCTGCTCGAAACCGGGGACGACGGCGAGGTGGGCGTCACGTTTCGCGACAACACCCGCGTGGCGCTCGGTCCGAACAGCCGGCTGGAGCTGTCGAAATTCGTCTTCGAGCCGGCCGTGCCGCGCTATGGGTTCGTGCTCCGCCTCCTGCACGGATCGCTGGAGTACATCTCCGGCCTGACCGCGAAGCTGGCGCCGGATTCGATGTCGGTTGAAACGCCGGGTGCCACCATCGCGGTACGCGGCACACGCTTCCTCGTGCGGGCGGACGACTAGGATGAGCTGGACCATACCGCCGCCCGGCTCGCGTTCACGCGGTGTCGCCTGGCTGCTGTGCGCGCTGCTGGCGAGCTGCGGGCTGCCGGCGAATGTCGTTGTCCTGGTGCCTGACGAGACAGGGTCGACCGGAAAGGTCATCGTCCGCAATACGGGCGGCGCGGTGGAACTCGATCGTTCTCTGGCTGCGGTCGCCACCGGGCCGGGCCACCCCCTGGGCAAGCCGTTCATCGCCGACCAGAAGGACGTCGACCGCGCCTTCGCGGACACCGTCGCGGCCACGCCGCGGGCGCCGAAGATCTTCGTGCTGTATTTCCTCAACGACCAGGCGGTTCTCGACCCGAAATCGCGCGGCGACGAGGAGGCGGCGATCGCGGCGGCTCGCGCCACGCCGAACGCCGACATCAGCATCTCGGGCCACGCCGACGCCACGGGCACGGCAGCCGAAAACGAAACCCTGTCGCGCCGGCGTGCCGAGCTGATCCGGGACGCGCTGGTCACCGCCGGCGTCAGTCGCGACATCATGTCGGTCGAGTATCATGGCGCCAACAATCCGCGGGTAAAGCGCCCGCCCGGGGTCGCCGAGCCGCTCAACCGGAGAGTCGAGGTGACCATCCGGTGACGTCGAGGCCGTCCTGAGTTTCACTCCATCCGCCCTGCAGCTAGCTGCGGCAGGTACCGATTTCCTTGACGGTCATCGCTGTTCGTGGGTTTGCTCCGTCGCCAATTCTTCACGGCACGCGCGTTCAAGCTGCGGAAGGTCTTCACGAACAAGCTTCCAGAGAACCGGTGCGGCAATGTCTTCGTAGCCGTGGCGCAGAATGTTGCCGATCCCGGCGACCTTCCTCCACGGAATGTGTGGCTGACGCGCTTTCAAATCGTCAGGCAAGTGACGGCTGGCTTCGGAGATGATCTCGATCCCGCGCTGCACGAGCCACTGCCGCTGCCAATCGCCTTCGAAGGCATCGAGTGACAGATCGCCCAGCACCTCCCGAACGCGCTCCGAAGCCTCGATCATGTCATCAAGCCGCAGGGTTATGGAGCGCCGTACCATCAGAAAACGGGGATAGCCTCGTCTTCGACGCGCGCGCGCAGAGCCTTGTGGATGCTGTCGCGCGTCATGATGTCGGCCTTGCGGCCGAGGATGCGGGCGGCGGCTTCCTTCACGTCCATGAGCTCGTAAAGGCCGAACGTGCCGCGCTTGTAGTCGAAGAACAGATCGATGTCAGAATCCTCACGCGCCTCCCCCCGCACGGTTGAGCCGAACAGGTAAAGGTGCTCCACGCCGAGCTGCTTCAATTCGGCCTCGTGCGCTTTGAGCGTGGCAATGGCGGCGTCGCGATCCATTGCGGGATTATAGCACAAACGGGGAGGGCCAGCAGCTCGCACTACCGGCGCCCATTTCCTGGGCGGTCATCGGCGTCGCCGCCGCACGACCGGGAGCGCATCTTCCGCGTCGAGATTGTGCAGGACGCCTTCTGCGAACGCCTCCCCCCATTCACTCGTCATCGCGACCGCGAGCCGAAGGCGTGGCGGGTGGCGATCCAGGGCCGCGTGACAAACGCCTGCCGCGCGGCCCTGGATCGCCACGCCGCCAAGCGGCGGCTCGCGATGACGAGGTGAGTCGCACTCTCTCAGACTTGGGTATAGGCGCGCGCCCCGGCGTCTAAGAAATAATTCTTGCCGCTGTTGGCACCCCGTCCTAGACCAGCCGTATGTGTGTGGACGACGCCGCACCGAACGACGCCTCCGACCCCGCTGGCTCCGGCCACGCAAACGGGACGGCGGAGCCGCGTCCGCGGGCGCGGTCGCTCTGGGAACAGATCTTCCAAACCTATGAGCAGCGGCGCCGCCGCTCGGCGGAAGCCTGCGCCCGCGCAGCCGAGGCCTACGCCTGCCTCAAAACCGCGTCCGCGCCCGTCGCACCGCCCGCCCCGGCCGCACCGCCGGCCCCGGCCGATCCGCATCCGGGCCCGACCACCCGCACCGGACGCCGCAGGCAGCCCGGCGCCGCCGAATACCCCGCCGATTGCCCCGGACGCGTCCTGCGCTGGCTGCCCGCCCGTCTCGTCCGACTCTATCAGGGCCTCGCCCACGCCACCCCGTACGCGCCCGGGACGCGGCCACCCAAACCAGCCCCCGCCAGCCCCCGAACCCGACATCAAGGCGCACGATCGCGAACGCATCTTCCGCGTCGAGATCGTGCAGGATGCGTTCTGCCGGGACCGCCCCGTCGCCAGCCGCCTGTTCAAACGGCCGAGCGGTCATCGCGACGCACACGCCTGGTGCGAGCGACGCGGCGAGCAGTACCGGTGCGAGAGCTGCGCCGATGCCCGCAAGCTCCTGCTGGACGCCCGCCGCGGCGACTGGAAGGCCGAATGCCGGCTCCACCGGCGCGCCACCCGCGCGGCCGTCCGGCTGCTCGCCGCGCGCGGCCAATACCAGGCGCAACGCCGTGCCCATCGCGCCGACCGGCCGGCCGCCGCCCCGCCGCCCGCCATCCTGCAATCCCTCGGCTGGGCGCGATGGCGTGCCAGGCGCGCCGCCTGGCCCGCCCCGTGGTTCATCGTCGGCCGCCGCGAGGCGGAGGCCAAACTCGTCCACGCCCACGTCCGCAAGCTGCGGCATGACACCCAGAAGCGCCGCGACCACAAACGCGACCTCGCGCTGTCGCGCGACCGGAACGATGTCGGACGGAAAACCCGGCGCGCACGCCTCCATCGCGCGGCCGAACCGGAGCCCGCCGCAGCAGCCGCGCCCACGCCAGGGCGCACGCTTCCGCACCCGCACGCCACGGATACCGGGATCAAAATCGGCGCCGGCCGCTGGTGCATTCCGTTCCCAAGACGCGCCACCCCGGCCCAACCCGCGCCCGAAATCCCTCATCCCGAGGAGCGCGAGCCAGGCGACGGAGGGCCGCCCGACCAACGCCGGCCGGGGCGCACCAAACGGCGCAGGCGCAGCCATCAGGCCGATGCCGGCCCGGCGACGTCTCCCTCGGGCCGTGGCGCTTGCCCCGCCCACGAAGCGCCGCCTAGCACCGAGCCCATGCGGGCGCTGGCCGTCGCTGCCGTGCTGCTGGTCCCGGCCGTCTGCGTGCAGGCGGCCGAGCGGCATCGCACGCCCGACCCGGACCCCGCCGGGCACCGGGCCGCGCAGGCCGAGCGGGACCGCGCCGCCAACGACGCAGCCAGCAAGGCCGCCGCGGCGAAGGCGGCCGCCGCCCAGGAACACGCGCTGGCCGAGCAGCGCGTCGCCGCCGCCGCCCGCCTGCGCCAGGCCGAGATCGCCACCGACGCCTCGGCCGAACGGATCGCCGCCCGGGTCCGCGACCGCGCGGCGGCCGAGGCGGCGCTGGCGGCGCGCTCGGCCGAGATGGCGCCGCTGCTGCCGCTGATCGAGCGGGTGTCGCTGTATCCGGCCGAGACCATGCTCGCCGTCCCCCAGCCGGCCGACCGGGCGCTGCGCGCCGTGCTCGTGCTGCGCGGCCTCGCCGCCGGGCTGGAGCGCGACGCCGCCGCCCTGCGCGCCGAGGAGGCGCGGATCGCCGACCTCACGCGCGCCGAGCAGGCCGAGGCGCCACGCCTCGCGCAGGCCCAGTCGGCGCAGGCGCGGCTCGCGGCCGACCTCGACCGGCAGCTCGCCGAGGCCGCGAGCACCCGCACCGCCGCCGAGAACGCCGCCGCCGCCGCGGCGCGCCGCGCCGCCGACGATGCCGCCAAGGCCGGGACCCTGCAGGGCGTGCTGACCCAGGTCGACCACCCCGACCGTCATGAACCCGACCGCCACGACGCCGGGCGCACCCAGGAGGCGGCGGCCCGGCCGGCCGCGGGCCTGTTCACCGCGCCGGTCGCGGGCAGCATCGTCAGCCACTGGGGCGACGCCACCCCGGCCGGGGCGGCGACGGGGATCTCCTGGCGGGCGGCCCCCCTCGCCCGGGTCGTCGCCCCCTGCGCCGGGCGGGCGGTGTTCGCCGCCCCGTTCCGCAGCTACGGCCAGCTCGTCATCCTGGACTGCGGCGGCGGCGTGCACGTGGTGCTGGCAGGCATGCAACGCCTGGATGTGCAGCCGGGTGCGGCGCTCGCCGCCGGCGAGCCGGTGGGCGAAATGCCCGACTGGAACCCGCGCGCCGAGCCTTCCGCGGGGCGCCCGACGCTGTATTTCGAGCTGCGACGGGGCGAGCAGCCGGTCGACCCCGCCCCCTACCTGCGGGCGCAGGGCTGAAAACCTCTCGCCACATTAAGAAAATCCGCTATGGACGGCAGGGCATACTGACCCGATTGTTGAGCCGTTTGCAGAAGCTTGAGCTGCGCCGCGGGCGCGAGAGGAAATCTGGATGATGCCTTCGACTTCCAACCCGCAGCGCGGGATCCTGCGCTCGCGCAAACGCCTGCTGCTCGGTGCGGTGTTCCTGGCCGGGGTGGCCGCGCCCTATGCGGTGGGCCCCGCCGGCAGCTGGATGGGCCGGCATCTCGGCGTGGCGGCGGCCTTCGCGCAGGACAGCGACCGGGCCGACACCTACCGGCTGCTGACGCTGTTCGGCGACGTGTTCGAACGGGTGCGCGGCGAATACGTCGAGCCGGTCAACGACCGCGACCTGATCGAGAACGCGATCAACGGCATGCTCACCGGGCTCGACCCGCACAGCAACTACATGAACGCGCGCGCCTTCCGCGACATGCAGGTGCAGACCCGCGGCGAGTTCGGCGGCCTCGGCATCGAGGTCACGCAGGACAACGGCTACATCAAGGTCATAAGCCCGATCGACGACACCCCGGCCAGCCGCGCGGGCGTCAAGGCGGGCGACCTGATCGTGGCGCTGGACGGCAAGACCGTGCAGGGCCTGACGCTGAACGAGGCGGTCGACCGCATGCGCGGCCCGCCGAACAGCAGGATCGCGCTGACCATCCGGCGCGAAGGCAGCGACAAGCCGCTCGAGCTGACGATGCAGCGCGAGATCATCCACATCCAGGTGGTCAAGGATCACCTGGAGCAGGGCGACATCGCCTACATCCGCCTGACCAGCTTCAACGAGGAAACCGACAGCGGCCTGAAGGCGGCGCTGCGCAGGCTCAAGCAGGCGTCGGGCGACAAGCTGAGGGCGATCGTGCTCGACCTGCGCAACAACCCGGGCGGCCTGCTCGACCAGGCGGTCGCGGTGAGCGACGACTTCCTGTCGCAGGGCGAGATCGTGTCCACGCGCGCGCGCCACCCCGAGGACAGCCAGCGCTGGAACGCCAAGGGCAACGACATCGCCGACGGCCTGCCGATCGTGCTGCTGATCAACAACGGCTCGGCCTCGGCCAGCGAGATCGTCGCCGGCGCCTTGCAGGACCACCACCGCGCGGTGGTGGTCGGCACCCGCAGCTTCGGCAAGGGCTCGGTGCAGACGGTCATTCCGCTACCCGGCAACGGCGCGATGCGGCTGACGACGGCGCGCTACTACACGCCGTCGGGCCGCTCGATCCAGGGCCTCGGCATCTCGCCCGACGTGAAGGTCGAGGAGAGCCGCACCGACACGCCGCATTTCGGGCCGGAGCGCGAGGCGGACCTGAACCACACGCTGACCAACCAGGGCGGCACGACGCAACAGCCGCCGCCGCCGCGCACCGACCTGCCGCCGATCGTCAAGGACATCCCGGGCAAACCGCCCGAGGGCTGGCCGACCTTCGACCCGGCCAAGCCCGAGACCGATTTCCAGCTCCAGCAGGCGCTGGTGATCGCACGGTCGATGGCGGGACTCCGGAGGGCGTCGGCAGACTGACGGCCTCCACGGCCGGAACAGGGGGGGCATGAACGGGAGCGGCGCACGGCGGACACTGGTCCGGCTGCTCTACGCATTCTGGGTCGTCGTGATCGCCGTCGTGGTAGGCGGCGCGATCGTGTTGCAGACGCTCGGTCCGCCGCGACCGCACGTCGCCGCCGCGCCACCGCCGGAGGCGGCGGCACCGGCGAGCGCCTTCACCCAGACGGTGCCGGCCACGCCGCCGGCCGAGGCCCCGCCGGCAGCGCCGACCCAGCCCGCCGCGGCGCCGCCGGCGGCCGCTCCGCAGGCCGCCGCATCCGCGGAGACCGCACAGCCGCCGCCGCAGGCTGCCGCGGTGGCGACACCCACGCCGACGCAGATGCCAGCGCCGACGCCACCGGCGCCCGCAGCAACGGCGGCAACAACGCAAGCGGCAACTCCGGCAACACCGCCGGCGACAACCCCGGCGACCGTGCCGCCGCCGCAGCCTCCGGTTCAGGCCCCGATCCGGCCCGGCAGCGATCGCCCCGGCCCGATCGCGGCGCCCGATCCGGCGCTCCTGCAACGCTCGCCCGACGACGCGGTCGCCATGCTGCCGATGATCTCGGCGGACGGGCGCGCGCCGATGCAGGCCTATGCGCGCGGCTTCGACAGCAGCAACCGCCGCCCCCGCGTGGGACTCGTCTTCGCCGGCCTCGGCACCAGCGAGGGCGACAGCTACGAGGCGATCCGGCTTCTGCCCGGCGGCGTGACGCTGGCGTTCTCGCCGTATTCGACCCATCCGGACCGGCTGCTCGACCTGGCGCGCACCGGCGGCCACGAGTTCCTGCTGTCGCTGCCGCTGGAGCCGCAGGGCTACCCGCAGAACGACGCCGGCGACCACGCCTTGCTGACCGGCGGAACGGCGTCGGTGAACACCGCGCGGCTGGACTGGGCGCTCGGCCGCATCGCGGGCTACGCCGGCACCACTGGCGCGCTCAGCACCCTGCGGGGCGAGCGCTTCGCCAACGACAAGGGCCCGTTCGACGCGATGCTGCGCGTCCTCGCCGCCCGCGGCCTGTTCTACATCGACCCGCGCCCCGGCGCGGAGCCGTTGCCGTGGATATGGAACCGCTCGGTCGACGTGGTGATCGACGAGCCACCGGTGCGCACCGAGATCGACGCCAAGCTGACGCTCCTCGAGCAGATCGCGCGCGAAAAGGGCAGCGCGCTGGGGCTGGCCGGAGCGGTGCGGCCGGTCACGCTGCAGCGCGTGCAGATCTGGGCGAACGGCCTGCAGGATCGCGGCATCGCGCTGGCGCCGGCCAGCGCGATGATGCTGGCCCCGGCCGGGACGGTCCCGACCGCGGTGACGGCGAACCCGCCACGGAGCACGCAGTGACGGACCTGCCGTACCGCCCCAATGTCGGCGCGGCGCTGTTCAACCGTGACGGTCACGTCTTCGTCGCGCGGCGCGCCGACCTGCCGAACGCCGAGGGCGCGGCCGGCGGCTGGCAGTTGCCGCAAGGCGGCATCGATCCGCACGAGGACCCGGCCCGCGCCGTGCTGCGCGAACTCGCCGAGGAGATCGGCACGGACGCCGCCGAAATCCTCGCCGAGCACGACGAGTGGCTGACCTACGACCTGCCGCCCGAACTGCTCGGCCGTGCGCTCGGCGGCCGCTACCGGGGCCAGCGACAGCGCTGGTTCGCGCTGCGCTTCCTGGGCAGCGACGACGACATCCGCCTGGACGCCGACCCCGATCCCGAATTCGACGCGTGGCGATGGGCTGAACTGGCCGAGCTGCCGTCGCTCGCCGTGCCGTTCAAGCGGCCGATCTACGAGGTGCTCGCGCGGGTGTTCGCGCCGTTCGCGCGACCCGCTGCGTAAGCCCGCAGCGGCAGACGGTTTCGGGCGTTACGATCGGCCCGGTTGCGGCCTGACCGTCATCGTTGCGTCACGGTCTCGCGCCGGCCCGCACGGCCGCATTGTTGACCGAGCGTAGCGGAAGCGATTGACCCGCCCGTGAATCGGTTCAATGCTCCCCCAACTGCCGAGCCTAGATCAGGGGTCGGCCAAACAGCTTGGGGGAAGCGCCGTGAAGACGTTCTTGACCGCTCTGCTGTGTTCCGGGGCCCTGTTCGCGGCCGCCGCCCATGCGCAGGAGACCAAGCCCGCCACCCTCTATGGCAACCTGTCAAACGTCAGCCAGGACATGCTGAACCGGGCGGCGAGCGACAGCCAGAACTTCCTGCACACCAACGGGGACTACACGCAGCAGCGCTACTATCCGAATCCCCAGATCAACGCGTCGAACGTCGCCCGCCTGCGCCCGGCGTGGATCTTCCAGACCGAGGTGAAGGACACGCTGGAGACGACGCCGATCGTCGTCAACGGCGTGATGTACGCGACGACCGCGTTCAGCCACGTGTACGCGATCGACGCGCGCACCGGCGCGGAGATCTGGCACTACAAGCCGAAGCTGGGGCCGATCACCACGTTCTGCTGCGGCCCGAACAACCGCGGCGTCGCGGTGGCCGGCAACATGGTGTACGTGGCGACGCTGGACTAGCATCTCGTTGCCCTCGACGCCAAGACCGGCGCGCCGGTCTGGACCACGCAGCTCGCCGATCCGGAGCAAGGCTACAGCGAGACGATGGCGCCGACCGTCGTCGACGGCAAAGTGCTGATCGGCACGAACGGCGGCGAGTACGGCATCCGCGGCTTCGTGCGCGCCTACGACGCCAAGACCGGCAAGCTGATCTGGAACTTCGACACCATCCCCGACAACTCGGTCGGCACGTGGGCGACCAAGGACGCCACGGGGAACGATCTGCACCGCGACATCGCCGCCGAGAAGGCCGCGCTCGCGGCCGGCGGCGATCCGTTCAAGACGCTCGGCGGCGGCGTGTGGCAGAACCCGGCCGTCGATCTCGAGACGCGCCGGATCTACTTCGTCGTCGGCAATCCCTCGCCCGACCTGTATGGCGCGGTGCGTCCTGGGGACAACCTGTACACCGACTCGCTCGTGTCGCTCGACCTGGATACCGGCAAATACGTCTGCCACCTGCAGTACATCCCGCACGACGTGTGGGATCTGGATGCGGTGTCGCCGGTGGTCATCACCACGGTGCTCGGCCGCGACGGCAAGCCGACCAAGGGCCTGCTGCACGCCGGCAAGACCGGCTTCGTGTACGTGCACGACGCCAAGGACTGCAGCCTGATCCGCTATTCCGAGGCGATGGTGCCGCAGGAGAACATGTACACGCTGCCGACCAAGGACGGCGCACGCATGCTGCCGGGCGCCAACGGCGGCGTCGAGTGGTCGCCGATGGCGGTCAACCCGTATCTCGGCCTCGCCTACGCGATCAACCTGCACCAGCCGATGACGTACCAGGTCGCGACCGAATCGCGGGTGGCCGGCAAGCTGTGGCTCGGCGGCGCGTTCAAGGTGATCCCGACCGAGGAACAGTGGGGCAACGTGACCGCGGTGGACTACAACACCGGCAAGATCCGCTGGCAGGTCAGGACGGCGCAGCCGATGATCGGCGGCATCCTGGCGACCGCCGGCGGGCTGGTGTTCACCGGCGAGGGCAACGGCCTGTTCAAGGCGTACGATTCCGAGTCTGGGGCGATGCTGTGGTCGTTCCAGGCCGGCGCCGGCGTCAACGCCCCGCCGTCGTCCTACTCCGTCGAGGGCAAGCAGTATATCGTGGTCGGCGCCGGCGGGAACGCGCAGCTCGACTACAAGCGCGGCAATTCGATCATCGCCTTTACGCTCGACTGAACGGGCTTACGTTCGGCGTGCGCGTGACCGGAAGGCGGGCACGGGCCCGCCTTCCTTTTGCCGGGCGGCGACGGTGAGGCAGCGACAGCGGTGAGACGGCGATCCGGCGCCCTGGGGGCGGGCCTTGTTGCAATAGTGATCGGCGCGGTGTCGGCGGCCTCGGCCGATCCCGTCGAGGACAAGGCGGCACTGTGCGGCGCGTGCCACGGCCAGCGCGGCGTGCCGGTCAGCAAGGACATCCCGATCATCTGGGGCCAGCAGGAGGGCTACCTCTATCTGCAGCTGCGCGACTTCAAGTCGGGCGCGCGCAGCAACGAGATCATGTCGCGCATGGTGGCCGGGCTGGAGCGCGACGACATGCTGGCCCTGGCCGCCTTTTTCGCCGCCAAGCCGTGGCCGGACACCGGCCAGCCGGCGGCCAGCGAGGCCGACGCGAGGGCGGCCAAGACGACAAGCGCGTCGATCGGCTGCCCGGCCTGCCATTCGGACCGGTTCCAGGGCGACGGCACAGTGCCGCGCGTGGCCGGCCAGAACGAGGCCTACCTCGCGAAGACGCTGGCCGATTTCCGCACCGGCGCACGCGCGAACAATCCGGGGATGGCGGCTTTCGTCCGCGCGACGTCCGAGGCGGACCTCGTCGCCCTGGAGAACTATCTCGCGGGGCTTTGAGCGGCTGCCGTCAGTCGGCCGGCTCCATCTCGTGGACCGTCCGGGCCTGCATCATCTCGAGCTGGCTCTCCGTCTCCGGCGGCAGCTTCGCGATAGCGATATCGGTGTAGGGTTCGAGCGCGTGTTCGCGCAGCGCGCGGCGCCGGATCTTGTTCACCCGCCACACGAGGGCGGCCAGCCGCCCGATCTTCACGACCGTTCCGGTCCAGTGCCCGATGTAGAACAGCAGCGCGCTGTCGGGCGGCGATCCCGGCCGACGCGAGCGGCGCACCTTCTTGCGCAGGTAGCCGCCCTGCAGCGGATGCACATGCTCGATCAGCGGCATGCCGCGGAAGACGGCGATGCTGAGCATCAGCCGCTTGGCCGCGATCCCGTCGGCGATCGCGCGGCGCAGCAGCGTCTCGATGTGCGCCATGCTGTAGTATTGCGTCCAGGCGCGCTGGTAGATGCCCTGCCACTCGTCCTGCGTCATCCGCCCGTGCGCCGTGCAGACGTGCTCCAGGTCGTACTTGTTCATGTCGGGGTCCATCGCGATGCCCGCGCGATGCAGCTTCTGGTGGTCCTCCGACCCGGGCAGCGGCGTCAGCACGAAGAACTCCAGGCAATCGACCGGCAGCTCGCGCTTGAGAACCTCGATGTCGTGCTCGATCGAGGCGGCGGTGTCCTCGGGGAAGCCGAGGATGTAGCCGCAGAAGGTGATGATGCCGGCCGCCCGCCACGCCTGCAGCATCCGCCGGTATTCGCCGATCTTGTTCTGCCGCTTCTTGGCGTGCACCAGGTTGGCGGCGTTGATGGTTTCCAGCCCGATGAACACGCGCAGGCATCCGGCGCGGCGGCACTTCTCGATGAAGTTCGGAATCCGGTAGGCGAGCGCGTCGACCTGGATGAGGAAGGTGAACGGTATGTTCTCCCGCTCGCGCAGCTCGATCATGCGATCGAGGATCTCCTCCCAGTGACGATTTCGTGCGAAATCGTCGTCGCTGATGAGGAACCGGGTCACGCCCTTCGCCAGATGCTCGCGCAGCACCCGCTCGATGTCGTCGGCGGTGCGGTAGCGCGATTTCCGGCCCTGCACGTTGATGATCGTGCAGAAGCTGCACTGGAACGGGCAGCCGCGCCCGGCGTCGAACGAACCGATCGGCGGCGAGTAGCGCTGCAGCCGCTCCGGCGGCAGGTAGGGTGTCGCAGCGCCCTGCAGCCCCGGCAGGTCGCTGAGGAAGTTGTAGATCGGCTTCAGCCGTCCCGCGTACGCGTCCTGGAACAGGGTGTCGAGATGCCCCTCGGCCTCGCCGGCGTAGAGCGTGATCCCGAGATCGAGCGCCTCCTGCAGATCGGGGGGCAGTTCGTCGAGCATCGACAGGCAGCCGCTGACATGGAAGCCGCCGATGACGACGCCGAGGCCGTAGGCGCGGAACGCGCGGGCAAGGTCCATCGCGCGAGGAAACTGGTTGGACTGCACGCCGACGAGGAAGACGACCCCGGCCCCGGCGCGCTCGATCGCGCTGGCGACGCGCCGCTCCGAGATGACGGTGTTGCATTCGTCCCAGCCGTCGAAGGTCAGCGCGACGTCGTCGCCGAGCACCCGCCGCTGCGCCGCGTCCTGCACGATCGCATACAGGCTGGCGAGCGAGTTCGACGGAATCGAGGCTTTCCACCATTGGATGACGTAGCCGTCGTCATCGTAGTGGGACGGCTTTATCATCTCGATGTGGAAAGTCCGCGCCGCTGAGCGCCCCTCGCCAGACCCCATTCGATCGCCCCCCGCACGGACGTGCCGCCCAAAAAACGGTGTGTATGCCGTTTCGATGGGAGCCGATAGTCCGGGAGCATGACGGGACAGGGCAATCGGGTGAAGGAGTACGTGACAAATCGCTGAAACGCTGAATCTGTGCCGATCCTCTGAATCGATTCGCGGGGGACGGCGATGGACAACGTGGCGGGCGAGTGCGGCGCGGTTTTCGAGGCAGTCGTCTTTCTC
>DATEQV010000446.1:0-5093 GCA_035272265.1 Acidisphaera sp. | reverse complement strand
TTTTCAGGGCGCGGCCACGGGCGTGGGCGGCATCCTGCGCGACATCTTCACCATGGGCGCGCGGCCGATCGCCAACCTCAACGCCCTGCGCTTCGGCGACCCCTCGCATCCCGCGACAAGGCGCATCGTCGACGGCGTCGTGCGCGGCATCGGCGGCTACGGCAACTGCGTCGGCGTGCCCACGGTCGGAGGCGAGGTGAACTTCCACCGCAGCTACAACGGCAACCCGCTGGTCAACGCCATGACCGTCGGCATCGCGCCGGCCGACCGCATCTTCCTCTCCGCCGCGGCGGGCGTGGGCAACCCGGTCGTCTATGTCGGCTCGAAGACCGGCCGCGACGGCATCCACGGCGCCACCATGGCCAGCGCCGAGTTCGGCTCGGATGCCCAGGAGAAGCGCCCGACGGTCCAGGTCGGCGACCCGTTCACCGAGAAGCTGCTGATCGAGGCCTGCCTGGAGCTGATGGAGACGGACGCCATCGTCGCGATCCAGGACATGGGGGCGGCCGGCCTGACCAGCTCGTCGGTCGAGATGGCCGGCAAGGGCGGCGTCGGGATCGAGCTCGACCTCGACGCCGTCCCGCAGCGCGAGGCTGGGATGACCGCCTACGAGATGATGCTGTCGGAGAGCCAGGAACGCATGCTGATGGTCCTGCGCCCCGACCGCGAGGAGCAGGCCCGCGCCATCTTCGAAAAATGGGAGCTGGACTTCGCCGTCATCGGCCATCTGACGGACACCGGCCGGATCGTCGTGCGCCACCGGGGCCGCGAGGAGGCGGACATTCCGCTGGCCCCGCTCGCCGACCAGTCGCCGGTCTATGAACGCCCGACCTCGGAGACGCAGCGGCTGACGATCATCGACGCGGCGAAGGTCGAGGACCGGCTGGGGCTGACGAACGGCCTGCTCCGGCTGATCGGCTGCCCGGATTTGTGCAGCCGCGCCTGGATCTGGGAGCAGTACGACTCGACGATCGGCGGCCAGACGGTCAAGCGGCCCGGTGCTGCCGACGCGGCCGTGGTGCGGATCGAGGGCCGCAAGCTCGCGCTCGCGATGACCACGGACTGCACGCCCCGCTACTGCGCGGCCGATCCGGAGACCGGCGGGATGCAGGCCGTCGCCGAGGCGTGGCGCAACCTGACCGCCGTCGGCGCCCGGCCGCTTGCCGTCACCGACAATATGAACTTCGGCAACCCCGAGCGGCCGGAGATCATGGGCCAGTTCGCCGCCGCCATCCGCGGCATGTCGATGGCCTGCCGCGCACTCGACTTCCCCGTCGCGAGCGGCAATGTCAGCCTCTACAATGAAACCGACGGCCGCGCCGTCCAGCCGACGCCGGCGATCGGCGGCCTGGGCGTGCTGGACGATGCGGCCAAGGCGGTCGGAATCGCCCTGCCGGCATGGCTCGACCTGCTCGTCATCGGGCAGACCAAGGGCTGGCTCGGCCAGTCGCTGTGGCTTCGCGAGGTCGCCGGCCGCGAGGACGGCGCGCCGCCCCCCGTCGACCTCGACGCCGAGCGGCGCAACGGGGACTTCGTGCGCGACCTGATCCTGTCCGGCACCGCGCGGGCCTGCCACGACATCTCCGACGGCGGCCTGCTCGTCGCCCTGGCGGAGATGGCCCTGGCCGGCAACACCGGGCTGCGCGTCGCGTCCGGTCCGCTCGACATCCCCGGCCATGCCTTCTGGTTCGGCGAGGATCAGGGCCGCTACATCGTCGCGGTCCCCGACGCCTTGGCCGTGATACGCGCGGCCGAGCAGGCCGGCATCCCGGTGTTTCGCGTCGCCACCAGCGGCGGACGCGATTTGACACTCCCCGACCGGGGCACAATATCATTGCAGCAGCTACGTAGCGCGCACGAACGATTTTTCCCTGAGTGGATGGGGTCCTGACCGTGGCGATGTCGGCCAACGAGATCGAAGCCCTGATCAAGGCCGCGTTGCCGGACGCCAAGGTGACCGTCGAGGACCTCGCCGGTGACGGCGACCACTACGCGGCGACCGTCGTCAGCGAGAAATTCCGCGGCCTGCCGCGGGTGCGCCAGCACCAGATGATCTACGCGGCGCTGAGCGGCCGCATGGGTGGCGAATTGCATGCATTGGCGTTGCAGACCTCGGCACCCGACTAGGAGAAACAAGCGATCTCGGCACCCGACTAGGAGAAACAAGCGATATGGCTGATCCCGTCCACGACCGCATCCAGCGCGAGATCACCGACAACCCGGTGATGCTCTACATGAAGGGCACGCCGGTGTTCCCGCAGTGCGGCTTCTCGGCGCGCGTGGTGCAGATCCTCACGCATGTCGGGGTGCCGTTCCAGTCGGCCAACGTGCTCGAGGACATGGAGCTGCGTGAGGGCGTCAAGCACTTCTCCAACTGGCCGACCATCCCGCAGCTCTACGTGAAGGGCGAGTTCGTTGGGGGCTGCGACATCGTCACCGAGATGTTCCAGAGCGGCGAACTGGAGACGATGCTGAAGGACAAGGGCCTCGCCGCCGCGGCCGACTGATCCGTCGCATGCGGGCCGGTGTCGTCATACCGGCCCACAACGCCGCTTCGTTCATCCTCGACGCCATCTTCTCGGTGCGGTCGCAGACCGTGCCCGACTGGCATGTCGTCGTGGTCGATGACGGCTCGACCGACGCCACGCCCTCGCTGCTCGCCCCGCTCGCCGACCCGCGCATCACGACCGTCCGGCAGCCCAACGCGGGCGTCTCGGCCGCACGCAATGCCGGCGTGGCCGCGTTGCCGCCGGTCGATGCGGTGCTGTTTCTGGATGCCGACGACCGCCCCGCCCCCGACGCGCTCGATCGGCTCCGCGCGGGACTGCGCGGCGACGCCGGGCTGGCCTACGGAGCGTTCGCCTTCGTCCGCGCATTGGACCAGCGAACGGTTCGGATCAAACGGCCGCGCCTCGGCCGTGACGCGCTGCGCGCGATGCTCGACCGCAACCACTTCGCCAACGGCGGACACCTGCTGATCCGCCGCGATGCGCTCAATCGCGCCGGCCCGTTCCGCACCGACCTGCGATTCGGCGAGGACTACGAGCACTGGATCAGGCTGGCGCTGCAGGGACCGTTCGCCTCGGTCCCCGGCCCGCCGGTGCTGTTCGTGCGGCAGCGGGACGACGACGCCTACCTCCGTGCCGCCCACGAGTCGTCGGCGCATGCCGGCTACGTCGACGCGATCTTTCAGCAGACAGAACTCGCAGCACGGCTCGGCAAAAATCTGCCGCACGCCCGCAAGCGAATGGTAGCGGAAGCAGCGTGGATCATCGGCCGCGCCAGGCTCGCGCGCGGCGATGCCAGCGGGCTGCATGACCTCGCGTCGTCGGTTGCCGCGAAGCCGTCGGCGCGGCGCGCGGCGCTGCTCGCCGCCCTCTTCGTGCTCAGTCGGCGGCGGCGCGTTCGGGTGCCGCGACCTGCTCCCTCGCGAATTCCGCCGGCGAGGTGATCTCCAGCAGCTCCAGATCGTCGCTGTGCCGCACCTCGCGGTGACGGATTCCCGGCGGCTGATACACCGACGAGCCGGGCTCGAGGCGAACGACACCGACATCCTCGTATTCGAACTCCACCCAGCCGCGCAGCACATAGACCATCTGGAAGTCGAGCGCGTGCGTGTGCCAGTTCGGCTGTGCCGGACTGCCGGGGACGGCGCGGATCACATGCGCGCCGATCCGCCCCGACGTGACGTCCTTGATTCCGAGGTCGCGATACTCGAAGAAGCTGCGCAACCCGGACTCGAAATGGTCCGAGGCGGTGTGCCGCACGATCGTGCGTTGTCGCATGGCGTCCTCCCGTGATGCCGGCCGCATCCCGCACCCGCCGAATTCGTTTGTCGAGCCGAAACCCGCTTCAGGAGAGCCTATTATGTCGGACAACCCCTTGGAACTGACCCCCGAGCGCGAGCGGCACATCCGCGAGCGCGCCTACCACCTGTGGGAGGTGGATGGGCGGCCGCACGGCCGCGACCTCGAGTATTGGGAACGCGCTCGTGAGCTGATCGGCATGGAAGAGAACCCGGGGTCGGGCCTGCTGCCGAACCCGCAAACGCATCACCCGATCAACGAGGTGGCACCCGGCGTCCTGGCAGAGGAAGCGGCAATCCAGGAGAACCTGGGCGAGTTCCCCTCGGCCATGATGAACGATCAGGGCGAGTGGCTCGAGACGCCGGCCCCGAAGAAGGCGCGCAAGCAGGCCGAGACGCCGGTCAAAGAGACCCCGATCAAGGAAACCAAGTCCGCCGCGAAGGAAACCAAGGCTGCAGCGAAGGAAAGCAAGGCAGCGGCGAAGGAGAGCAAGGCGCCCGCCAAGGAGCCGGCCAAAGCAAAGGCGACGCGCGGCAAGGGGTCTCAAAGCGTCAGTCGAAGCGGATGACGACCTTGCCGACGTGGCCGGCGGCTTCGAGGTAGCGGCAAGCCTCGGCGGCCTCGTCGAAGCCGAAGACGCGGTCGATCACTGGCGTGATGCGATGCTGCGCGATCAGGCGGTTCATCGCCTCGAACATCTCGCGTGAGCCGACGTAGATGCGCCGCAGCATCAGGCTGCGGCGCATCACCGGCTTGTCCGCCGGTCAGCACGCCGATCAGCGCCACCTGCCCGCCGACCCGGGCAGCGACGATCGAGCGGGCGAGCGTGCCGGCGCCGCCGACCTCCACGACGATGTCGACGCCCACGCCATCGGTAAGCCGGCGGACCTCGTCCTCCCAATCAGGATGCGTGCGGTAATTGATGCCGTCGGCAGCGCCCAGCGCCTTGGCCTGATGCAGCTTGCCGTCGGAGGACGAGGTGGCGATGACGCGCGCGCCCGCCGCGCGGGCGAACTGTAGCGCAAAGATCGACACGCCCCCGGTGCCGAGGATCAGCACGCTGTCGCCCGGACCGACCGGACGCCCGCAGAACAGCGCGTTGAACGCGGTCAGCGCGGCGCAGGGAAGCGTCGCGCCCTCCTCGAACAGGGCAATCGCACTTCAGAACAGAGCGAGGAGCCGAGCGAGATAGTGATCATCCCATCCGGCGCGCATGAGCTTTGTACGCAGAGACCCTTTTGTGATGTCCTTCTGCATGACGTTCAGCGCCATGTGGCGCAGCACGGC
>DATEQV010000445.1:0-4466 GCA_035272265.1 Acidisphaera sp. | reverse complement strand
AGAGGCGGTCGATCTGCTGGCCGAGCGTCTGCGCACGGCGCTGCAGATCGAGATGCACCTAACATTGGCCTTCGAGCACGCGTCCTCGGCGCTCACGAGAACGGACCCACTTCTGCTCATTGAGTGGTGACCCACCCGGTGCGCATGAGTTTGTGATTGGGTTGGCTGCTCCGTCGTCTGATGATTGCGAGACGATTTGCGGGAACGACGCGAACGGCGTTGCCTGCGGGCGTTTCTTTGTTCGGCGAGAGTCCGTTTCTTCGTCCCGGCCGACGTCTGAGAGCGCGGCGCGCGCAGCGGCGGTCAAGGGAGGAGAGGAGCAACCCGCAGCCACGCGCAGCGCCCTGTAGCGAGCATGGCGAGGATTGCGAGCACCGGACCTTGACCGGCGCGAGCACGACGCAACGATTGTCGTTGGCGGGATTTCGGTGCCGATACCAGCCGGGTCGCGGTACTGCCTGTGGTCAACCGCGGCACCATCGCGGTGAGGCTGGTGGCGCTAAAGCGATCACGACCAAGATCGGTGAGCGCGTCAGGCCTTGACGTTTCGACGCTTCGGGCTGGCCGGCGGTGTGTCTGGCGGATCGGGGTTGCGCAGGGACGGGCCGGCGATGCGGATGATGATGCAGTGATGTCGTAGGCGATCGATCAGCGCGTCGACCAGCGGCTTCTTGTCGAACAGCGCGTACCAGTCCGGCAGATCGAGGTTGGTGGTGATGATGGTCGAGACCCGGTTGTAGCGTTGATCCATCAACCGGAAGAAAGCGTTTGCTTGTTCCGGCTTGATCGTCAAATAGCCGAGCTCGTCAATCAGCAAGGGCTGCATGCGGCTGAGCTGGCCCAGCAGTCTGGTAGTCGTGCGATCAGCCAGCGACGCATAGAGTTCGTCGAGCAGGACTTGCGCATTGTAGAAGCGGCCGCGATGGCCGTTGAGGCAAGCCTCGCGCAACAGCCCGATCGCCAAGCCGGTCTTGCCGGTGCCGGGTTTGCCGATGAGCAAGACATTCTCGGCACGGTGCAGGAAGTCCAGTCCGGCCAGCGTCTGGATCTGCGCGCGGCTGACGCCCGGCTGACGGTCGAACGGGAAGCTGTCGAGCGACCACCGCCACGGCAGACGCGCCTGCACGAGGCGATAGGCAAGGCTGCGTTCGCGGCGCGACGCGGCCTCCTGGCCGAGCAGCCGATACAGCAGCTCCGGTGCGGCGATGGCCTGGTGGTCGGCACGCGCGAGTTCGGCGTCGAGCGCCGCCGCGATGCCGTGCAGGCGCAACTGGGCGATCAGGGCGCGCAGTTCGTCACGCATCGTCCGTCTCCCCGGGGTTCAGTGCGAAGAAGTCGCCGGCGACCTGCTTGAGCACGAGGTCTTCGAGGCGGCCGAGGTCGAACAGGCCGTAGTGCAGGGCTTGTTCGATCGCGGCGATGAACGGCTCGGCCGGATAGGTTCGCTGCATCTCGATCAGACGGCGCAATGCCCGCCGCCCGTGGCGGGGGCTGCGCTGTTTGAGCGCAGCGGCGTAGCGGTCGAGACTCGGATGCTGACCGCGCAGCGACGCCTCTTCGGACGCCGTGCCGCGGCCTTGCCGCGACGGGATGGCATGGTGGCCGGGCAAGACGCTTCTGGTATCGCGCTGGTCGATCACCCGGCGGTGGACGGCGATCGTGGTATCCTTGCGGCGCACCTCGATCTCGGCCGGCCGCTTGGTGACGGTGACCGACTTGCCGACGTAGCGCTCGGGCACCGAGTAGCGGTTGGTGTCGACCGAGACAAAGCCGTGCAGATCGACGACCCGTTCGAGCAGCTCGTAGACCGGCGGCAATGCATTGGGCAGCGGCACGAGGTGTGGCTGTTCGATGACGTAGGCGGCGTCGGGCGACATGCCGAGCGCGCGCTTGGGCTTGCGGTTGGCGATGTCACGGCACCAGGCGAGGGCCTGGCGGTTGAGGTCGGCAAAATCCGTGAAGCTGCGGCCGGCCAGGAAATTCGTCTCGACATAGGCGAACGGACGCTCGATCCGCCCTTTGCGATCTGGGTTGCCCACCCGGTGCGCGCGGAATCTGAAGCCGAGCGTACGGGCGAAGGCGGCCATCTCCGGCGCGATAACGGCGTCGGCCCCGGCGCCAGCGGCGAGCAGCACGCTGGTGTTGTCGATGATGCAGACCGGACAGACGCCCGCCATGAAGCGCACCGCCTCGAGCAAGAATGCCTTTGCCTCGAAGCGGGTGAACCGCGGATAGTACTGGATGAACAGCCGGCGCGAGTAGGCCAGCACCAGGCCGGCGCACTGCACGCTGACGGGCTTGTCGGCGGGCGCAAACGTCAGCCGATGCGGCGAGGTGTCGTGCTGCATCTCCTGGCCCGGCACGAAGTCGTACTCGCCCGCGCGCCGCGGCGGGCTGCGCAGGTCGGCCTCGCGGACCCAGCGGGTCAAGGTGCTGTAGGGCACGTCCAGACCGTCATCGGCCAGCAGCTCGCGCACCCGCACCACGTTGCCGTTTGCCCGTGCGAAGGCCGCCTGCAGCCGGCCCAGCGTCGCCGCGTCGCACGGCGGCGGCTCGGCACCGTCGCGGGGCGGCTCACGCAGGATGCGCCGCACCGTGTTGCGCGACAGCGCCAGCAGCCGGCTGATCTCGCGCAGACTGTGTCCCTGCGCCTGCAAGCCGCGCACCGCGCTGCGGATCTCGCTCGGGGTCATCGGTGTCCTCCCGCTCAAGCGCGGTTGTCAGGGCGGCGATCGCCGCCCGCAGGCGTGGTGCGGCCGCGATCAGCGGCGGCGGCAGCGGGCGCAGCGTGGCCACGCGCCGGCGCAGGCGTGCGATCACCGCCTCGAGGCAGCGCAGATCGCCGAGGCATTCGCCTTCCGGGCCGTCGCGCAGGCGCGCACCGGCGGTGCGCGCCGCGTTTGCCTGCAGGGTGTCGATGAACAGGCGGGGGCGGTTGACCATGTGCTCGCGGGCGGTGCGCGGCGCGTGCTCGTAGTGCGTGAACCAGCAGTGCAATTCCCGGGTCGACAGCGGCGTCTGCGCTAGCGCCGCCAGCAGACGCTCGGCATGCTCGGCACTGGCGCGCGCCAATGGTGCGATCACCCGGTTGGCCGCCCAACTCGACAGCCGGCCGCCGCGTACCGCCGCCAGTGCCGCATCGGGCAAGCCCGACAGCAATTGCAGTCGCCGGCTGACCCAGCTCACGTCGCGCCCGCACCGCCGCGCCAGCTCGTGCTGTGACAGTCCCTGGTCGGCCATCAGCTCGCGCAGCAGCAAGGCCTGCTCGATGCTGGCGAACCGACGATCCTGCGCGCGCGCCAGCACCCCCAGCAGCGCTGCGGTCAGATCGCAGGACCATTGCTCGACACCGGCGGTGTCGCGGCCGAGCCGACGCAACGCGGCAACCCGCCGATAGCCGTCGACCAGCACCAGCGCGTGCGCCGCGCCGCCGCCGGGCGCCGCCACCACGATGCACGGCACGATTTGGCCGCACCGCTCGATCGACTGCGCCAGCCGCGCCACCGCCTGCGGCTCCACCACACGGCTGGCAGCAAAGCGCAGGTCCAGCCGATGCAGGTCGAGCTCCAGGCACTGGCTGTGCAGCGGCGTCATCGCCGGCCGCTCTCCGTTCGCCGCGGTCAGTCCTGCAGGATCAGCCGCCGCCACGTCAGTCCCGATCACCATGGCGGTCTGCGCTCCATCCGGACCTGGCCAACACCACCGCGACGGTGATCGCGACGGCGCAGGAACCCACGGCGAAGCGGCGGCAGGCAGCAACGACCGCACCAGTGGCAGTGCGTCATTGCCCGCCCGGACGGCTCGGCCGGGACAGCGTCGTCGCGCGGCATCGCCGTCGCGCCGGCCGCCAGCAGATCACCCGTCGCCGGCGGGGGTGAACCGTGATGCGTCACTTTTTCTGCGGGACCGCCCTCGGCTGGCAGGGCAACGGCGACACCCGCGCACTCGTTCGCCGGTTTTGCCCGATACCGGGCCATCCGCGCGGCATGCATGCGCCGACCTCGCCGGCTTTGCTGCCAGCGCCGACCCGCGCAGTGCACCGTCCGGCGGCGCGCCTGTGCGGAGCAATCGCCGTTGCAGTAGATCTGTCCGCGGTCGCAGCAGCGGCACACGACGACCGCGCAGCCGCACCGCGCGCACACGAACAGACGGCCAGACCCCGCGGCGCACTGCCCGTCATCGCAGCTGCGGCGTAGACGAACACCGCCCTCGGCAGGATACTCCTCCCGCATGCGTGCTGCCCGCACGGTGTGGGGCGCGGCGCCGGGGCAAAACTGCCAGGTTCAGCTCGGCGCCGTGCTTGCCCTCAAGTCTGGCATGCGTCCGCCTGCTTGCTGAGGCGCTCGCCGCCTCAGCTCACCCGCCTGTCAGAGGCAAACCCGCCAACACCGCCCCCGGTCATGCCCCTCGGCCGCTCACGCCTGCCGCCCCGCCGAACATGCCGTAGGCGCCACGAAACCGGAACG
>DATEQV010000444.1:0-6229 GCA_035272265.1 Acidisphaera sp. | reverse complement strand
ATTGCGAGGAGCGCAGCGACGAAGCAACCCAGGGCCGCGTGACAGACGCTTCCGCGCGGCTCTGGGTTGCTTCCCGCCGCGCCTTCGGCTCGCGGTCGCAATGACGGCGTCACCTTATCCACACTCAGGCCGATACTTGGTCCAGGCTGGACATTTCACGAGGCGGAGGGAACAACTCGCCCGCCTCCTGCGGCACGCGATGCAGGGGCCGTCATCATGGAAGGCCGCCGCATGCCCTGCCCGCCGCTCGCGCGTCTGCTTTCACTTGCCGTGCTGCTTCTCGCCGGTTGCGCGAGCCTGACGGTCACCGACACCAAGCCGCTGCCGGCCGATCGGCTGAACCCGCCCGGTTCGGTCGGCATTTCGCACGGCGGTTATCGTGTGGATCTGGCCACGGTGCACGAGGACGCGCCCGACCTGGTCGTGCTCGTCGCCTTTTCGGGCGGCGGCAAGCGCTCGTCGTCGTTCGGCTACGGCGCCATCAAGGGCATGCGCGACGTGACCGTTCCCACACCGAGCGGGCCGCGGCCGCTGCTGTCGCTACTGACGGGCATGTCCGGGGTGTCCGGCGGCAGTTTCCCGGCCGCCTATTACGGGCTGTATCGCGACGCGATGTTCGGCAAGTTCGAGCAGGATTTCCTCTACAAGGACACCGACAGCAACATCGTCGGCATCTACCTGCTGCCGTGGAACTGGACCTGGCTCGTCGATCCGAACGTCGGCACCAACGATTTCATGGACAAGGTCTACGACCAGACCATGTTCCATGGTGCGACGTTCAACGACCTTCAGCAGCGCGGACTGCCGCTGATCGCAATCGGCGCGACCGACCTGTCGTATGGAACCCCGTTCCTGTTCACGCAGCCGTGGTTCGACCTCATCTGCTCCGACCTGAACGCATTCCCGGTCTCGCGCGCGGTCGCCGCGTCCAACGGGTTTCCCGGACTGTTCTCGCCGGTCACGCTGACCAGCCGCACGCCCGATTGCGGCGGCCGCAAGCCGCAATGGCTGACGGCGATCACGCCGGCGGAGATGAACGATCCGCTGTCGCGCCGGGCGCAGCAGGCACGGATTGCGGACAATTACCTCGATCCGAACAAGACCCGTTACGTGCATCTCGTCGACGGCGGCGTTGCCGACAACCTGGCGCTGCGTGCGGGGGCATCGATGCTGGAAGCGTCGACGCGCAGTGCGGTCGAAGCGCGCGGCTTCACCCATGTCCGCCGCGTCCTGATCCTCAGCATCGACGGCCAGGGGGCGCAGGACACCGCGCTCGCGCAACAGAAGATCGTCATCGGCCTGCTGCAGATGATCCTGCAGGCGAGCGGCGCGCAGATCGACCGCTACAACTTCGAGACGTTCATCGCCGTCACCGATCAGATGAACGAGTTCGCGAAAAAGATCGCCGCGGCGCGCTGCGCGGAGGCGCCCGTCATCGACGACACGCCGTGCAATGACGTGAAGGCGGAGCTGATCCACATCTCGCTGGCGCAGATCCCGGCCGGACCGGAGAAGGACAAGCTGCTCGCGATCCCGACCGGCCTGACCATCCCGCGCGAGAGCGTCGATCTGCTGATACAGGCCGGGGAAAACGCGATCACCGGCTCGGCCGAACTCCGCACGTTCCTGGAGGACTACCCGCCGGCGCCGATTCCGGCGTCCCCTGCCCGCCCGGCGAGGCGTGTCGCGGCGCGCAACTGAACGGCGTATATCCGCCGGACGAAGTCCGGAGGGATAGGCACGGATGACCACGGCGAAGCTGAGCGTCCCCGAGTTGCTGCGCGCGGCACGGCTGATCCCCGTGCTGACGATCGAGCGCGTGGACCGCGCGGTGCCGCTGGCCAGGGCGCTGGTCGCCGGCGGCGTGCGCACGCTGGAGATCACCTTGCGCACGGCGGCGGGCGCGGACGCGGCGGCGGCGATCAAGGCGGAGGTCGCCGACGCGATCGTCGGGCTGGGCACGGTCGTCACCCGTCGCGACCTGAAGCTGGCCAAGCGCCTCGATCTGCCGTTCGCCTTCAGCCCAGGGGCGACGCCGGAGCTGCTCGACGCCGCCGCCGATCTGGGTGTGCCGTTCGTGCCGGGTGTCGGCACCGCGTCCGAGATCATCGCCGCGATGGCGCGCGGCTTTACCACCGTGAAGCTGTTTCCGGCCGAGCAGGTCGGCGGCATCGGCGCGCTGAAGGCGTTCGGCGGACCGTTCCCGGACGTGCGCTTCAATCCGACCGGCGGCGTCAGCGAGCACAACATGGCGGACTATCTCGCGCTGCCGAACGTCGTGGCCGTGGGCGGCTCGTGGCTCGCGCCCCTCGCGGACATCGAGGCAGGCAACTGGGACGCGATCACCGCGCGGGCACGCAGCGCGATGGAGCGCATTTCCGGTTAGGCGACGTCACCGGACGAGCGGCGCCGCGGCGACGGAGCGGCGTGCTCCGTCGCTCGACGTGGGTGTCGATCGGTCAGCCGGCGCCGGCGGCGAGAAAGCCACGGATCGCCTCCGCGATTTCGGCCGCGTGCGTCTCCAGCGCGAAATGTCCGGTATCCAGGAAGCGCACGTTCGCGTCCGGGATGTCGCGCCGGAACGCCTCCGCTCCCGGCGGGATGAAGAACGGGTCGTTGCGGCCCCAGATCGCGAGCAGCTTCGGCCGGTGCGCGCGGAAATAGGCGTGGAAGCCGGGATACGCCGCGACGTTGGACCGGTAGTCGAGGAACAGGTCGAGCTGGATCTCGGCGTTGCCTGGGCGCGCGAGGTAGTGGTCGTCGAGGCTGCGACCGTCGGGCGAGACCAGCGTCGCGTCCGCCACACCGTGCGTGTACTGCATCAGCGTCGCCTCGGGCGTCAGGAAGCCGCGCAGCGTTGCACGGTTGGCCTCGGTCGGCTCGCGCCAGTAGGCCTGGATCGGGTTCCAGCCCTGGCTCAGCCCTTCCTCGTAGGCGTTGCCGTTCTGGCTGACGATCGCGGTGATGCGCTCGGGATGGCGCACGGCGAGCCGGAAGCCGACCGGCGAGCCGTAGTCGAACACATAGATCGCGTACCGCGTCAGCCCGATCACCTCAGTGAAACGCTCGATCACATCGGTCAGGTGCTCGAACGTGTACGCGAAGGTCTCTCGCGCCGGCTGCGCCGACTGGCCGAAGCCGGGCAGGTCGGGTGCGAGCAGCCGGAAGCGGTCGGCGAGCAGCGGCATGAGGTCGCGGAACATGTGGCTGGATGACGGGAAGCCGTGCAGCAGAAGCAGGACAGGCGCGTCGGCCGCGCCCGCTTCGCGATAGAAGATGTCGACGCCATCGACGTCGACGGTCCGGTAGCGAACGTTCATGACCGGATGTCCTTGATGAATGCTGGGAGGGCGCCGCGGCGTCAGGCGGCGGCGCGCACGACGGGGAAGTCGATGTCGGTCTCGGCGACATTGTTGACGAAGTTCGTCAGCACGTTGAGCGCCACGTTGGCGACGATCTCGATCACCTGTGCGTCGGTGAAGCCTGCGCGGCGCACCGTGTCGAGGTCGGCGTCGCTCACCTGCCCCCTCGCCTCCACCACCTTGCGCGCGAACACCAGCGCCGCGTCGGCACGTGCGTCGTTCGAGTGGCCGAGCCGGTTCTGCGCCATCTCGGCCGCATCGAGCTTGGTGAAATTGGCCCCGAGGAAGGTGTGCGCCGACAGGCAGTAATCGCAGCCGTTGACCTGGGCGGTCGCCAGCGCGATGCGCTCACGGGTCTTGACGTCGAGCGTGCGGCCCAGCGCGTGCTCGAACCCGACATAGGCTTCCAGCGCCTTCGGGCTGAGGCCGATCACGCGATGCAGGTTGGGGATCGTACCGAGCTGCTTGGCGGTCGCGTCGAGCAACGGCTGCGAGGCAGCGGGCGCTTCGTCGCGGGTCGGAATGGCGATGCGGGACATCGATGCTCTCCTGATGCGAACGGGGTGTCGTTCGCGACGGGATATGCGCCCGTGCCGCTCCGGCTTAATGGAGCGGAACGGCACTTCATTATCGCGCGGGGCGGCACAACGATGGACCAGCTCGACATGCTGCGGACGTTCGTCGCGGTCGCCGAGCATCTGAGCTTCGCCGAGGCCGCGCGCCGGCTCGGCATCTCGCCGACCGCCGCGAGCCGCGCGATCGCCGGGCTGGAGGACCAGCTCGGCGCCGCACTGCTGCGCCGCACGACGCGCGCGGTCAGCCTGACCACCGAGGGTGCCGCCTATCTCGACCGCTGCCGCCGCGCGCTGGAGGAGCTGGACGACGCCGCTCGCGCCATACGCGGCGAGGACGCAGAGCCGCGCGGGACGCTGATCATCACGGCACCTGTCGTGTTCGGTCGGATGCACATCCTGCCGATCGTCAGCGGCCTGCTCCGCGCGCACCCGCGGCTCGATGTGCGGCTGACGCTGACGGACCGGGTGATCCGGCTGGTCGACGAGGGCATCGACGTCGCGGTGCGGATCGCCGAGCTGTCCGACAGCGCGCTGCTCGCCTTGCGCGTCGCCGAGGTTCGCCGCGTGCTGGTCGCAAGCCCCGCCTATCTCGCCGCGCACGGCACGCCCGCCGAGGCCGCGCAGCTGCGCGAGCACGCACTGATCGCGTTCGACAGCTTCACGCAGAACGGCGAGTGGCGCTTCGGCCCCTCCGGGCGTCCGGCGATCCGGGTTGCGCCGCGCCTGCTGACCAACAGCGTCGAGGCGGCGATCGACGCGGCGGTCGACGGGCTCGGTATTACCCGCGCGCTATCGTACCAGGTGGTGCACCACGTCCGGGCCGGCCGCCTCGTCCGCGTGCTGCCGGACCTCGATCCGCCGCCCGTGCCGGTGAACCTGGTGTATCACGCCAACCGTCAGGGCACGGCGAACGTGCGCGCGCTGGTGGCGGCCTCGCGGGCGTATTTCCGTGAGCGGGCCAAGGACCTGTAAGCGGGGTTGGTGCGAGAGGGGGGACTCGAACCCCCATGGCTTGCGCCGGACGATTTTGAGCCGTCTGCGTCTACCGTTCCGCCACTCTCGCCCAGCGGCCGTGCGCCGTTGGCCGTGCCCCAGCGGCCGTGTTGGACGGCCGGCGTCTGCGTTACATCACGGACGTTCGCGGCGGTCCATCCACCCTTTGTTCCCCGAGTTTGCCTGCCCCGCAGGCCTCCGCTATATCGGCCCCCGCGCCTTCCCGGATAGCTCAGTTGGTAGAGCAAGCGGCTGTTAACCGCTGGGTCGTAGGTTCGAGTCCTACTCCGGGAGCCAGCGCCCCTTTTCCGACCGTTCGTCGCCGTCCGGATCTGCCCAGCCGGAGCAGCCCGGGAAGCGCCCGCTTTATGGGCTCGAACCGGCCCGAATCGGTTCATGCCATACCCGATCCATCCGAGCCGACCCCCGATATCGAGCCGGGAGTTCGGTCCTCGGACGCCCGGCTGTGACCTCGATCAGTTCAACGCTGCCAAGGCCGGCCGGGGGCGCGCATGCTGCGGGCGGCGGCGATCAATGGACGCAGCGCGACGTCGCCCCGCATCGCGCCGCGCAGGAGCGAGGCAACCTGGGCAAGAGTGGGACGCGCGGCGACGAAATCGTCCGGCAGATCCGGGCCCCACTGATATAGTCCCTCCCGATCGAGCTTGTGGTATCCCGTGGGTTGGTGGGCGTCGAACAGGTCGCCGTCCGCGTAGTGTTCGTGCTTCAGCCCCCACGGGTCGCGCCAGTAGTCGAAGATCTGGCTCCCAAGCAGATGGCGGCCGACGCCCCATGCGTGCCGGTATCCGCCCGCTTTCAGCACCTGCTGTCCCACTTCGACCGCATCGAGGTCGATGACTTCGAATGCGGCATGATCGATATCGGCACCGGGACCCAAACAAACAAACAGTGTGTGGTGGTCCGATGGCGTCGCGCCGCGGTCGAGGCGCATGAACGCGCCGGCTGGCGTGGCATCCGGCACGCAGAGCACGTCGGACGGGATGAACCCGAACATGCGCATGTACCACTGCACCTTGCGCGGAAAATTCGGGCTGGTGAGCACGAGGTGGCCGAGCTTGGTCACCTCGGGAGGCGCGAGCGGCGGGCGCTGCGTGTCGTTGACGCGGACCGTCTGCGCGGGCGCGTTGTGCGGTATGGCGGGGCGGCTCGGAAGCGGAGCGACCTTCGCATGGCCGTGCAGCACGTCGATGGAAATGCCGTCCGGGTCGCGCAGGCGCACCATCTCTCCTCCGCCCGGCCCGGTGAAGGGCGCGATCGTTGTGCCGCTCTCCTTGGCGA
>DATEQV010000443.1:0-4918 GCA_035272265.1 Acidisphaera sp. | reverse complement strand
GCGACGAGTCCGCGTTTGCCGAGGCGCTTCAACGTGTCTCTGACTTTCCACTGGACGTGGGCGAAGTTGGCGCGATCGGCTGGGTCAAGCCCGTTGTCGATCATCACCGCCCTGACGAGGTCGGGTGCGCGGATCGGCGCGGCCGCCCGGCGAAGTACATCGAGCACCCGGCGCGACAAACCGCCTGGTTCGAACCGCAGATCAGTTTGGCGGATCCTCTTCGGCGGGATCGTTTCCGGCTCCATTGCGGGAGCAAACAGACGCATGGTCGCGTCCAGATGAGCCAGATGATCAGCGCGAAATTGGCCGATCTGCTGCTGGGCTCGGGCGATCAAGCCGGCCATCTCCGCCCGCTTGTTGGCCAGCGCCGACACCACATGACTTTCCGCCATAGCCATCCAAGATCTCGGAACAATCGAGGTGATTATCGCCGGCAAGCCGCTACGATGTCAGCCAGGGGCTTGGTGTCACTGCGCCATGATACCGGGAATTTGCATATCAGCATGTTGAAACCACCATCGCCGCAGAGCGCGATCACCTGGCGCGAACGGTCGAGCGCCTGGATGCCATTGGCCTGGCCAAGGGCGGTGCCGACGGCGCCATTGTTGAAGGAGCCGATGATCCGCTGCTCGCCGTTCTGACGGATCCAGTTGCCCGACCAGAGAGTGTTAAGCCCGGTGTCGATAACAAACACGGCATCGCGCGCAGCGAGGTCGCTCACCGAACGCGCCACAGCCTGCGGATGAATGCGGTCCTTGCTGCGCGCGGGATCGGACTGCTTGTCCAGCATCTCGTCCCAGGCCTTGCGCCGGCCCGCAACCACATCGAAGAATTCGGTGTCGCTCTTCGGCTTCACCCGATCGAGCAACGATTTGACCGTCGGCCACACCGAGCCGACGACACCGAGTTCGGTCGGCGCGCGGCGGCCGATCACCCGCGCCCGCTCATCCACCTGGATGACGACGGCCTTGCTTGGCAAGAATACGGAATACGGATAGTCGGTGCCGAGCATCAGAAACAGATCGCAATCCATGACGGCGCGATAGACCGGCTTCGTTCCGATCATGCCGATGCCGCCCATCCAGCGGGGGTCGTCGTACGGCATGATGTCTTTGCCCCTTAATCGACGCCGCCCACTGCTCTATAGTCGCGACGCGGCTCGCGCACGTGAGCTCGAGCTCTGCTTCGACCTGTCGCGGCTTCATCGCGCCACCTACCGACTTGCAGCGGGAATGTCTTGGCTTGCGATGTTGTAGGATCGTTATAGCTTCCTGGCTTCTACCTACACGAAAAAGTGACGAGGTCCGACTCGTCGTTCGCCCCTCATCGCAGCCACAACTCGATCAACCTTCCGGCGCCTCCATGCCCCTCGCGGGCGCAGTCAGCAAGGGACGATCGAACGGGAGTGATGACGAACCGTATCGATACGTCGACCGTGGCGGATTCCTACACCCAAGGCGGCGCACTGCAAAGGCACGCCAAATATGGACGGTCGAGGTCTGATCGGCGCCCCGCCGCGTCAGGCGGCCCGCAGCACGCCTGCCGCCACATCGGATCCCGGCCGACGCTGGTCGTTTAAAGATCCTGCTGGACGCAAGGTGCTTGTTCGTTTCAAGCTGAAGCGTCAGGCACACGAGGGGCCCGGTGGATACGATCGGTTCTTCACGCCCGTCGATCCCTGCGGCAGCTACCGGCCGCCGTCAGTGCGTGTTTTGCTGCGAGGACATCCGGCCGGGCGCCGTGGTCTGTCCGCACTGCGGCGGCAATCTCGCCCCTTTGCAGGCGCTTGCCGACAAGCACGCGGCGTTGGAGGAGCGCCTTGCGGCACTGGAACAGGAGGTCGCCGCGCACCGAGACGCGGCCGTCCGACAGTCGGCAACCGAGAAGCCGGCCGTTCCTGTGCCGTCACAGTCGCAGTCTGCCGGGCTCGGGGCGAACCTCAGATGGCCGCACATGGCGGACAACATCTTCCTCGGCTTGGCCGTGCTGCTGGCCGCCCATTGGCTCGCAACGACGCTGCCGGCCGGCAACCGGACCGTCTTCCGCCTCGTCGCGCTCGCCGTCGCACTTCCCTTCGGCTTCCGCTTCCAGGTGAATGCGCGGCCGGGAACGGCCGGCGCGGTGATCGCGGCGCTTGCGTTCGGATGTCTCGGAACCATCGCGATCGGTGTGCTCGATGCCGCGTCCGGCGGCAGGGCGGTGCCGCCGATCAAGCCGGAGGACATCGTGGCGTCGCTCGCAACGATCGCCCTCAGCCACTACGCCGGCAGCGCGCTGGCTCATTTCCGCCAGGCGCGCGGGGAACGACAGGCGGCTGCTTCTGCGGCCGGCGCGCGCGCAGTCACGTCGGTGGGCGACGACTCGGGGGCGCTCGTGCTTCTCGAGCCGGCGCGCATCAAGACGACGGCCGAGACGCTGAAGGCGATCACCGATGCCGCAACGCCGCTGGTCGCAGCCACCGCGGCGCTGTGGGCGGCGCTGGGCCATCTGCTGTTCTGAAACCGGTTTCAGGATCGCGATCGTGTCAGCATCCGAAGAAGACGCCATGATTCGGAACCCCCGGGCGACGCCGGTCAGCCGCGCGCGCCGCCCGGCGCCCGCGGTCGTCATCGTCTCGGTCTTGCTCGTCGCCATGATCGGCCTGTCGGTCTGGTATCTCAGCCGGACGCAGTCGCTGGTCATCCAGGGCGACGTGCAGTCGCGCACGTTCGACATGGCCGCGCGCGTCGATGGCCGGATCGCGCAGGTCGCCGTCGCGCGCTCGCAGGACATCAAGCAGGGCGCGCCGCTGATCCGCATCGACAATCCCGAGCTGCTTGCCAAGGAGCGGGAGAGCGAGGCCGCGCTGCAAGAGGTCGAGGCCGAGCTCGCGCGCGTCCGCGCCGGGTTCCGGGCCGAAACCATCGCTACGCGCAAGGCGGAGGTCGATCGCGCCAACGCGGGCCTCGTGCTGGCGCAGAAGACGTTCGACCGCACACGCCAGCTCGTCGCCTCGGGCGACGCGCCGCAGTCGCAGTACGACCGCGACAACGCGGCGCTGACGCTGGCCGAGCGGTCGCTGGACCAGGCGCGCTTCGCCTACAACGAAGCCGTCTCCGGTTACACGCGTGAGGACCTCGGCATCGCGCTGGCGAAGGTCGAGACCGCGAAGGCCGACGTGGAGACGAACAAGTCGCTGGTCGATCAGCTGGTCGTGGTGGCGCCGGCCTACAGCCAGGTGTTTCGCATCCCGGTCGAGGAAGGCGAGGTCGTGCTGCCGGGCGTCCCGCTCATCACACTGGTCGATCTCGCCGACATGTGGGTGCAGTTCGACCTGCGCGAGGACCTGCTGCGCAATCTCAAGCCGGGCTCGCGGATCGACGTGCGGGTGCCCGCGCTCGGCAATCGCGTGATCGCCCTGGAGGTTCGCGTGATCGGCGCGAAAGGCGAGTACACCGGCTGGCGCGCCACGCGCTCCACCGGCGACTTCGACCTGCGCACCTTCGAGGTGCGCGCCTATCCCGTGCAGCCGGTCGCCGGCTTGCGGCCGGGCATGAGCGTCTACACCGACTGGAGCGAGCGCAAGCCGTGACGCTGCCGCGCACCGGCATGCTCGCGGTCGCCGCGCGCGAGACGCGCTGGATCCTGCGCGACCCGGTGGCGCGCTTCCTGCTGTTCGGCGTGCCGGTGATCGCCTTCACGGTGCTCGGCTTCACCTTCAGCCACGCGGTCGTGCGCGGACTGGACGTCGTCGCGGTCGACATGGACAACTCGCCGACCTCGCGCCAGTACATCCAGACGCTCGCCGCCTCGCCCGGCATCAGCATCACGGAACGCGCGAACGACCTCCGCGCAGCGGCCAGCGCGATCCGCTCCGGCCCCGCCATCGCCGCGGTCTACCTGCCGCCCGATTTCGGCAAGGACCTCCTGGCCGGCCGCGCGCCGCGTCCGGTCGTCTTCGCCAACACCCAGTATTTCACGCCCGGCAACAACGCGCTGAAGAGCCTCACCGATGCGATGGGTGCGGCGACGACCGCCGCAGCGCCGGCGACGCGGGCGGCGGGCGAGCGCGCCGAACCCGGACCCGGCCTCGTGCCGGAGGAATACGTGCTGGCCAACCCCGCGCTGAACTTCGCGCAGTTCCTGCTGCGCGCGGTGCTGCCGACGGTGCTGCACGTGGTGATCGCGATCTCGGCGGGGTTCGCGGTCGGCTCGGAGTTCCAGCGGCGCAGCATGCGCGCGTGGTGGGAGCTGTCGGGCCGCAGCATCCCGGCGGCGCTGATCGGCAAGCTGCTGCCGTACTGCGTCGTGATGCTGCTGATGTTCGTGCTGATGGTCGGGATCCTCGACGTGTGGCTCGGAGTCAGCTTCCGCGGCGACGCGGTGCTGATGGCGGTGTCGGCGATCCTGCTGATGGTCGCCTACCAGATGATCGGCTGCCTGATGCAGCTGCTCGCCCGCAACATGGCGTTCGGCCTCAGTCTGACCGCGATCATCGTCTCGCCGGCATTCGGCTATGCCGGGGTCGGCTTTCCCGTGATCGGGATGCAGACGTTCCCCCGCGTGTGGGGCGCGATCCTGCCGCTGCGCTGGTACGTCCAGATCCTGTTCGACCAGGCCACGCGCGGGGCGGCGACCGCCTATACCGCGACCCCGTTCGCGGCACTGTGCGGCATCACCGTCGCCCTTTGCGCACTGGTTTGGTGGCGTTTTCGTGCGCTGGTGCGCAGCGGGCTCGCCATCCCCGAGGAGAGCGAACTGCCGCTCGCACCCGCGCCGTCCGGTGTCGTGGGCGCGTTCGCCGCGGAATGGCGCCGCGTCCTGAGCGACCGCGGCGTGTTGAGCCTGTTCATCGTGGGGCCGTTTTTCTACTCGGTGTTCTATCCGCAGCCCTATCTCGGCCAGATCGTCCGCAACATCCCGATCGCTGTCGTGGACC
>DATEQV010000442.1:0-14007 GCA_035272265.1 Acidisphaera sp. | reverse complement strand
GTCCCTGCCGCCCCGGAGCCTCGCCGCTGAAGCGAATGACTGCTTCATGGTGTGGATCCATCCCGGATCCAACCGAATACAAGGTCGTAGCGCGACGTTACCGCGCACCAAGGCGGGCTCCCCCTCGGCTCGTTTAGTGTTGAAAGGACCCGGAGCATTGAATAACGCTTGACAAGCGAAAGCCCCATACAAGCAGATACGGGGGTGGAGAACATGGTCAACGCTTTGCTGGCATATTGCCGGCAAAACTGAGTATCATTGATGCTCGGCGATCCACATCGCCACGCCGCGAGCTCCAGGGTGTTCCGATGAGAGTGCTGTTCAGCAACCCGCCATGGTGGACCGACACCGCGCTCGGCACCGACGGACGCGGCAACCGGATACAACTTTTCGGTGCGGGCGTGCGTGCCGGCTCGCGCTGGCCGTTCACGCAATATATTCCGAGCCCGCCCGACCGGTTCATGTTCGGGTCGTATCTGCCGTACCCGTTCTTCCTCGGCTACGCGACGACCTACACGGCACGGAACACCGGCGCCGAGGTGATCTTCCGCGACAGCATCGCGCTGCGCGAGTCCTACGCGAGCTACTGGGCGTTCCTGAAGCAGGGGCAGTTCGACTACGTCGTCATCGAATCCGCGTCCCCCAGCTGGGACCATGATGCCGACCTGATCCGGCGCATCAACTCGATGCTGCCGTCGTGCCGGATCGTGGTCGCCGGCCCGATCGCCTCGCAGGGCGAGAAGATGCTGCGTGAACTCCCGGTGCACGCCTGCATCCGCGGCGAGTACGAAAAGGGTGTCGTGAAGGTCCTGAACGGCGCGTCCGGGATGATCGACTTCGATCTCCTGACGCTCGAGGAGATGAACGCCGCCCCGTTCCCGTACTACGACCGCACCTACGCCCACCGCTATTGGGACGGCAATCCGCGCGGCATGCAGCCGCCGCACGCCCAGGTCTGGAGCAGCCGAGGGTGCCCTTACAAGTGCATCTTCTGCGTCTGGCCGGCCACGATGACGGGCAACGATCCGGACGGCACGCAGAAGCGCAGCGTGCGCCACTACAAGCCGGAGTACATGGAAGCCTTCCTCACGCATCTGGTGGGGACGTACGGCTATCGCACGATCTACTTCGACGACGACACGTTCAACCTCGGCGACAAGCATGTCGAGCGCATGTGCGCGATCATGCGCAAGATCGGCCTGCCCTGGTCGGCGATGTGCCGCGCCGACACGATCCGCATGGATCTGTGGCGGGAGATGAAGGAGAGCGGCTGCTTCGGCGTGAAGATCGGCTTCGAAAGCGGCAACCAGGAAGTCGTCGATACGATCGTCAACAAGCGGCTGGATCTGGAATACGCGCGTCAGGTCGTCGCCGAGATCAAGCGCATCGGCATGACCGTGCACGGCACGTTCACCTACGGCCTGCCGGGAGAGACGGTCAGCCAGATGTTCGACACCCGCCGCTACATCGCCTCGCTCGGCCTCGATACGTTGCGGGAATCCGGTTGCGCGGAGATCGAGGGCACGCCGCTGCACACGCTGAGCAGCGTCCGGTCCCTGCCGAAGTTTCCCGGCGCCAAGGTGGACGACGACTATGTGCGCGAGCGCGATGGCCGCGTGAAGTTCGACCGCATCGCCTCGGTGCTGAACGCCGGGGACTGATCCGGCGCCCCCACAACCCTCACCGCATCCAGGCACACGGCTTGGCGGACGCTGGCCGCGCGCAAGCGTGGGGCACTCCTCGGCGCCTGACGGTCGGAGCGGTCACAAAATGAACGACGAGTTGCAGTCAGCGATGTCTGGACGCGGCACTTGGATCGCCTTCCTGGCGATGGCCTTCGGGATCGTCGGCCTGTCGGGCCTGTTCGCCACCTATGCCCTGTCGGTGCCGTGGCAGCGGGCGGCGCTGGAGATCACCGCACTGGACGGCGATGGATCCGTCACCAGCCGCATCACCGCCGCCCTCGGGCCGGAAGCCGCCCAGCAGATCGCGGCGGCCGGGGTCGCGCCCGAGGCGGCGCTGCGCTCGGCCCGCGCCACCGTCCTGAAGCGCGCGGAAGAGGACGCGACCTCCGCCACGGTGCGCACCCGCTGGATGATCGTCGTCGTCACCGCGATGGGCGCCGTCTTCGGCACGGCGATCCTGGGCATCGGCCAAGGCAGCGGACGCCCGGCCGGGAGGTAGGCCGGCGCGCGAGGGTTCGACGTTACGCCCGCCCTCTGGCCAGCACCCAGTCCAGCAGCGCATCGAACTGCGCGAAGAAGGCTTGCGGGGTGAAGCGCGTCGCGATGCCGCGTGCGGCCGTCCCGAGCTGTTCGCGCCTGGACGGGTTGGCCGCCAGCAGGTGAACCGCCGAGGCCAGCAGCGGCACGTCGCCGACCGGGAAGAACAGGCAGCTGCGACCATGCTGATAGAGGGCGTGATAGCACTCCAGGTCGGACAGGATCAGCGGCTTGCCGAGCAGTGCGGCCTCCAGCGGCGCGATGCCGAAGGATTCGCTGGAGGAACACAGGCAGAAGATGTCGCATGATTCGATCCATGCCACCGCCTCGGCCGGCAGAACCTCGTCGGTCAGATGGAACGTCGATCCGCGGCTGCGGACGATCTGCATCACCTCGTCCGGCAGCGTGAACCACTTGCCGACGATGATGCATTCGATCTGGTCGTGCGGCAGCAGGGTGATCGCACGGATCAGGTCCTCGTGCCGCTTGCGCGGCTCGACCGAACCGACCGACACGACTCGTACGGGGCGCTGCTTCGGCGTGACGCGCGCCCGGTCGAGCCTCTCCGGCAGCGCCACGCCGTATGGGATCACCGGCAGCTCGGCCGGATTCCGGCGGTAGAGGAACGAGCGGTAGACCGAATCGCGCTGGAATTCGGTCTGGAAAACGATCGCCCGGGCGGCGTCGAACGCGGCGACCCAGGACGGGTTGGCCAGCAGCAGCCGAAGGCCGACCTCGTTCTCGTGCGGCCACCAGATCGTGGGCAGCGTCCTGCCGATCTGGGCGACCGCAGGTGCGGCGCAGATCGTGCTGCCCGATCGCCGCGTCGAAGTCGGCGAGCGTGACCGTGGCGTTGATCGGACCGAGCGAGGCGAAGCGCTCGCGCATCGGGCCGTCGCCCTTGTTGACCGGCGCCGTCGTCACGCGATGGCCCTGGGCGACGAGGTGCTGCGCGAGCTGAAAGAACTGCGTGCTCGCACCCGTGATGGTGAATTCGTCGTTCAGGAGCAGGAAATGCATCGGGCCAACGGTCCGTGACGAACAGCGGCCCGACTAGATCATAGGTGGCATCTCCGATGCTACGGGACGCGCGCCTGCTACCGGACGCGGCTCAGCGCTTCTCCTGCCTCGGAGCCTGGTTTTGTCGCCCTGCCGCCGTCTCGGTGTCGTGGCGATCGCTGGTCGGCGTCCCCGTAGGCTCGTGGTGCGCGCTCTCGTGCGACGGATGCACGCCGTGCGGATCGTCGCGCCGGCTCGCCTCGTCGGCCTTGCGCGCGCCGTCGCTGCCCGGCTTCACGGCGTCCGGCTTGCCGCTCATCGCCCGGCCTCCCGCTCCGCCTTGCGCGTGCCCTCGACCGGCGTATTGGCCGGCGGATCGCTGGCGGGGAACGTGGCCTTCATCGCCTCGTCCTGCGTGTCGTCCTGGGTCTTCGGCACGGGACGCTTGTCATCCATCGCTCGGCCCTCCTGACGTATCCGGGTCATAACGCCAGACCACGCCGCCGGATCGCGGCATGCGTTCCGGTGAGCCGGCAGACCCGGCTATAACCGGGCGGACACTCGAGGAGAGGCTGGGGGAACCGCATGAAGCTCGTTCTTGCCCGCGCCGCGACGGCGGCGGCCATGATCGCCGTCGCCGCCACGGCGCACGCGACCGGCGAAGGGACCTATACGGTCGACGGCCAGGGCCCCAACGCGGCGAACCCGTATCACGGCACCGCCGAACTCAAGCAGACCGGCCAGGGCACGTGGCACATGCACTGGCAGATCGGCACCGAGAGCTGGGACGGCACCGGCGTCGGCGACAGCCAGGCCTTCGCCGTGTCATATTCCTCCGGCAACCAGACCGGCACCGCGCTGTACGTCAGCGACGGCAAGAGCGGCTATCGCGCCATCTGGGCGGGGTCCGGCGACACCCAGGTCGGCATCGAGACCCTGACGCCCGCCCCGGCGGGCGCCCCCAAGCCGTGACCCCCAAGCCGTGACCCCCAAGCCCGTGACCTACGACACGGCTGCGTGTTAGACCGCGTTGAACGTGGCAAGATCGTAATATGAGCCGCCCCGAGGAGGGACAAATGGACAGCAAGCACCCCGAAACTCTCGCGCTGCATGCCGGCTGGCGCCGCGATCCGGCGACGAACGCGGTCGCCGTGCCGATCTACCAGACCACGTCCTACCAGTTCGACAGCACCGAGCACGCGGCGAACCTGTTCGCGCTGCGCGAGCTCGGCAACATCTACACCCGCATCATGAACCCGACCGTCGACGTGCTGGAGAAGCGCGTCGCGGCACTCGAGGGCGGCGTGGCCGCGTTGGCCCTCGGCTCTGGCCAGGCGGCGAGCGCGTTTGCGGTGCAGAACTGCGCGAGCGCGGGCGACAACATCGTCAGCTCGACCGACCTGTACGGCGGCACCTGGAACCTGTTCGCCAACACGCTCAAGCAGCAGGGCATCGAGACGCGCTTCGTCGATCCCGCCGATCCCGACGCCTTCGCCCGCGCCACCGACGACCGCACGCGCGCCTACTATGCCGAGACGCTGCCGAACCCGAAGCTGATCGCCTTCCCGATCGCCGAGGTGGCCGCGATCGGCCGCAAGTTCGGCATCCCGCTGATCATGGACAACACCGCCGCGCCGCTGCTCGTGCGCCCGTTCGAGCATGGCGCGGCGATCGTGGTGTATTCGCTGACGAAATATCTCGGCGGCCACGGCAACAGCATCGGCGGCCTCATCGTCGACGCCGGCAATTTCGACTGGGAGGCGCACCCGCAGCGCCAGCCGAACTTCAGTACGCCCGACCCGAGCTACCACGGCGCGGTGTGGGTGCAGGCGGTCAAGCCGCTCGGCCCGATCGCCTACATCCTGCGCGCCCGCGTGGTGCTGCTGCGCGACCTCGGCGCGCCGCTCGCGCCGTTCAACGCCTTCCTGGTCCTGCAGGGGATCGAGACGCTGGCCCTGCGCATGCGCGCGCATTGCGAGAACACCGACAAGGTGGCGCAATTCCTCAAGGGCCACCCGGAGGTGGCGCGCATCATCCACCCCGCCTACCACACGGGTGTGGCCGCCGAGCGCACCGCCAAATACATGAAGCACGGCCACGGCGGCCTGCTCGGCTTCGAGCTGAAGGGCGGGGCGGACGCGGGCCGCGCGTTCATCGACGCGCTGAAGATGGTCTATCACGTCGCCAACATCGGCGACACGAGGACGCTGGCGATCCATCCGGCCAGCACCACCCACTCGCAACTCGAGGCCGAGGAGCAGATGGCCACAGGTGTTTCTCCGGGCTACGTCCGCCTGTCGATCGGCATCGAGCACATCGACGACATCATCGCCGACCTCGACCAGGCGCTGGGTGCGGCGGTCCACGCCCGGCCGAAGGCGGCGGCGGAGTAGCCTTCGCGGCATGCTCGGCGTCCGGGCGTGGACAGCTTCCGACGTTCACGCGGTGCTCGTCGGGTTGTAGCCCTACCGACGGAAGGTAACCGCCCCGCTTGCTTTTGACACGCTCCGCGGATATTCTTTGAATATCCGCGGAGGCTTTTCGATGGTTCAGGCTACGGTCGGCAGATGGGGCAACAACCTGGCGGTGCGGCTGCCGGGAGAGATCGTCGACGCCATCCGGCTGCGCGACGGCGAACGCGTGGAGATCGAAGCGCAGGAAGGCGAAATCGTGATCAGACGCGCCGCACCGCGGATCGCGCTGGCAGACCTGTTCCGCGGCAAGACCGCGGAGGCGTGGCGCGTGGAGTATGCTGGAGCATATGACTGGGGACCAGATGTCGGGCGCGAAGTCGTCGATGAATGACCGCGCGTGACTACGTGCCGTCGGCCGGAGACCTGATCTGGACCGACTTCGATCCGGCGAGAGGACGCGAGCAGGCCGGACGGCGTCCCGCGCTCGTGGTTTCCGACGCAACCTTCACCGCCAACACGGGCCTTGCCTTGGTCTGTCCGATCACTTCACGCGTCCGGCCGTTTCCGACCAGCGTCGTGCTGCCAGCCGGCCTGCCCGTCGCCGGTGAGATCCTGATCAGCCATGTGCGCAGTATCGACACGCTCGCCCGGCCGGTCCGCTTCGCAGGCGCATCGGTACCGCACGACGTGGCTTGGCAGGTCCGCCTCAAGCTCGAAAGCATCGTCGCGATCTGAAGGAGACGACTGACGTAGCCATGTACAAGCTCAGCCTGCTGATCGCGAGTCTGCTCGCCCTCGCCTCGCCCGCCCTCGCGCAAACCCGCATCGACTCGATCAACACCAACTTCCGCTGGCTCGGCCCCGACGACCGCATCGTCGTCGACCGCTACGACGACCCGAGGGTGCCCAACGTGTCCTGCTACCTGTCCCGCGCCGAGACCGGCGGCATCAAGGGCGGCCTCGGACTCGCCGAAGACCCGAGCCGCTTCTCGCTCGCCTGCCGCGCCGTGGGACCGGTCACGATCCCGCCAGATCTGCCGAAGCGCGAGGTGATCGCATTCGCCTCGGCCTCGCTGTTCTTCAAGACCTTCCAGGTGCACCGCGCGATCGACGCCGAGAAGCACGTGCTCGTCTACACCGTCGTCAGCACCAAGCTGATCAACGGCTCGCCGTTCAACAGCATCAGCGTGGTCGCGACCGAGCTGCACTGACCCCGGGGCGCACACCGCCGGCGCTCGCGCCGTCTAACCGGCGCGCGCCTGGAACAGGCCGCACCAGCCGTTCGGGCTCACCTCGCCGCGCACCACGCGGCACGCGACCGGCGGCAGGTAATACGCGCACAGCTCGCAATGCGCCGAGCCGTTCGGATGGTCCTGATAGCCGGCATCGGCCTTCGCCGTCTTCTGCTGTGCGGCCGCCGGCGCGGATCGCAACACCGCACACGCACATCCGGCGGCCGCGCCGATCAGCGCGGTCCCGAGCACGCGGCGCCGGGACGAAGGAACACCAGGCATGAAGCCTCCCTGCAACAACCCCGGTGCAGACGCCGGCACGGCGACGAAAATTCCCGGCCTCGACGATTTTCCGGCAGCCGCATGAACACATCCGCGTGTCGCGCAACATCGGGCTGACGCACGGGAATAACCCGCGCGCACGGACGTCCTTCCGAACCGCAAGCAGTGTTCGGGAGTACCCCGTTGGCAGCCGCCCCACGCGACGTCCACATCGGACTCGCGATCCTCGTCGTCGTCCTCAGCCTGGCCTTGCCGGTCGCGTGCGAAACCGCCCGCGCGGTCCCGGCCTTCGCGCAGCAGACCGGCGAGCCGTGCACGGCCTGCCATATAGGCGCGTTCGGGCCGCAACTCACGCCATACGGCCGCGCGTTCAAGATCGGCGGCTACACGCAGGCGGGCGGCCAGGGATTGCTGGCGAGCATCCCGCTCGCCGCGACCGCGATCACCTCGTTCACCCACACGGGTTCGCCGCAACCGTCGCCGGCCGCCGCCGACTTCGGCGACAACAACAACGTCTCCCTCGATCAGGTCAGCCTGTATCTCGCGGGCCGCGCGGCGCCATGGGCGGGCGGGTTCATCCAGGGCACCTACGACGACGTCAGCCATACGCTGTTCCTGGACCAGGCGGATGTCCGGCCGTTCACCACCGCGATCGACCTCGGCGACACCACGCTGCGCGTCGGCCTCAGCGTCAACAACAATCCGACGGTGCAGGACCCGTACAACTCGACCTACGTCTGGGGCTATCCGTTCGTCGCCTCGCAGCTCGCGCCCACGCCCGCCGCTCAGCCGGCGATCGCCACCGCACTGTCGGAGAACGCGATCGGCGTCACCGCCTACGCCTGGTACGACCAGCATCTGTATCTCGAAGCCGGCGGCTACGCGACGCCCGGCCCGAGCCTGCTGCACGTCGTCGGCCACACGCTGGGCGCCGCACCCTTCGGTTCCACCCGCAACATCGCGCCGTACGCCCGCGTCGCCTACGAGTGGAACTGGGGTGAGGGTCGGCAATCGGCCCATGTCGGCGGCCTGTTCCTGCACTCCAATTTCAATCCGTCGACCAGCGCCTACAGCGTCGACGGCTCGTCCGGCCATAACGGCTACACCGATCTCGCAATCGATGCCGGCTATCAGTTCCTCGGCAACCGGACGCACATCTTCACCGCCGAGGGCATCTACACGAACGAGCAACAGAACCTGCAAGGCGCGTTCAACGCCGGCACCTCGAGCCAGGCGAACAACAACCTGCAGCAGGTGCGCCTGACGCTCACCTACTACTACCAGCAGACGTACGGCCTGACCTTCGGCTGGCAGGACACCTGGGGCACCGCCAATCCGCTGCTCTACGCGCCCGCGCCGGTCACCGGCAGCGCCAACGGCAAGCCGGACAGCAACGCATTCATCATCGAGGCGGACTGGGTGCCGTTCGGCAAGTCGGACTCCGTCTGGCGTCCGCTCGCCAACCTGAAGCTCGGGCTGCAGGGCACCGTGTACACGCGGTTCAACGGCGGGACGCGCAACTACGATGGTTTCGGGCGCAACGCCAGCGCCAACGACACGCTGTTCGCCTTCGCGTGGTTCGCGTTCTGACGACGCCGATCACGACGACGTGGCCCGCGCGGCCGGAATAAGCCACCGCCCCCGGCGTCCACCTCGCGAGCGGGCAACGACGCCTCCTGCACCCGGGCGGCGCGCGCCTCCTCCGCGGTGACCCCGCGCCGGCCTGTTCAACGGTTCGATCATACACGCTTCAAGGAGCAACCTGGTGAACGACCTGAAACACTCGCCGATCACGGCCGACACCGTGTCCTGGAACCAGCAGACATCCCCGGACGGCGACATGCCGTTCCTGTCGCCGGCGGACGCGACCTGGTGGTCCAGCGCGCCCGTCACGACGTTCAGCCAGTCCAACCTGGTGTCCGACGCCCAGACGGGACACCTCAACGCGCAGGTGCAGGATCCGAACCTGATCAATCCCTGGGGCGTCGCGTACAGCCCGACCGGCTTCTTCTGGGTCAACAACAATCACACCGGCACGGCGACGATCTACGACGTCAATCCGATGACCAACGCGACCACGGCGGAGGGGCTCGTCGTCACGATCGCTCCGCCCGCCGGACAAACCTTCACCGCGAGCCCCACCGGTATCGTGTTCAACAGCGATCCGAACGGGTTCATGCTGAACGGCAAGCCGGCCACGTTCATCATGGACACCGAGGACGGCACCATCTCGGCCTGGAATGGTGGCATGACGACCACGCTCGAGGTCGACAACTCCACCAACGCCGCGGAGGGCGACGGATCACTGCCGCCGCAGGACCAGACCGAAGGCGTCGGCGCAGTCTACAAGGGGCTGGCGATCGGCACGACGAGGAACGGCACGACGCAGCTGTATGCCGCGAACTTCCGGCACGGCACGGTCGACGTGTTCAACACCCAGTTCCAGCAGGTCGCCAGCCTGACCGACGGCAGCATCCAAGCCGGCTACGCGCCGTTCAACGTGCAGGTGCTCGGCAACCACCTGTTCGTCACCTTCGCCAAGCAGGATCCCTTCAAGCACGACGACAAGGCCGGCGCGGGCCACGGCTTCGTCGACGAGTTCTCGCTCAGCGGCAGCCTCATCGCCCGCGTCGCGTCCAAGGGGCCGCTGAATTCGCCCTGGGGGCTGGCGATCGCGCCGCGCGACTTCGGCACCTACGCCGGCGACCTGCTGGTGGGCAATTTCGGCGACGGGACGATCAGCGCGTTCGACCTGCACAACAACGATCAGTTCGTCGGCAAGCTGACCGGCGCGGACGGCAAGCCGATCACCATCGGCGACCTGTGGTCGCTCACCCCGGGCAATGGCGGCTCGGCGGGCTCGAAGGGGCAGATCTACTTCACCGCCGGCGTGCACGCCGAGTCGCAGGGCATCTTCGGCAGCATCGCCCGCATCCCGGGCACCAACGAGTTCATGATGACCTGACGCGGCCCTGTGCCGCCGCGCCCGGCCGGGCCGGCGGCACCGATGCGGTCAGTCCGCCGTCGTGTCGGCCTTCAGCACCTGCTGCGTCACCCGCCCCAGATCGCCCGCCTTCTCCGGCCCGACCACCGCATAGCCCATGCCGCCGCCGATCCAGCAATCGCCGGCCACCCCGTTCGTCGCCGCCACGCGGTGCACCGACCAGCGCAGCTCGGGCGCCATCGGCCGCAGCAGCAGCCCGATCCGGTCGTCCGCCTGGTTCGCATACACCAGCAGCAGCGCCGGACTGCCGTATTCGGTCGGAACGATGCGGCCACCCAGCAGGCGGAACCCGACCGCATCGAGCGATGGCACCTCGACCGGCCGGCCGAGACGTTGCGAAAGATACGGAACCAAGCCGGGCAGCTCAACCGCGGTGAACTCGACCGGGTGCGCCTGGTCCTCCCCGTATACGGCGTAGCTCGCCACCGCCTGCTTCACCAGCACCGACGCGGCGCGCGCGTTGCGGCTCGGCGTCTCGGGCTGGCCGATGTACCAACCCCCCGCGCCACCAAGCCCGATCGCGAGCGCCACCGCCGCGGCCATCTGCCAGGGCGTGAACCGGCGCTGCCGGCGCGCCGCCTCCGCCGCGATGCGTGACAGTTGCAACTTCGGCGGCAGCCTGTCTCCCGGCGGCTCGGCAAACGCCACGCGCAACGCGGCACGCTGGGCGATGTAGGTCTCGACCCGCGCCGCCTCCTGCGGATTGGCGGCGAGGTACGCGCGCACGGCATCCTCGCGCGCCGCCGGCAGCTGGCCGTCGATGAAGGCGTGCAGCTCGTCCTCGGTGACGGGCGCAGTGGGCACCGGCGCATTGGGCACGGAGGCACCTGTCATGGCTCGCCTCCCCTGGCACCCGCGTCGCCTTCCATGACGCGCGCGAGCCGCTCGCGCGCCCGCGACAGCCGCGACATCACGGTGCCGATCGGGATGTTCAGCACACGCGCGGCGTCGGCATACGACAGGTCCTCCACCGAGACCAAAACCAGCACGCTGCGCTGGTCGTGCGGCAATGTGTGCAGCGCTTCCCACACGCGCCGGGTCTCGGCGCGTACCTCCTGCGTCGGCGCCTGGGCGAACGCGGCTTCGGGCACGGTGTCGAGCGCCTCCGGCCGGCTGCGGCGCTTGGCCTGGCGGAAACGGCTGACGAACAGGTTGTGCATGATCGCGAACAGCCAGGGCCGCAGATCGCCCGTCTCGCGGCGGGTGTGCAGTTGTTCCAGCGCCCGCACCAGGCAGTCGTGCACCAGATCATCGACATCCTGCTGGTCGCGCGACAACGACCGCCCGTAGCGGCGCAAGCTTGGGATGCAGCTCTCCAAGCTCGACGTGTCCTCTCGTTCGGGCCGGCTGATGTCCCTATCCGCCACAGACGCTTCCCGCGCTCGCTTATTCCTCCGCCAGAGGTGGAAGAGCCGACGAGGCCGACCTTGACGGGGCTCCCTACCACGGCGGTTGTGCGGCGGCGAGCATCGGCCTGTAACGTCGGGTGCCGGACGGACCCGCCTTACGGCGTCACGGGGTTCCTTGCGTCCGCCAGGATGCGCAGCCCGATCGCGACGAAGCACGCGCCCGCCACCCGCTCGATCCAATGGCTTGCATGCGCGAAGCGCCGCATCACCGGTGCGGACGCCATGAACATGCTGACGATCGAGTACCACACCAGCGCGCTCAGCACGACGAGGCCGACCATCAGCAGCATCACCCAGGACGGCGTGGCGGCGGTCACCGATGTGGCGAAGACGCTTGCAAACAACACGATCGCCTTCGGATTGGTCAGCGTGACCAGGAACCCGAACACGAAGGCGTTTCCCGTCACCGGCGCCCGCACCGCCTCCTCGGACACGCCGGCGGACTTCGCGCGCAGCAGCCGCACGCCCAGATAGATCAGATACGCGCCGCCGAGCACGCGCACGACCCAGGTCAGCCACTGATACTCGACGAGCACCGCCGACAGCCCGAGCAGGCTCAGCGTGGCGTACATCCCGAGCCCGGTCGACACGCCCATCGCCGTGCGCAGCCCGCCGGACGCGCCGCGCGTCATCGACGAGCGCACCACGCCCACGAAGTCGGGACCGGGCAGCATCAGCGCCGGGATGAACACCCCGAACACCGGCAGCAGGATTCGCAGACCGTCCATACCGTCCCCGCTACCGCCAGTCGTCGAGCACGTACAGGCCGGGCCGGCTGTACGCCGCCTCGTTCGGCCGGTGCATGGTCACGACCTGGATCTCGGCGCGGAAGCCGCCCGCCAGCATCTGCAGATATGCCTCCTCTCGCGCGAGATTGACCCCGGCCAGCACGCGGCCCATCCCGACCGCGACGGCCAGCGACGAACACGCGTCGAGCAGCGCCTCGAACCGCGCCGCGCTGCCGTCCCCCGGCCGCACGGCGCCGAACTTGACGAACAGGCAGCCTTCGCCGGCCTCGCTCGCCTTTCCCCAATGGCACACCGCGAACCCGGCCAGCCGGCTGTCGCCCTCCCACAGCAGCACCGTGTCGCCGAGGCCGCGCGCCGCGACGGTGCGGATTTCGGCGCCGAGGTCGAGGCCGTCATGGATCATGTCGGTCAGCGCGCGGCACGCCGCCTCGACCGCGCGCCGCTCGCCCTCCGGCAGCGCGCTGTAGCGCGACCACGACCCCGCATCGCCGGCCCGCGCGGGCGCCGCCATGATCGGGGTCAGGAACCGCGCGCGGAAGCCGAACTTGCCGTACAGCGCGATGTGCAGTGGGCTGTGCGGGAACGTGCACAGCCCCGCATGGCCGACGCCCCACGCGTCGAACTGGTCGCTCACCGCGTCCACCAGCGCCTTGCCGATGCCCTGCCCCTGCCGGTCGGGGCGCATCGTGATCGGCCCGAAGAAGCCGACGCTGCCCCAGCGCGTCGCGAAGTTCGAGCCGACCAGCGCGCCGTCCAGCTCGGCGCCGAAGCTGGCGACGTGCTCGGCGCCGTGCCGCCCGTAGACATAGTCGCGATCGGTCCAGAAATTGTCGGGATCCGGCGCGCCGAGGAACGTTCCGAAGGCCTTGCTGCAGATGCGCCGCGCTTCCGGCAGATCGGCTTCGGTCAATGCCCGGGTCATGCGCTGCCCCCTCCCTGCGACGCCGTCAGACGCCTCGTGTGGCGTGGCTGCTGGCAGGATCGCCCGTCCGTCCGTACCGGGCAACGGCCGATCGGGCACCGCGCGCGGCGACTTCACGGGAACAGACCACGGCGGTACGCGAACGATTCCGCTCAGGCACAAGGGTGCGGCTCGCAAGTCCCAGGAGCAAAGCGAGAGCCGGAGCAAAATCCCTATTGCGCTCGGCCACGGCTGTCGCATACGATCACGAAGTCGTGATGACCTGACTTCGGGGCGCCTTCCCGGCAACCCGAATCGGGCCCGGGCGATGCTGTGTTTCGAAAATCGTGAGCAGCAGGCAAATCAGGTGATCGACTACCTTCGCGTGAAGCTGCGTTCGCTGATAGCGGACAGGAAGGGCCTCGAGACGCTCGAATACGCGATGTTCGCGGTCGGCTACCTTGTGGTCATCAGCGGCGTAGTCGCTACTCTCCGCACCGGCTTGACGACCGCTTACGGCAACATCGGCACCTGGATCGTCGGCCAGGCGTCGAAGATGTGAAGCCGGCGTCGGGGTCGTTGCCCTGCCGGCATTGCACTCATTACGAACGAGGCCTCATTTCGTAGCAGGTAGGATCGCACGGTCCGGGGCGCGTATTCCGCCCTCGCACCGGCCAGGCGGAGTCCGCCTCCCCCATCCGCGCGATCGGAGCGTCACCGCGCCTTCAGCAACACGTCCCGCGCCGCGTTAATCTTGCTGGCCAGGTAGTCCGTGCCGCCGTGGTCCGGATGCAG
>DATEQV010000441.1:0-9320 GCA_035272265.1 Acidisphaera sp. | reverse complement strand
GCGCGCGTGCCGATCATGCTGACGAGCCGCGCCGACTCGCTGCCGTCGCGGCTTGCATCGTGCGCCGTCGCGGTGATGCTCGCGGCGGCGCGGCGCAAGTCGGTGACGGCGTCGGTCGGCTGATCCAGGTCCCGACGGTCGGAACCCGTAAACTCCGTCATTGCGACCGCGAGCCGAAGGCGTGGCGGGAAGCAACCCAGGGCAACGCGGCAGGCGCTTGTCGCATGGCCCTGGGTTGCTTCGTTGCTTCGCTCCTCGCAATGACGGATGAGGCGTACGGGAGCGCGGGGCGCCGTCAGTTCGCGGAATGCTGTCCCGCGTAATAACCTTGCTGGTAGGAGGCCGCTTCGTTCTTCTTCACCTGATCGTAGATCAGGCCGCCGGCCAGCCCGGCGCCGGCACCGATGACGGCGCCCAATCCGGCATTGCCGGCCATCGCGCCGATCACCGCGCCGCCGGCCGTGCCGATCGCGGTGCCGCTCAACGCGCGCTGCTGCGTCGGCGTCATGTTGGAACAGCCGGCCAGCGCGATCGTGCCGGCCAGCAGAAGGGGTGCGTACCTCATGGGTGCGTCCTCCTCGCGGCGGCGGCGGGGTGCGGGCACGGATAGGTCTCGTGCAAATACGCCGCGATGCTGTCGGCCGGCAGTGCGTCCATCTGCGCCGGGTTCGCCTTCACCCACGCCACGAAGGCGGCGATCGCCTCGTTGCGCGACGGCGTCGGGTCCTTCGGGCAGAACAACACGCGCCTGCGGCGCGCCACGTCCTCCTCGTTCAGAACGCGGAAGACGCCGAGGGCGAAGCCGTGACAGAAGTTCACGGCGGGCGTGTACGTCGGGTCCGACTGGTCGGCCGTGCACAGGTCGACGAGGTCGGCGGTGTTGCGCAGCAGGAAGCTGTCCTGCGTCACCGCGGCCCGGGCAACTCCCGGCGCGGCGATGGCGCATAGTGCAAGCGCCGTTACCCATCTGACGATTCGCATACGCTCTGCTCCTGTCGGTCGTTGAGTCACACTGGATGGTCGGCCGGATAGTCCTCCGCGACGAATTCCTCCTCATGCCGCGGGTGCGGCTGCGGCCGGGCGGAGGGGCGGAGCCGCTCGCGGATTCCCTGGAAGGTCACATACAGCGCGGGGATGGCGAAGATGCCGATGAGGGAGGCGAACAGCATGCCGCCGAACACCGGCGTGCCGACATCGCGCCGCGCCAGCTGCGATGGGCCGACCGCGATCACCAGCGGCAGCAGGCCGAGGATGAAGGCGAAGGACGTCATCATCACCGGGCGGAAGCGCAGCCGCGCGCCCTCGGTCGCCGCTTGCAGCAGCGGCATGCCTTCCTCGCGCCGCGCCTTCGCGAACTCGACGATCAGGATGCCGTTCTTCGCCGCCAGCCCGATCAGCACCACCATGCCGATCTGCGCGTACAGGTCGAGCGTGAGACCCGCGAGCACGATGCCGGCGAACGAGCCAAGCACGCCCACCGTCACCGACAGCAGCACCGGCACCGGGATGGTCCAGCTTTCATACAGCGCGACGAGGAACAGGTAGGCGAACAGCACCGCGAAGCCGAGGATGATCGTGGTCTGGCCCTCGGCCCGTTTCTCCTGGAACGACACGTCGGTCCACAGTCCGGCGTAGCCGCGCGGCAGGGTGCGCGCCGCCACCTGCTCCATCGCCGCCAGCGCCTGGCCGGACGACACACCGGGGGCCGGGCTGCCCTGGATGCCGACGGCGAGCCGGTTGTTGTAGCGGATCAGCGCCTGCGGGCCGATGACTGGCCGCACCTCGACCAGGCTGCGCAGCGGTATCATCTTGCCGTCGTCGCTGCGCACGTTGATGCGGTAGATGTCGTCGACCGAGTTGCGGTCCTCGGATTCCGCCTGCACTTGCACCTGCCAGGAGCGGCCGAACAGGTTGAAGTCGTTGATATAGTAGCCGCCGAGCGAGGCCTGCAGCGCCTGGAAGATCGCCGACGGCGAGACCTTCAGCACCTGCGCCTTGTCGCGGTCGATGTCGAGGTAGATCGACGGGGTGTTGGCCGAGAAGGTGCTGAACACGCGGCTGAGCTTGGGGTCCTGGTTGGCCGCGATCAGCAAGCCCCGCAGCACCTGCGCCAGCGCCTTCGAATCCGCGCCGCCGGTGTCCTGCAGGATGTAGCTGAAGCCGCCACCGGTGCCCAGGCCGATGATCGGCGGCGGTGCGAGCGGCACCGCGCGTCCCCCGCGGATCGCCTGGAACTTCTGGCCGAGCCGAGCGATCATCGCCGGCGCGGTATCCGACGCACCGTGCCGTTCCTCGAACGGCTTGAGCGAGACGATCAGGAACGCGGCGTTCGGCTGCGAGTAGTTGTCGACGAAATTCAGACCGATCGTGGCGGAGTAGTCGGCGACCGCCGGCTCCGTCTTCAGGATCGCCTCGATCTGCGAGACGACGGCCTCGGTTCGGCCGATCGACGCGCCGTCGGGCAACTGGGCCACGACGAAGAACGCGCCCTGGTCCTCCTCCGGCACGAAGCCGGTGGGCGTCACCTTGCCCAAGCCTACGATGCCAGCCATCGACACGGCGACCATCAGCAGCCCGACGATCGAGATGCGCACGAGGCGGGCGACGATCGCGCCGTACCCGTCGCGCACCCAATCGATCGAGCGCATCACGACGCCGATGATCCCGCGGCGTGGCCCGTGATGCGGGCGCAGCAACAGGGCGCAAAGGGCGGGCGAGAGCGTCAGCGCGTTGATCGCCGAGAGGAACATCGCCACCGCGACGGTGACCGCGAACTGGCGGAAAAGCTCGCCGGAGATGCCGGAGATAAACGCAACCGGCACGAACACCGACAGCAGCACCAGCGTGATCGCGATGATCGGCGCGAAGATCTGCCCCATCGCCATCTCGGTCGCCTGCGCCGGCGTCAGTTCGGGATGCTCCTCCATCACCTGCTCGACCGCCTCGACGACCACGATCGCGTCGTCCACCACGATGCCGATCGCGAGCACGATGGCCAGCAGCGACACCGTGTTGGCCGAATAGCCGATCGCGTTCAGCACGATGAACGTGCCGATCAGGCTGACCGGCACGGCGATGGTCGGGATCAGGGTTGCGCGCAGGTTGCCGAGGAACAGGAAGACGACCAGCACCACGAGGATGAACGCCTCGACCAGCGTCTTCTGCACCTCGTGGATCGTGTCGGTGACGAAGGTGGTGGGGTCGTAGGTCACCTTCCACGACAGCCCCTCGGGGAAGCCGTGCGCCGAGGTCTCCATCACCTGCTTGACGGCGTCGAGCGCGCTCAGCGCGTTGGCGCCGGGCGCCTGGTAGATCGCGATCAGCGCCGCCGGCGCGCCGTTCAGCCGGGTCGAGCGGTCGAGGTTCGCCGCCCCCAGCTCCAGCCGCGCGATGTCGCCCAGGCGCAGCACCGATCCATCCGGATTGGTCCGGATGACGATCTGCTCGAACTCCCTGACCGTGCTCAGCCGTCCCTTGGTCTGGATGTTGAGCTGCAGCTGCTGGTCGTTGGACGTCGGCCGCGCGCCCAGGCGCCCGACCGCGGCCTGCACGTTCTGCGCCTGGATTGCCTGGATCACGTCCGCGGCCGTCAGGCCTAGGCCGGTCAGCCGGTCGGTGCGCACCCACGCCCGCATCGCGTAGTCCTGCGGCCCGAACAGCGTCGCATCGCCGACGCCGGGCGTGCTCCTGATCAGGTCGAGCAGGTTGATCGTAGCGTAGTTGGAGACGAACAGCTCGTCATGCGTCTGGTCCGGCGAATACAGCGCGATCACGCCGAGCAGGGCGGTCGACTGCTTCTTCACCGTCACCCCCTGGCGGCGGACGTCTTCGGGCAGCTTCGACAGTGCGATCTGGACGCGGTTGTTGACGTTGACGGTGTTGATGTCGGGGTTGGTGCCGAGTTCGAACGACGCCTTGAGCGAGTAGCTGCCGTCATTGCCGCTGACGCTCTTCATGTAGATCATCTTGTCGACGCCGACGACCTGACTTTCGATCGGCTGCGCGATGGTGGCTTCCACCACCGCGGCGGACGCGCCCGGGTAGGTCGTCGTCACCGACACCTGCGGCGGCACGATGTCGGGATACTGCGCGATCGGAATCGACAGCAGCGACAGCAGGCCGGCGATCGTGGTGACGATCGCGATGACGGCCGCCATCCGCGGCCGCCGGATGAAGATCGCGGAGAACACGGATCAGCTCCGGTCGGCTGGCAGCTGCGCGGGACTGGCGACGACGGCCGCACCGGGGCGCAGGTTTTCCACACCCTGGACCACGACCTGCTCGCCGCCTTTCAGGCCGTCGTCGATGATCACGTTGGTGCCCGAATCGCCGCCGGTCTTCACGCGCTGGACGACCGCCTTGCCGTCCACGACGATGAACACGTACGGGCCCTTCTGGTCGATGACCAGCGCCGCTTGCGGAATCAGCACTTTCTCTTCCGGCTTCTCGGCGCTGACCGCGACGCGCACGAGCTGGCCGTCGATCAGCTTGCCCTTCGGGTTCGCAAGCGTCGCCCGTACCGACACCGTGTCGGTCGCCCGGTCGACGGTGACGTCGACGAAGTTGATCTTGCCCGTCTGGTCGTAGAGCGATCCGTCGGAGAACCGGACCTGCACCGTCAGCGACTCGCCGGCTTTGCGCCGGTCCTCCTCCTGCTCGATCTTGAGGAACTCGCGCTGGCTGACCGGAAACGTGACGTACATCGGGTCGCGGCTGACGATCGTCGTCAGGATGCCGCTATCGGGCCCCACGACGTTGCCGACCGTGACCGCCGAGCGGCCGATCTCGCCGGCGACCGGAGAGGCGATCGTCGTGTAGCCGAGATTGACGTTCGCGGTCTTCAGGTTGGCGTCGGCCATGTCGACCTCGCCTTGCGCGGACTTCTCGGCGGCGACGTTGCGATCAAGCTCGGCGCGCGACGTGGCTGACGTCTTCACCAGCTCCTCGGAGCGCGCCCGTTGCGCTGCCGCGTTGGCGTACTTGCCCTGCGCCTGGAACAGCGCGCCCTGCGCCTGCTGCACGGCGGCCTGGAAGCTGTCGGGTTCGATCTGGTAGAGCGGGTCGCCCACTTTGACCATCTGGCCTTCGGTGAACAGCACCTTCTGCAGATAGCCGGTCACGCGAGCGCGGACGTCGACCCGGTCCACCGCCTCGACGCGGCCGACGAACTCGGTCGCGCGGGTGACAGGTTGGAGTTGGGCCGCGACGGTGCCCACCTGGACCGCGGCCGGCTGTTGCGCGCGGCCAGGCGGTACGGTCAACAATGCAAGGAGTACGGCGGCACTCAGGACGGACAGGCGCATGCGAACCCCCTCATGCGACATCTTGTGCGACCCCCGTGCCGTCGTCGTGCGTGACGGACGCACCCATGCTGGCACCGATACAACCTATGCCGTTGCGTGCCTACAGGGTTCGCCTCTGATGGGCGCGGCCGAATTGCGGATGCCGATACTCGTGGGCTCGCTTGTGGCGGTTCTGCACCATCGCGGCGTTGACCGAGGTCAATGACGGTTCGACCGGTCGCATTAAATCCGAAATCGGGGAAAGCTGTGCCGTGCGCCCAGGCGGCAGGCGCGTTGAAACAAAACCGGATGAAGGTCCACCCAAGGACCGGCCGGGCCGTCACATGACGGGGGGCTGCGATGAGCACGGGGAAGAAGCGGAAGACGTCCGGCAGTGACGAGGCGCCGGACGCCGCACCGCCGGCCGAGAAGCTGTCCAACAAGGACTATCGGCGCGAGCTTGCCCGGGTGCATGTCGAGCTGGTGAAGCTACAGATGTGGACCGTCCACAAGGGGCTGAAGGTCTGCATCGTGTTCGAAGGGCGGGACGGCGCGGGCAAGGGCGGCGTGATCAAGGCGATCACGGAGCGCGTCAGCCCGCGCGTGTTCCGGGTGTACGCACTGCCGGCGCCGACCGAGCGCGAGAAGTCGCAGATGTACATCCAGCGCTACATGTCGCTGCTTCCGGCGGCCGGCGAGATCGCGATCTTCGACCGGAGCTGGTACAACCGCGCCGGCGTCGAGCGGGTCATGGGCTTCTGCACCGACGACCAGGCGCAGCGCTTCCTTGTCATGGCTCCGGAGGTCGAGCAGGCATTTGTCCAGTCGGGCATTATCCTGCTGAAATACTGGCTGGAAGTGAGCGAGGAGGAGCAGACCGCGCGGCTGAAAGGGCGCATCGACGACGGGCGGAAGATCTGGAAGCTGTCGCCGATGGACCTGAAGTCGTACAGCCGGTGGTACGACTATTCGCGCGCGCGCGACGACATGTTCGCCAAGACGGACACCACGTGGGCCCCGTGGTACGTGGTGGATTCCAACGACAAGAAGCGGGCGCGGCTGAACGTCATCTCGCACATGCTCGCGCACATTCCGTACGAGGAGCCGCCGCGGGAGAAGGTGAAGCTGCCGAAGCGGCAGGAGCCGCACGGCTACGAGGAGCCGAACTACCCGTTCAGGGCCGTCCCCGAACTGCGCTGGCCTTCAAATACGTAACCGAAGCGAGTCGTACCATGATCAGCACCAGGCGTTCGTTTCTTCTCCTGTCCGCGTCCGCCGGCCTTGTTGCCGCCGGATCGGGCCGTGCGCGCGCGGCGTCGGCCCGCGTGCTCGCGCAGAATGGGCAGCGCGCACTGAACCTGCTGTATGCGGAGAACGCCAAGGCGCGCGAGCTGGGTCGGCGCGCCAAGGCGATCCTGGTGTTTCCCCGCATCATCAAGGGCGGCCTGATCGTCGGCGGCCAGACGGGCGACGGCGTGCTGCTCGTGCGCGGCCGGCCGGCCGGCTACTACAACGTCTCGGCCGCGTCGTTCGGCCTGCAGGCCGGCGGGCAGGCGTTCAGCTACGCGCTGTTCTTCATGACCGATTCGTCGCTCGACTACTTGCAGAAGAGCGACGGCTGGGCGATCGGCTCGGGCCCGAGCCTGGTCGTCGAGGACAAGGGCGCCGCCGCCAGCCTGACGACCACCACACTGACGCAGGATGTCTACGCCTTTCCGTTCGGCCAGCACGGGCTGATGGCGGGGCTCGGCCTGGAAGGGTCGAAGATCACCCGCATCCAGCCGGGTCCGTGACGGGAGAGTCGTCTATCCGAGGTAGTAGCGCAGCACGATCGAACGCAGCGTCACGCCGAGCGTGACGATCGGCAACAGGCCGACCGCGAGGCTCAGAGCCCATCGTGCGGGTTCGAGCCGAGCGATCCGCAGCGCCGGCAACGCGGCCGCGGCGACCAGCGCGAGCGGCAGGAAGTAGCGGCCTTGCACGCCGTCGACGACGAGCGCGCCCGGCGGCGTCCAGGTCAGGTACTCGATGCCGAAGACCGCGGCAGCCGACAGCAGGATGCTGCCGGCGATCAGGGCGCGCGGCACGATGCCGATCCGCCGGCCCCGCTCGCCCAGCATCGTCGCGGCGGCGGCGATGCCCAGAACGATGACGGCGGCAACCTCATACGATCGGGGCAGCCTTGTGCCGGACCAGCCGAACACGCCGATGAAGCCGTGGATGTAGTCGCTTCCGTATCGCTGCAGCGTATCGAGCGCGATGCGGGCGATGTCCCACGGATGGCCCAGCAGCAGCGTCGCCTGCGCCGACGGATCGGCACCGGTGACGTTGTACGAGGTCCAGGCGCTGATCGCCGCCAGCGTGGACCACGCGGCGACGCTCAGGACGACCGCGGCGGCGGAGGCGAGGCGCCAGCGCGCCGCCACCGAGGGGACCGTCAGCGGCAGCAGCGCCAGCCCGACGTAAGGCGGACGCGACGTGCAGATCAGGGCCAGCAGGACCACTGCCGCGATCTGTTCGGCCCGGCTCGGGGCCGCCTGGCGGCGCCAGAAGCGCGCGAACAGCGCGGCCGCCATCGCGCTGCACGCCAGCAGCAGCGCGTCCTGCGAACCCGAGGCGAGCAGGGCCAGCGACATCGGTAGCGTCATGACGGCGAACAGCGCCACCGAGGCGGCCTCGGCGCAGGCGATGGCCGTCGCCGCGACGGCGACCGCGACGGCGCCCGTCAGGATCCGCGACAGGGTCAGGGTCTGCACCACGGTCAGCCCGGCGCCGCGCGCGATCAGGATGCCGAGCGCCGACGGCACGTAGAAGACCGGCGGATACAAGGCGGTGTTGTCGAAGTTCATGTTGAACTTCTCGCCCGACCATCGGACCTGCGGAGCCCACGTCGATGGCGTGACACGAGCGTCGGGATCCTGCGTCACCGGCCAGAACGGAACCCAGGCCCTCAGCGGCGCGCGTGCTGCCGTCGGAACGTTCGATGTCGAGCCGCCGTCCGATCAGGCCGCCGCGCGAAACCTGCTGGGCACGCAGGAAATGCGCCGCCTCGTCGGGGTTCTGAAACGGCGGCATCTCGGTGGCCAGCAACACCACGGCGACCAGCCCGTAGAGCGCGAAAGCGGCGCCCAGCATCCGCGCACAGGCCGCCGGGTCGCGGCGCAGCGCGATACGCGGCCACGCCGCCGGCTGAGCGGCACGCGCCGCCGCCGAGCGGCGGGTCACGTCAGCGCGCCTGCTGGATCGCCGAGAGCAGCCAGCGCCCGCCGGGGACGCGCACGAAGGTCCAGACCTCGGTTGCGGACTGACGCTCGGCCGGGCTGCCGTCGACGACGTTGCCCGCGCCGTCGCGCGTGACGTCGATCATCGAGAAGCGCATCGCCACCGTCGCGTATTCGCGGTTGCCCTCGCGCCACGACTGCGCCAGGTCGCCCTGTGCCAGACGCACGTCGCTGACCGTGTTGCGCACGCCCCGGCTGGCGAATTCGGCGAGCTGCTCGGCGAAGTACGACACCATCTCGGGTGTGGCGAGAAGCTGCAGCGCGGGCAGGTCCGACCGGCTCCACGCGTCCTGCACCGCCTTCAGCGACTGCTCGAACTGCTGGTAGTCGCCGGTGGTGATCGCCACCGGCGGCCCGGGGGGCGGCCCGAGGGGCGCCCCCGCGGCCGGCACGCTGCCGGCGCGCGCGCCTACCGGCGTTCCGCCCGCCATCCCGCCCGGCATGGCGCGGGCGAAGATCCCGGGTCCGCCGGCGTAGGCGGGCCCGCGGAAGCGGCGAAACAGCCAGCGCGCGATCCAGACGATGAGGAAGATCTGGATGAGGAAGCCGATGAAGCTGCCGAAGCCGGTGAACCCGCCGAACAGGCCGTGGCCGAACAGCAGGCCGCCGATGCCGGCGCCCACCAGTCCGCCCAGCAGGCCCGACATGAAGGGCGAGCGGCCCCCGGCGTAGCCGGGCTGACCATAGCCGGGGGACGGCGCGTAGCCCGGCGCGTTCGGCGTCATGCTGCGCTGCATGGGCGCGACGTACGGCGCCG
>DATEQV010000440.1:0-8124 GCA_035272265.1 Acidisphaera sp. | reverse complement strand
CCTGCCTAATGCGTGTGCAGGAAACGTCGGGAATCAGACAATGGCCGAATCCCCTCCGGTGCCGTCGGCACCCGCGCCCGCGACAAGGATCGAGAAGGACTTCCTCGGCGAGCGGGAGATCCCCGCGGACGCCTATTACGGCGTCCAGACCCTGCGGGGCCGGGACAACTTCCACATCACCGGCATCCCGATGTCGCTGGAGCCCAGCTTCGTCAGGGCGTTCGGCTACGTGAAGAAGGCCGCCGCACTGGCCAACCGCGACCTCGGCGTGCTCGACGCGACGGTCGCCGACGCGATCGCCGCCGCCTGCGACAAGCTGATCGCCGGCGAGCTGCGCGAGCAGTTCGTCACCGACTTCATCCAGGGCGGCGCCGGCACCTCGACCAACATGAACGCCAACGAGGTGATCGCCAACCTCGCGCTCGAACTGCTCGGCCACAAGAAGGGCGAGTACCAGCACGTCAGCCCGAACGACCACGTGAACTTCGGCCAGTCCACCAACGACGTCTATCCGACCGCGTTCCGGCTCGCGCTGATCCTGCGCCTGGCCGGCTACATCGGGGCGCTGAACCGCCTGCAGCAGGCGTTCTTCGCCAAGGCGAAGGAATTCGAGCGCGTGCTGAAGATGGGCCGCACGCACCTGCAGGACGCCGTGCCGATGTCGCTCGGCCAGGAATTCCACGGCTGGGGCACGACGATCGGCGAGGAAATCCAGCGCATCGCCGAGGTCGTCAAGCTGCTGCACGAGATCAACCTGGGTGCCACCGCCATCGGCACCACCGTCACCGCCGCACCCGGCTACCCTGAGCTAGCGACCAAGTACCTGTCCGAGCTGACCGGCACGCGGTTCATCCTGGCCGGCGACCTGATCGAGGCGACATCCGACACCGGCGCCTACGTGACGCTCTCGGGCGTGCTGAAGCGTACCTCGGTCAAGCTGACCAAGATCTGCAACGACATCCGTCTGCTCGCCAGCGGGCCGCGTTGCGGGCTGAACGAGATCAACCTGCCGCAGATGCAGCCCGGATCGTCGATCATGCCGGGCAAGGTGAACCCGGTGATCCCCGAGGTGATGAACCAGGTGGGCTTCCTGGTGATCGGGCTCGACCTGACCGTGACGCTCGCCGCCTCCGCCGGGCAGCTCCAGCTCAACGTCATGGAGCCGGTGATCACGTTCGCGCTGTTCACCTCGATCTCCACGATGGAGAACGCGGTCAACTCGCTGCGCGCCAACTGCGTCGACGGCATCACCGCGAACGCCGAGCGGACGCGCGACATGGTGCTGAACTCGCTCGGCATCGTCACGCTGCTCAAGCCGCACCTCGGCTACAAGCAGTGCGCCGAGGCCGCCCGCGAGGGCTACCTGACCGGCAAGTCGCTGCACGACATCGTCGTCGTCGAGCGCAAGCTGATGACGCAGGAGCACTGGGATCAGGAGTTCTCGTTCGAGAACCTGATCAGCCCGAAGTTCGAGCAGTAGGGCACGCCGCCCGCCGGGAGCGAAGCGATGAACGTCTCGATCGTGCTGGAATTCGTCGTCGTTCTGGCGGCGATCTGGATGGGCGCGCGGAGCAGCGGCGTGGGGCTCGGGCTGTGGGGCGCCGTCGGGCTGCTCGTGCTCGTCGTGGTGTTCGGCGTCGCTCCGACGTCGCCGCCGATCGACGTGATGCTGATCATCCTGGCGGTGATCATGGCGGCGTCCGTGATGGACGCGGCGGGCGGCATCGACTTCCTGGTGCAGATCGCCTCACGGATCATCCGCGCCAACCCGAAATACGTGACCATCGTCGCACCGCTGACGACGTGGTCGTTCACCTTCCTCGCCGGCACCGGACACATCGTCTATCCGCTGCTGCCGGTGATCTATGAGACCGCGCACCAGAGCGGCATCCGGCCCGAGCGGCCGATGGCGGTCGCCACCATCGCCTCGCAGCAGGCGATCACGGCGAGCCCCGTGGCGGCCGCGACGGCGGCGATGATCGGGCTGTTCGCCGAGAAAGGCATGCACGGCTGGGGCCTGCCGCAGATCCTGATGATCTGCGTGCCCTCGACGCTGATCGGCGTGCTGGCCGCCGCGGTCGTATCGATGTTCCTCGGCAAGAACCTGGCGGACGACCAGGAGTATCAGGCCCGCCTGCGCGCGGGACTGATCCCGCCGCCGAAGCAGATGATGGAGCACCCGGTCCTCAAGCCGAAGGCCAAGCTGTCCGCGTACGTGTTCCTGTGCGGCGTGGCGCTGGTGGTGATGTTCGGCTTCTTTCCCGACCTGCGCACGATCCCCGGCACGAAAGCCCCGCTCGATATGCCGATCGTGATCGAGATCATCATGATGTCGGTCGCGGCAGTCATGCTGGTACTGACGAAGGTGTCGGTGGACGAGGTGCCGAAGACGGCGACGCTGCGGGCGGGCGTGGTGGCGGTGATCGGCATCTTCGGCCTCGCCTGGCTGGGCGACAGCTTCATCACGGCCAACAAGGGCGTGATCGTGCCGGCGATCGGGGCGATGGCGCAGGCGGCTCCGTGGACGTTCGCGTTCGGCCTGTTCTTCGCCTCCGTGCTGCTCTACAGCCAGGCCGCGACCACGCGGGCCTTGATGCCGCTCGGCATCGCGCTCGGCATTCCGCCGCAGCTCCTGATAGCGATGTTCCCGTCGGTGAACGGCTACTTCTTCATCCCGACCTACGGCTCGCTGATCGCGGCGATCAACTTCGACCTGTCGGGCACCACGAAGATCGGCCGCTACGTGCTGAACCACTCGTTCATGATCCCCGGGCTCGTCGCGACAGCCGTCGCCGTGACGGCCGGCCTTGTGATCGCGCAAGCCATCTACTGATCGGGTACCGCCGCCTGTCGCCGGCCCGCCGAATTCGGCAGGCCGGCGACAGGCGTCATGATCTGCATCAAATACCGTCGGCGTCGCGGCGGTATCATTCAGCCTGAGACAACAAGCTGCAGCATCATGGCCGAGCTCCCACCTGCGCCGTCGACGCCGCCTGCGGGCGGCGTCGCCACGACCACCGCTCCGGCCAAGCGGCCGGCGACCGGCACCCTTGTCCGCTGGGCCGTCTGCCTCGCGCCACTGCTGCTCGCGCTGTTGCCGGCGCCGGAGGGTCTGCCGCAGCACGCCTGGTATTTCTTTGCGCTGTTCCTCGCCGTCATCGTCGGTCTGATCGTCGAACCGGTCCCCTCGGCCGCTGTCGGGCTGGTCGGCGTGGCCGCTGCGGCGACACTCGCGCGCTACGTGCTGTACTCGCCCGCGCAGCTCGCGGCGCCCCACTTCAATGTCACGACCGCTGCGATCGGCTGGGCGTTGTCCGGCTTCTCCAACACGACCGTCTGGCTGATCTTCGCCGCCTTCATCTTCGCGCTCGGCTACGAGAAGACCGGGCTCGGCCGCCGGATCGCGTTGATGCTCGTCGCGGCTCTGGGCGGGAGCACGCTGAGGCTCGGCTATGCGGTTGTGATGGCGGACCTCGTGCTCGCGCCGTTCACGCCGTCGAACACGGCGCGCAGCGGCGGCACGATCTACCCGGTGATCAAGAACCTGCCCGAGCTGTACGACTCGCGACCGAACGACCCGTCTTCCCGCCGCATCGGCGGCTACCTGATGTGGACGGCGCTGGCCACGACCTGCGTGACCAGCTCGATGTTCCTCACGGCACTCGCGCCGAACCCTCTCGCCGCCGAGCTGGTGCGCACGACCGTCCACATCGACATCACCTGGACCCGCTGGTTCCTGAGCTTCCTGCCGTGCGGCCTGATCCTGCTGATCGCGACACCGTGGCTCGCCTACAAGCTGTATCCGCCCAGCGTGACGAGCAGCCCGGAAGTGCAGACCTGGGCGCGCGCCGAGCTGCGCAAGCAGGGCCCGCTGCAGCGCCGCGAGGTCATCCTGATCGTCCTGGTGCTGCTGGCACTCACCCTGTGGGTCGCGGGCGGCAGCTTGATGGACGCGACCACCGCCGCCGTGGTCGTGGTCGCCCTGCTGATCGTCACCGGCACGATCACCTGGGGCGATGTGCTCGGCGACAAGCCCGCCTGGAACACGCTCGTCTGGTTCGGCACGCTGGTGACGCTCGCCGGCGGGCTGTCTCAGACCGGCGTGGTGAAGTGGATTGCGTCGATGGAGGGCGTGCTGCTGGCAGGGTTGCCGGTAGTGTGGGCGTTGGTCGCCATCGTCGTTGCGTTCGTGCTGCTGCACTACCTGTTCGCCAGCGTCACCGCGCATACCATCGCCCTGCTGCCGGTGATGCTGACGCTTGGCGCGGGTGTCGCGGGCATGCCGATGGAGGTGTTGGCGCCGGCGCTGTGCCTGACGATCGGGATCATGGGCATCATGACGCCCTACGGCACCGGGCCGAGCCCGGTCTACGCCAACAGCGGCTTCCTGCCGGGACGCGACATGTGGTGGCTCGGCGCGATCTTCGTGCTGCTCTACCTGCTCGTGTTCCTTGGCGTCGGGCTGCCGACGATCTACGCGCTGAGCTAGGCGGCGCGTTCCGGCACCTTCACGATGACCGGCGCGTAGCCGAGGTCGCGGACGAAGCGCAGCAGGTCGTCCGAGCGGATCACGGTCGACGCCGCGTTGTGCAGCGGGTGGCAGTTGATCCGCTCGGCCGCGAACAGGTCCTCGTCCAGAACCACCGTCGCGCGGCGCTGCTCGTCGTTGAGCAGCCCGAACGGCGTCACCGAGCCGGGCGTCAGTCCCAGCACGTCCCACAGGACGTCAGGCTTGGCGAAGGACAAGCGCGGCGCCCCGAGCCGCTTCTCCAACGCGCCCAGATCGACCCGCTTGTCCGCCGGCACCACCGCCAGCCAGATGCCGCCCTTGCGGTCCTTCATGAACAGGTTCTTGCAGTGCAGGCCGGGGATGCGGTCGTGGTGCTCGCGCCCCTCGTCGACAGTGAAGAACGGCGGATGCTCCACCGTTTCGTGCTCGATGCCGAGACGGTCGAGATGGGCGAAAAGCTGTTCAGGTGTGGCTGGCATGCGGCGCGGGTCGAGGTGGCGGGCCGGTCTTGCACGGGACGCGGCCGGATCGCAATGCGCCGAACCGGCGGGGATGCGGCCCGGCTTCCAAACGGCACCGCGCCGGGACATGATCGGGCGACCAGGAGAAAGCCCATGAACGCCGCCCAAGGCATGTCGACCGCCGGCATGCGCGTCATCCCGAGCGCCAGCACGCCGAGCAACCTGTACTTCGTCGCCGAGATCGCCGGCATCGACCTGCGCCGGATCGGCGACGCCGATTTCACTTCCATCCACCGCGCGTGGATCGCGCACCAGGTACTGCTGTTCCGAGACCAGACGCTGAGCGACGCCGACCTGATCGCGTTCTCCCGCCGCTTCGGCGCGCTGGATCACGCGCCGGTGCAGGAGAACGGACAGCGCTTCGTCGACGGGATGCCGGAGATCTACGTGGTCTCCAACGTGATCGAAAAGGGAGTGGCCATCGGTAGCCTCGGCGCCGGCGAGGCGGTCTGGCACACCGACATGTCGTACCTGCCCGCCCCGCCCAAGGCGAGCCTTCTATATGCGCTGGAAGTGCCGCCGGTCGGCGGCAACACCTCGTTCTGCGACATGTACGCCGCCTACGACGCGCTGCCGGACGCGCTGCGCCGTCGCATAACGGGCCTGCGGGTGAAACACGACGGCACCTACAACAGCGGCGGCTACGTGCGCGAGGGCGTCACCGTCACCGACGATCCGCGCACCGCGCCAGGGATGCTGCATCCGCTGGTGTGCACGCATCCGGACAGCGGACGGCGCATGCTGTATCTCGGCCGGCGGCGCATGGCCTGGATCGAGGGCATGGAGCTGGCGGCGTCGGACGCGCTGCTCGACGAGATCTGGGAGCACGCGACGAAACCCGCGCTGACCTGGACGCATCGCTGGCGCGTCGGCGACCTCGTGCTGTGGGACAATCGCTGCACGATGCACCGGCGCGACGCCTTCGATCCCGCCGCACGCCGCATCATGCACCGCACGCAGGTGAAGGGCGTGGCGCCGCCGTCGGCATGAGATCCTCGGCATGAGCGGTGGGGCATGAGCCACGGGGCATGAGCGAATTCGCCGTGCCCGCCGTCCGGGCGCGCGCCGGGCGGCGTCTGCTGTGGCTGCTCTGCGCGATGTATTTCCTGTTCTACATCGACCGCGTGAACATCGCGACGGCCGCGACCAGCATCTCGCGCGATCTCGGGCTGAACGCGACGCAACTGGGGCTGGCGTTCTCCGCCTTCGCTTATCCGTACGCGTTCTTCCAGGTGTTCGGCGGCTGGTTCGGTGACCATGTCGGCGCACGCCGCACGCTGCTCGGCTGCGGCATCGTGGTGGCGGCGACGACGATCGCGACCGGGCTCGCCGGCGGCCTCGCCTCGCTGTTCGCCGTGCGGCTCGCGCTCGGTTTCGGCGAGGGTGCGGCGTTCCCCACCGCCACGCGTGCGATGGCCGCTTGGCTGCCGCGCGAGAGCTGGGGCTACGCGCAGGGCGTCACGCACTCCGCCGCACGCCTCGGCAACGCGATCACGCCGCCGATCATCTCCGCGCTGATCCTGGCGCTGTCCTGGCGCGCGTCCTTCGTCATCGTGGGCACGGCGAGCCTGGCGTGGGTCGTCGCCTGGATGGCGCTCCTGCCCGCGGGGCCGGACGCGCGCGCGGAACGCCGCGCCGAGCGCGCCATCCAGTCCACGCCCTGGCCAGCGCTGTTCCGGCGCATCCTGCCGGTCACCGCGGTGGATTTCTGCTACGGCTGGATGCTCTGGCTGTTTCTCAACTGGCTGCCGAGTTTCTTCCAGAACGCCTACCATCAGAACCTGAAAAGCTCGGCGATCTTCTCGGCCGGGGTGTTCGTCGGCGGCGTGCTCGGCGACACCGCCGGCGGCGTGCTGAGCGACGCGGTGCTGCGGCGGACCGGCAGCCGGCAGCGCGCGCGTGGCTGGGTGATCGCGGGCGCGATGCTCGCCTCGTTCGTGTTCATGCTGCCGCTGCTGCGGCCGCTCGGCGTGGGCGCCGCGGCGATCTCGCTCGGATTGGCGTTCTTCGCGCTGGAATTCGTCGTGGCGCCGATCTGGGGGGTGCCGATGGACATCGCGCCGGACCATGCCGGCAAGGCGAGCGGCCTGATGAATCTCGGATTCGGCATCGCCGGCATCGTCTCCCCGGTGGTGGTGGGCGCGATCATCGATGCGACCGGCGACTGGACGCTGCCGTTCCTGCTCTCGATGGTGCTGCTGCTGCTCGGCGCCGCCCTCGCGCTACGGTTGCGCCCGGATCGGCCGCTGGAGGCCGCCGGTCTGGCACGGACGCAACCGTCTCCGCTAGCCTGATCGCCGATCGTATGGGCGCCCGACCTCGCGGCGCGCCGGTTGCCTCTGGTGCCACTCTGATGCGGGTGCGTTTCTCGACCGACGACGTTCCGCCGCGCGACCGCCTGGCTTATTGGCGGATGCTCTGGCGGCGACCTGCGCGCCGCTGCGCGGCACGGCGAGGCCTGACCCGCGCATGAAGGTCAAGGTCTCGTTCGACGCAGGGGCGGCGGAGGAGCGGCAACGGTCGTTTCGCGAGGCGACGTCGAAGTGGGCCATCGGCGTCACGCCGGACGCGCCGCCGGAGCCCGGCGAGGAGGGCGGCCGCATCGAGGCGCACGTCGCGGGCCCGTTCGTCCTGGCCCGCGCGCAGGCCCACACCAGCGCGGTCCGCCGCACCCGCGCCGACGTGGCCAGCGACACCACGCTCCGGTTCCGCCTCACGCGCACGCCGGTCGACGCATGGCAGAGGGTCGGGCTGACGCCGACGCGCGACGCGGAGTACCACCACTCGGCCGGCGACTTCGTCATCAGCACGAACGAGTGGACGTTCGACTCCGCCGCCCGCTCCGGCAAGTCCGGGGCGGAGATGCTGGTCATCCCGCATCACCTCCTGGCGCCGCTGCTGGAAGGCGGGCGGCTCACCGGGCCGGTGGTCGTGCCCGCGCGATCGTCGGTGGGCGCGCTGCTGACCGCAGGATTTTTCGCGGCGTTCAAGGAGGTCCCGCTTCTGCCGCCCGATCTCGGCGGCGCCGTGCTTCAGAACTTCTGCGGCCTGGTGGCGCTCGCATGCGGCGCGTCCGACGCCGGGCGCGACAGC
>DATEQV010000439.1:0-2063 GCA_035272265.1 Acidisphaera sp. | reverse complement strand
GTCCGGTCGCCGGCGGGCAGCGCGATAGAGGCGTCCTATGTCCTGACCGGATCGCTTATGGGGCTCGCCATCCTGGAGCACTGGTTCCTGATGCTGCCCCTGCATCCCGCCCGGCTGTGGCGGTGGGGACTGCCAAAAAGCTTGCCCAAGGGGCCGGCGCTGACGCACTTGCCTGTGCCGGCCTCGCCCACAGTATTGGCTGTGGCGGGTGACTAGGATCAATGCGGGCGGGAGCCCGCCAATGGGCCTATGGGGGGCCCGATGGGAACGGAGGCGGCGATGAACTATGAGGCCTTTTTCCGCAGCCAGCTCGATGCGCTGCGACGCGAGGGTCGCTATCGCGTCTTCGCCGACCTGGAGCGCCAGGTAGGCGAATTCCCCCGGGCCACCCACCACCGGCCGCGCGGCACGCAGCAGGTGACGGTGTGGTGCTCCAACGACTACCTCGGCATGGGCCAGCACCGGGACGTGCTGACGGCGATGCACGACGCGCTGGACAAGTGCGGCGCGGGCGCGGGCGGCACGCGCAACATCTCCGGCACGAACCACTACCACGTGCTGCTGGAGCAGGAGCTTGCCGACCTGCACGGCAAGGAGGCCGCGCTGCTGTTCACCTCGGGCTACGTGTCGAACTGGGCGAGCCTGTCCACGCTCGCCAGCCGCATGCCGGGCTGCGTGATCTTTTCGGATGCGCTGAACCACGCCTCGATGATCGAGGGCATCCGGCATTCGCGCGTGCGCTGCGAGGTGTTCGCGCACAACGATCCCGAGGACCTGTCGCGAAAGCTGGCGGCGGCCGATCCGTCGATCCCGAAGCTGGTTGCGTTCGAGAGCGTCTATTCGATGGACGGCGACATCGCGCCGATCGCCGAGCTGTGCGACGTGGCCGACGAGTACGGCGCGATGACGTATCTGGACGAGGTGCACGCGGTGGGCATGTACGGCCCGCGCGGCGGCGGCATCGCCGACCGCGAGGGGTTGAGCCACCGGCTGACGGTGATCGAGGGCACCTTGGGCAAGGCGTTCGGGGTGGTGGGCGGCTACATCGCGGCGTCCGCCAGCCTGTGCGACTTCGTGCGCAGCTATGCGTCCGGCTTCATCTTCACGACCTCCTTGCCCCCGGTGGTGGCGGCCGGCGCGCGCGCCGCGATCAAGCACCTGAAGGCAAGCAGTGCCGAGCGCGATGCACAGAAGGACCGCGTGGCGAAGGTGCGCGGGCGGCTGACCGCCGCCGGCATCCCGCATTTGCCGAACCCGAGCCACATCGTGCCGGTGATGGTCGGCGATGCGGTGCTGTGCAAGCAGATCAGCGACTGGCTGCTGGACCGCTATGCGATCTACGTGCAGCCGATCAACTACCCGACCGTGCCGCGCGGCACCGAGCGCCTGCGCATCACCCCCGGCCCGCTGCACACCGACGCCGACATCGACCATCTGGTCGACAGCCTAAGCGCGATCTGGTCGCAGCTGAGCCTGAAGCGCGCGGCGTAGGGCGGTTTCAGCCGGGGCGGCGCGACCCCCGGCGCGCGGGGGCGGGATCGTCGGCCGGGCGGCGCCGATCTTGATGATGGTGGGACCGCCGCCGGGCGGGTAGGGAAGCTGCGAGATGCGCGGCGCGGGCGGCGCTTGTTCCGGCGCCGGCGCGATGGCGGGTGCGTCGGGCTGAGCCGCGGCTTCCGCCGGCGGCTCACGTAGTGCGGCCGCATGGACACCGTCATCGCGAGCCGCCTCTTGGCGGCGTGGCGATCCAGGGCCGCGCGACGGACGTTTGTCACGTTGCCCTGGATCGCCACGGCGCTGCGCGCCTCGCGATGACGGGGACGTGGTTGCGTTCTTGACCTTCTCGCCGGGAGCCGGATCGCCGCCGGCGCAGGACGGACGCAGCGGAGCGCCGTCCGCCGCTTGTTCCGTCGGCGGGACGGTGGACTGCGCTTCGCTTGTCCACCCTACGACCTCGCGTTCTCGCGCCAGTTCGCGGTCGCGCGCGCGGGCGCGGCTGCGCTGGGCCATGCGCTGCAGCGTGCAGGTGTGGGCGCGGACGAGCTTGGTCTCGGCCGCGCTGC
>DATEQV010000438.1:0-9621 GCA_035272265.1 Acidisphaera sp. | reverse complement strand
CGCCGTTGCCGGTGCTGCGCACCGCGGAGTTCCACGGCGCCGGGTTGGACGTGCCCCAGAACACCGTGTTGGTCTTCGGATCGTACGATCCCACGAGCCACGGCACGCCGCCGCCGTGCTGCCAGCTGTCGCCCTTCCAGGTGTCGTTGTTCGGCTCTTCCGGACCGGGCACGGTCCAGGTCCGCCACACCAGCTTGCCGGTCTTGATGTCGTAGGCCTGCAGGCTGCCGCGCGCGCCGTATTCGCCGCCGCCGAAGCCGGTGATGACCAGGTTCTTCACCACCAGCGGCGGCGAGGTGATCACCGAGCCCTGCTTGTAGTCGACCACGTCGGCGACCCACAGCTCCTTGCCGGTCGCGGCATCGACGGCGGCGAGCTTGCCGTCCAGGCGCCCGACGAAGATCTTGCCGTCGGCATATGTGACGCCGCGGCTGTCGACGTCGCAGCACGCGTATTGCAGCACGTCGTCGGGGATGTCCGGCTCGTAGGTCCACTTGCGCTCGCCGGTCGCGGCGTTCAGCGCATAGACGAATTTCGGTCCCCACGACGTCGACACATACATCGTGTCACCGATCACGATCGGCGAGGATTCGTTGGAACGCAGCGAAGCGAGCTGGAACGAATAGGCCAGCCGCAGATGTCCAACGTTCTGCGTGTTGATCTGCGTCAGCGGCGAGAAGCGGCTGTTGTCGTAGCCGTGCCCGGCCATCGCCCAGCCGTTCGGATCGGCGGCCGCCTTGTCGAGCGCCTCATCCGCCCGGGCCGCCGCGCCGGCGCCGACGGCGGCCAGCAATCCCAGCGCGAAACAGGTCCGCCCCAGCCACGCGTTTCGAGTTCCCACGTTCACCCCCTTGCCTGATGTTTCGACATCGCAGTCGCCGCGATTTGCACCCAGGATGGCCATCGAGCGGCCATCGCCACCATCCTCCAAAGGTCGGAGGCCGCCGTCCACAGCCAAGACTCGCCTCGCCGCCGTCAATCCGTCGCCTGCACCGTGTGCAGGTAGGCCAGGATGTTGGCGAAGTCTTCCTCGGTGAACACGCCGGACCAGTTCGGCATGCCCTTGTCGAGCCGTCCGTGCGTGACGGTGAAGTGGAAGACCTCGTCCATCCTTTCGGCGTAACGGTGTTGCAGCAGGCGCAGGTTGATCTTCCGGTCGGCAGCCACCGCGTCCGGCCCGTGGCAGTGCGCGCAGGTGCTGTTGAAGACCTCGCGTCCGGCGGCGACCTTTGCCGGATCGACGGGCGTCGGCACGGCCGGCTTCGCTGTTGCGGGTTCCGCTTGCGGCGTGGACGGGTCGGCGGCGGGCGTCGCCGGGGGGGAGGCCGGCGCGGCTGCGGCGACCACCGGACCCGGGGCGGTCTGTGGCGCGGTCTGCGCGCCGGCCGTGCTTCCGGTCTGTGGATCGGCGGCACGGGGAGCGCCGACCGCGGCGAGCAGGCAGGCCGCGAGCGCGATGCCGCCGAGCAGGGTCCGTCTGGATGCCATTTTGTCTTTCCTCCCCGACCCTCGCCGGCGGGTCCTGCCTCGCCGGCCATTGCGGACTTGCATAAGATCATCGCGGTGGCGGGAGAATCCGCCAGAAGTCGTAGCGACGCGGCGGCGGTCCGCGACTATTCAGCTTGCGGCGCTGTGCAGCGCAGAGAGGGGCGGGACGATGCAGACGGTCCTGATCGCCGACGACCACCCGCTGTTCCGCGAGGCGGTGCGCGACGTCGTCGGGCGCCTGTTCTCGCAGGCGGGCTGGGCCTTCGAGTGCCTGGAAGCGACCTCGATGCAGGAGGCGCTGTCGCTGGTCGACCGCGCCCAGGAGGTCGACCTGATCCTGCTGGATCTGTTCATGCCCGGCACAAGGGACCTGTCGGGACTGATCGCGTTGCGCGCCCGCGTTCCCTCGACCCCCGTGGTGGTCGTCTCCTCGTTCAGCGATGCCGACACCGTCCAGCGCGCGATGACCTGCGGTGCCGCCGGGTTCATCCCGAAATCGTCGTCCACCGAGCAGATGGTCGAGGCCTTGCGCACGGTGCTCGCGGGCGGCGTGTACGTGCCGCGCGGCGAGGGCCACGAGGTTCCCGCCACCCGCCGGCACGCTGCCGATGACGCCGACCAGCCCGGCCACCTGACGCCCCGCCAGCTGGCCGTCCTGGCGAAGCTTGCCGAGGGCAAGTCGAACAAGCAGATCGCCCGCGAGCTGGCGGTCAGCGACCTGACGGTGAAGGCGCACGTCACCGCCATCCTGCGCTGCCTGGGTGTTGCGACGCGCGCGCAGGCAATCGTCGCCTTCCGCGCCGACAGGAACGTGATCGGCCTGTCCGTCACCTGACGCGCTTCGTCACGCCACGCCGGCCAACGGCACCCGCACTACAGCGCCAGGCCGCTGTCCGCGCCGATCGCCGTCTCCGCCACGTACTGCCGGGTCAGCACATAGGCCATCATTGCCCGGAGCTTCGCCGGCTGCACCGGTTTGGTCAGGAACCCGAACCCAGCCCGGCGCAGATCGGATTGCACGGAAGGCGCGCGGTCGCCGGACACCACGATCGCAGGAACCGCCGCCCCCGCTCGCTCGCGCAGCGCCTGCACCGCGTCGGTGCCGTACACGCCGTCGCGCAGGTGATAGTCGGCGATCAGCAGGTCCGGTGCCGCGCTCCAGCCGTCGACGACCCGCAACGCATCGTCCAGCCGCGCGACCAGCGCCGGCTCGCAGCCCCACGCGCGCAGCAGCACCTCCATCGCCAGGCGCGTCTGCTCGTCGTCCTCGATGCACACGACGCGGACGCCGGCCAGTGAGTCCGCGGGCGACGGCGCGCTAGGCACCGGTGCCGCGACCGCCGCTTCCCGTCCGGCCGGCACGCGCACCGAAAAACAGCTGCCGCGGCCCGGCGTGGAGCGCACCGACACGTCCAACGACAGCAGGCGCGCGATCCGCTGCACGGTCGCGAGCCCCAGGCCGAAGCCCTTCTCCTGCCGCCGCGGCGCCTCCAGGCGCTGGAACTCCTCGAAGACCCAGTCGAGCTTGTCGGCCGGAATGCCGATGCCGGTGTCGCGCACTTCGACGCGCACGACGTCCGCGGCCTCGCGCCGGCAGCCGACCACAACACGGCCCCGCTCCGTGTAGCGGATCGCGTTGCTCACCAGGTTGCGCAGCAGCCGCGCGAACAGCACGCGGTCGGTGTGGACCACGGCGCTGCTCGGCACGATCCGCAGCGACAGGCCGAATGCCTCGGCCTCCGGCGCGAACTCGTCGGCAAGGCGCGCGAGCAGTGGTGCAATCGGGAAGTCGGAGACCGATACCGGCCATGCCCCGGTATCGAGACGCGATATGTCGACCAGCGTGTCGAGCAGCTCGACGACGGAGTCCAGAGCCGTCTCGATGCGCGCGACCAGTTCGCGCGGCCGCCCCGCCGCGACTTCATCGGCGAGCGCGCCGAGGAACAGGCGCGCGGCGTTCAGCGGTTGCTGCAGGTCATGGCTGGCCGCTGCGAGGAACCGCGTCTTGCCGAGATTGGCCTGCTCGGCATCCGCCGTCGCGATGCGCAGCGCCGCCTCCGCCTCGCGGCGCTGCGTGATCTCCTGCATCAGCCGCTGGGTCAGGCGCGTCAGCTCCGCCGTGCGCTCCGCGACCCGGCCCTCCAGCGTGATCGCCGTCTGGAACAGCGAAAAGGCGTTGCCGCCCTGCGCGTCCATGTCGCGCTCCACGCGGTCCATCAGCACCTGGTTGATCTTGCGCAGCTTCGCCAGTTCCTGCGCCTCCTCCGCGGCGGAGGGGGGCGGCGTCTCGCGCGACCGCGCGCTCATGCCTCCGCCTTCTGGCCGAACGCGAGCGCCGTAAACGTCTGGTTGACGTGCATGGCGCCGTACTGCTCGCCGTAGGTGCAGAACCCGATCACGTTGTTGGCGGACATGATCCGGCTCAGCGCGCGCTTCAGCTGCCGGCTTTCCGCCTCCAGCCGGCGCAGCACGCAGTCGAAGCCGACGACGAGCTGTGGCGTGCCCATCTCCGCGTGGACGGTCTCGAAGAAGCTCGCGAGGTTGGCCGCGATATCCTCCCGCCGTGCGAGCGTCAGCACCACACCTTCGTCGATGGCGCAGAAGAAGGTCAGGCTGCCGTCCGGGTTCATGCGTCCGATCGAGCGCACGTACCAGTCGCCGCCGACGCGCACCATCACCGGATGCTCGGCGAAAGCGAGCAGCGTCAGTTGCTCGACATCCAAGCCGGCGATGCGCGCATATTCTGCGGCCGCCGGCTCGGCATTGATCTCGGTGACCACGCGGGTCACGGGATCGGCGGCGGTGACGACCATCTTCGTGTCCGATCCGGAGAAATGGTGCAAGCGATAGATCCGGAACGGATAAGGCGTCTGCACGAGCGTGAGCAGCGCCGCGTCGGCATGGAATCGTCCCTCGTGAAAGACGAAGGTCTGGTTCAGGTTCAAATTGTCGCCGGCCGAGCCGCCGAGCAGCCGGATGTTGCCGATCCGGGCGCTGAGCGACGCCACCAGCGGCTCTTCGTTGACCGACACCCCGTCGCTCAGCAGCATCGCGAACGTGCTGGCCGGATCGATCTCGCCGCCGGCGCTCCTCGCAAAGGCATGCAGGACCGCTTCGGCTGCCTCATGACCCTGCGACATCTGAAAGCGCGACAGCCCCGGGATCAGCGCGCTGGCCGTCCGCAGTCCGCCGGACGGCAGGCTGAATCCGGTGATCGCGCCATCCAGGTAGCCATGCGGCCCGATCTCGCCCGCAGTCGTGCAGCCGATGACATGGGTGCCGCCGAACAGGCCGACGAGCGCCTGCGCCAGCCGATCGAGGTCGAACACGCTCGAGCAGAAGAACACGACGAGACCGCCGCCGTCCGACTGGGCGACGGCGGCGTGGAACTCCCGCGCCGCATCCGCCGGATCGGACGCCACGGAAAAGCCCCGCCTGATTCCGCCCTCGGCGGACATGGCCCCTCCCTTGTGTTCTTGTCTCCACTCAAACACAGGGGGAGGGCGACGTCACTGGGCCGCCGCCGGCGGGGTCAGACGGCCTCGCCGGTCGGCGGCGGCCCCGCTTTGGCCAGTTCCTCGCACTCGGCATCGGTGAACACGCGGCTGCGCGTCAGGAACCGCACGCCCTCGGGCGCTTCCAGCGAAAAGCCGGCGCCGCGGCCCGGCACGACGTCGATGATAAGTTGCGTGTGCGACCAGTACTCGAACTGCGCCGCACCGATGTAGAACGGCACCTCGGCGATGCGGCCGAGATAGACGTCTTGCGCGCCGACGCGGAACTCGCCGTGCGGGTAGCACATCGGCGCGCTGCCGTCGCAGCAGCCGCCGGACTGATGGAACAGCAGCGGGCCGTGTACGGCGCGCAGTCTGGCGATCATCGCCTCCGCCGCCGGCGTGACGAGCACGCGATCGACCATGCCGTCCTCCGTCGAGGTCGGGCGCGCGAGTTGCCCCGCGCGCCCGCCTGTCGCCGTGCTCAGAAGAACCCGAGCGCCTTCGGGCTGTAGCTCACCAGAAGGTTCTTCGTCTGCTGGTAGTGGTCGAGCATCATGCTGTGCGTCTCGCGCCCGATGCCCGACTGCTTGTAGCCGCCGAACGCCGCATGCGCCGGATACAGGTGATAGCAGTTGGTCCACACCCGCCCAGCCTGGATCGCGCGGCCGAACCGGTAGGCGCGGTTGCCATCGCGCGTCCACACGCCCGAGCCGAGGCCGTAGAGCGTGTCGTTGGCGATCGCCAGCGCCTCCTCGTCGGTCTTGAAGGTGGTCACCGACACCACCGGGCCGAAGATCTCCTCCTGGAAGATGCGCATCTTGTTGTGGCCCGCGAACACCGTCGGCTTGACGTAGTAGCCGCCCTCCAGGTCGCCGCCGAGATGCGCCCGCTCGCCGCCGATCAGCACCTTCGCCCCTTCCTGCCGGCCGATGTCGAGATAGGACAGGATCTTCTCGAGCTGGTCGTTGGACGCCTGCGCGCCGATCATGGTGGCGGGATCCAGCGGGTTGCCCTGCACGATCTTGCCCACGCGCGGGATCGCGCGCTCCATGAACCGCTCGTAGATGCTCTCGTGGATCAGCGCGCGCGACGGGCACGTGCAGACCTCGCCCTGATTGAGGGCGAACATCGTGAAGCCCTCGAGCGCCTTGTCGAAGAAGTCGTCGTCCTCGGCGGCGACATCGGCGAAGAAGATGTTCGGCGACTTGCCGCCCAGTTCCAGCGTCACCGGGATCAGGTTCTCGCTGGCGTACTGCATGATCAGCCGGCCCGTCGTGGTCTCGCCGGTGAACGCGATCTTGCTGATGCGTTTGCTCTGCGCGAGCGGCTTCCCGGCCTCTACGCCGAAGCCGGTGACGACGTTGATCACGCCGGGCGGCAGCAGGTCGGCGATCGCCTCCATGAATACCAGGATCGACAGCGGCGTCTGCTCGGCGGGCTTGAGCACGACGCAGTTGCCGGCGGCCACCGCCGGGGCGAGCTTCCAGATCGCCATCAGCAGCGGGAAGTTCCACGGGATGATCTGCCCGACCACGCCGAGCGGCTCGTGGAAATGATAGGCGATGGTGTCGTGGTCGATCTCCGACAGCGTGCCTTCCTGCGCGCGGACGGCGCCGGCGAAGTAGCGGAAATGGTCGACGCCGAGCGGCAGGTCGGCGGCCATCGTCTCGCGGATCGGCTTGCCGTTGTCGATCGCCTCGACGGTGGCGAGCAGATCGAGCTTCTGCTCGAGCCGGTCGGCGATCTTGTTGAGGATATTGCTGCGCTCGGCGACCGACGTGCGGCCCCAGGCGTCCTTCGCCGCATGGGCGGCATCGAGTGCCAGCTCGATATCCTCGGCGGTGGAGCGCGCGTGATGGCTGATGGTCTTGCCGGTGATCGGCGAGGGGTTCTCGAAGCTCTGCCCGCGCACCGCCGGCACCCACTTGCCGCCGATCCAGTTGTCATAGTGAGTGCGAAGCGCGATCTGCTGGGCGATTTCGCCAAGGGTCTTCTCGACCATGATTTCCTCCAAAGCGTTCTGTTTTACGGCTTGCGAGGATGTTCGATACGGCAGGGCGACGGTCCCTGCCTATTCGACCTTTGGACTAGACGACCCCCTATCCGACCTTCGGACGATGCGGCCGCCTCATGTCACCGGCTCGGCTGAACCGACCTGAGGGCCGACCTGCGTCGCCGACATCGCCTGCGCTTCGCCGTTTGACATCGCGAATCGCCTACCGGGCGGGTGTCGCTGGTCCTGTCGCAGTGGATCAGGTAGACGCGAATCTCGAGGCGTTCGTGGTCGCCTTCGCCGCAGCGCCGACGGTGGTGCTGCCGCTGACCAGGATGGACGAGGCGGGGCGGCGTGCCGCGCACGTCACGAGAAGATCCTTCTTGCACGCCATCAGGCGGTCGACGGTCGTGCGGCGACTGCGTTGATGCTCGCGGCCAGGAGGCGGCCGAGGGTTGGTGCCAGTTCGGCGGGTTCGATGTTGGCGCGGGCGACCGGATAGTATTCGGTTACGTGGTCCGTGCCGGGCCCGAGGCCGATTCCCACCAACTGCATGCCCGGCATCGCTCCTACCTCCGCCACCGCGGCATGGAGGTCCGCGCGGGTGGAGCGGCGCCCTTCCGGATTGCCGTCGGAGATGACGAGGAGCAGGCGATCGCGCTCCGGCTGGGACGCGAGGACGGACGCCGCCTCCATCAGGCAGGGGCCGTCGTCGTTGTAACCTGGCTGGTTGTTGCCGCCCGCGCGGCTGCCAGCCGCCTCATCGCGCATGGCATCGATCCGTGACAGCACATCCTCGTCGATCGTCTCTTCGAAGCCGACCACCGGAATGGTTACGTCCTGGAAACCGAGCACCGACCAGCTGACGCCGTGCAGCGTCGCCAGCGCGCGCGAGATCGCTCGCGTGGCGGCAACCGCTGCTTCCACCTTGCCGCCTCGCATCGATCCCGACAGGTCCACGAGCAGCATCGCGGCGAGGGCCGGCCGCTCGACCCGCCGGCGCGCCCAGATCCGGTCGGTATCCCGCCGCGTCGCGGCGGCGCGCATGACGCGCGGCAGGTCGATCCTCGGGCCGGACCGGTAGCCGCCGGCCCAGGCCCGCGGACGGCGCGGCAGGGTACGGCGCAGCGCCTCGACGAGCGCGTCATGCTCCGGGTCGGCCACGGGCCTGGCCGATTCGGCCGCCGCGCGTTCGAGCCCGATCGCAGCGAACGCCACTTCGGCGCTCTTCCGCTCCAGGTAGCGGCGGTACATCGCGCGGGCGAGATCGTGCAGGCGCTTCGGGACGTCCGACAATGGCGGCCACGCCGGGTTTTGCGGCGACGTGCGTCCGCCGCAGGCAGTTATCCAGGCCCGCAAAGCCTCCCGTGCAAGACGAACGTTCGCCGACGTCCTGCCACGGTGTTCGGCCTGTTCCCGAAGTGCCGGATCGACGGCCAGCGCACGGGCGATGTGGCCGATGTCGTCTTCGGCGAGCAACAGGATCTCGGACCAGATCTCCGTCACGAAGATCCGCCGGGCCGATGCGGCGGCGCACAGGATCTCGGCCTCGACCGGATCAACGAGGCCCTCGTCCGGCCGGCGCAGGACAGGGGAGACGTCGCGCGCGTAGCGGTCGGACAGGCCGGGACGCGGCATCAGATCCGGCGGCGGCAGCGCGTGGTTGTAGCGGTCCCGTGCGCCTGCCGTCCGCGCGAACGCCGCCGCGGCGGCGAAGAACGGTGCGAGGAACGGGAAATCCGTGAAGCGGTCGGCGCTCGCCATCGCCATGAGGAACGCGAACAGCTCGCATTCCATCTCGGCGACGGTGGGCGGAGTGTCGGCGGCGAACAGCGCCCGCAGGTAGCGGTTCACGCCCGGCAGGCGCCGGCGCAGGAAGCAGTGGTCCCGCGTTTCCTCGGCGGCATTGGAACTGGTCAGCCAAAGGCTGGGGATGGCGCCGGCCGGTTCGACGAAACGATCGTAGCGGGTGACCAGCGCGTGACCGATCTCGTGTAGTACGGCGCCGACGGCCACCGGCGTCTCGGCGCTCAGGTACTGTCGAGCGACCATGATGCGACGCTCCGCGGGAACGAAGGCTGTTCGGCGGTCATCGGCGACGACGTCGATCCCGCCCGGCGAGAGCGCTGCGCACATCGCGCGCAGCAGGCCCAGAACCCGCTCAGACTCGCTCATCGGGCAGCTCCCACGCATCCGGGCCGATGCCGCACGCGGTCAGCAGAGCCAGCGCCTTCTCGCGCTCGCCGTCGCGGGAAAGCCGCTCCAGATAGTTGAACGACAGCGCCTGCCATGCGGCCTGCGCGGCGGCGTGTCGGCTCGGCCGGGGGTCGCCCCCCGCGAGCAGCTCGTCGCGCATCTCCCGCATCGTATCGACCAGCGCACGCCGTGTGTACGCCAGGCGCCCGCGCGTGCGCAGCTCGCCCTTCTGCGCCATCGCCGCGATGCCGGCGTGGAAGCGCACCAGCGTCACGAGGAACCGGTCGATCTCCGGCACCGCCTTCAGCTCTGGGAACGCCGGCACGCCGGCGCCGCCGGTGTACCGTGCGCCGTTCACCACGACGTGCGGCTGGTGGCCGTGGACAAGGCATTCGGCGAGCGCACGGTAGTCGGCCTCGGTCGGCGCCGCGCACGCGCGGATCTTCC
>DATEQV010000437.1:0-14207 GCA_035272265.1 Acidisphaera sp. | reverse complement strand
TCGGCCCGGCATGGCGGCCGGCCGCCGACGCCGCGCCAGCGCTGGTCGCGGTGGCAGCCGCGGGACTGCTGACCGCCTCGGGCGGCACCGCCGCGATCGCGCGCGGACGCACGCAGCTGTTCCTGTGGAGCAACGTCTGCGGCACCGTGCTCACCGTCGTCCTGTGCCTGCTGCTGCGACCGGCCACGCCGCTGCATGCCGCGCTCGTCTGGGCGGCCGCACAGCTCGCGACGCTCGCGCTGATGGAGACCGGCATCGCCGGCGCGCTGCGCTGCTCCTGGCTGCGGCCGGTGCAGGCCGGCCTGCGTCCGATCGCCGCTGCCGCGATCGCCACCGCCTGCGGCCTGCTGCTGCCGGACCTGCTCGGCGCCGCCCCCTCGCCCGGCCTGCTCGCCGTGCTGCGGCTCGCGACCGCCGTGACGGTGTATGCCCCCGCGGCCTATCTGGCGTTGCCCCCGACATGGCGGCCGGGACGCGCGGGGGCCGCATGAGCCGGCTGGCGCGCCCGCGCACATCCCGCTCGCGTCGCCGCAACGCGGACCGCGCGAACGCCGCTACGCTCGCCGTGCATCTGCTGCTCTCGGCGCTGATCGCGATCCCGTCGGGCGACGCCAAGGCCGAACTGCTCGGCGACTTCTACCCCGACGGCGTGCCCGGCTACGGTGAGGCGCGCGGCGTCACCGTGCTGTCGCGCCTGCACCCGATGTACGACCCGCTCGGCGTCGACATCGGCGGCTACACCGTCAAGCCGGAGCTCGACGAGAGCGTCGGCTACGACAGCAACCCGCTCGGCGTCGCGAACGGCAAGGGTAGCGCGGTGATCAACACGACCGCGCAGATCTCGTTCAACGACAACATGGACACCTACACGATCGGCGCCGTCGCCGGCGTGTCGAACAACATCTACCCGGAGCTGCCGGACGACGACTACACGAACTACTATGCAGCGCTCGGCGCGGCGATCGACGTCGGCGACGGCCGCCTGACGCTTGGCGCCGCGCACCTGTTCCTGCACCAGGACCCCACCACCATCGACGCGATCCCCGCCAGCGCGCCGATCGGCTTCACCATCCGCGCCACCTACGGCCTCAATTTCGGCCGCTGGACCGCCGCGCCTTCGCTCAGCTACCAGTCCTGGCACTTCAACAGCACCACCGCGCTGAACGGACTGCCGCTGCCGCAGGCCTATCGCGACCGCGACATCGTGCAAGGCGGCATGACGTTCGACTACGAGCTCGGCCCGCAACGCAAAGCCGTGTTCAGCGTGCAGGCGCTCGACACGCACTATCCGAACGGACTGCCCGGCCAGCCCACGCAGGACTCGCAGAGCTACCTCGCCCTCGTCGGCCTCGACTACGACGGCGACGGCATCTGGCGCTGGCGCTTCCTGGTCGGCGGCGAGCTGCGCGAGTTCACGTCAAGCGCGTATCACAGCCACGCCGCCCCGGTCGGCGAGGCCGACGTGACCTGGAATCCCTCCGGCCTGACCACGGTCAGCGGACAGCTGATGCGCACGATCGAGGACGCGTCGCAGGAAGGCGTGGCCGGGTTCACCTACACCCGCGCCCGCGTCGTGGTGGATCACGAGTACCTGCGCAACGTGTTCCTGCAGGCGCGCGCGGCGATGCAGGTCGCGCAGTTCCTGCAGGGCGGCGGGGTGCAGACGATCGAAACCATCGGCGCCGGCGTCACCTGGCTGGTCAACCGCCACCTGCGGCTCGCGATCAACTACGACCACACCGCCCAGCAGGGCGGCCCCTCGGCACCCGGCCTGAGCACCGGCAACTACGTGCGCGACCTCGCCCTCGTCACGCTGCGGTTGCTGATGTGACGTGATCGAATGGAATCGGTTGTTCCCCCCGTCATGGTCCGCGAAGGCGGACCATCCACGCCTTTTTTCCTCCGTGGGAAAGTCAAAGAAGGCATGGATGCCGGGCCTTCGCCCGGCATGACGAGTCAGTATTTTCGGCTGTTGCCATGACCCACCTTCTCGGCCTCGATTTCGCGGACCTTCGCGCGGACCGGGCGGCGGCGCTGATCCTGGCGCGACCGGCGGACGCGCCGTTCGGCTACGTGGTGACGCCGAACGCCGATCACCTCGTGCGCCTCTCCGGCGCGCCGGGTCTCGCCGCCGGCTACCGCGCGGCGTGGCTGCGCCTGCTCGACAGCCGCGTCGTGGCGCGGGCGGCGCGCATGCTCGGACTGCCCGCGCCCACGGTCTGCCCGGGCAGCGACGTCACGGAACGCATTCTCGCGCTGCTGCCGCCCGAAGCACGCGTCACCGTCGTCGGCGCGAGCGACGCCACGCTCGCCCGGCTCGGCCTGTCGCACGCGGCGCACTACGATCCGCCGTTCGGCTTCATCCACGACACCACGGCGATCGACATGACCGTCCGTTTCATCCTGGCGCACCCTGCCCGGCTGACCTTCTTCGCCGTGGGTTCCCCGCGGCAGGAGCTTCTGGCGCTGGCCGTGCGTGCCACCGGACGCGCGACCGGCACCGGCCTGTGCATCAGCGCGAGCCTCGCCTTCGCGTCGGGCGAACTCGCCCGAGCACCCGCCTGGATGCAGACGGCGGGGCTGGAATGGGCGCATCGTCTGGCGCGCGAGCCCCGGCGCCTGTCGCGACGCTACCTGCTCGACAGTCCGAAGGTCTTCCAGCTGCTCTGGCGCGCCCGCGCGGGGTAGAGCGGTGCTGCCCACACGTTCGCGACCGCACTTCTGGGATCAGCAGGCCACTGATACCGAGTGCTGATGTCCGCGACCCATACACGCCGTCATCGCGAGCGAAGCGTGGCGATCCAGGGCCGCGTGACAAACGCCTGCCACGCGGCCCTGGATTGCCACGTCGCTTCGCTCCTCGCAATGACGAGCCACGGCCCTCCGCTCCTCGCGATGACGCAGTGAGTCATAGTCTCCGCGACTCGGTATGGAGCTTTGGTCGCCCGCTCTTCAACGCAGCAGAGCACCACTCCCGCGCCACGTGGCGCGGGACGTGCTCTTAGGTGTGGCCGGCAGGCGAACCAGCACCTCGCGCCGCAGCCGCGTCAGCACCGATCCGCGATGCGCCGCGTCGTTCGCCGTCACATACGCCCGCGCGGCATATCCCATCCGCAGCGGCGGCGGCAGGCGGCGCGCCATCGCCCACGCCGCGGCGACCGCCCGCACCGTCTGCCACGCCTTGCCGTTATAGGCGCCCTTGGCGAGGTAGGCGGCGGAGCGCGGCGCCAGCGCCGTCCAGCCCATGCCCCACTTGCGCGCGATGTACAGCCGGTTGCGCACGACATAGAACCAGCGGTCGTCCGACCGCCCGCGCTTCTGCTCGGGACACACCTTGTGCCGCACGCACAACTGACCGCGATAGGCGATGCGCCAGCCGCGGGCGATCGCGCGCTGGCAGAAGTCGAACTCCTCCCAGGTGAAGAACAGCGCCTCGTCGTACGCGCCCGCGTCGTCCCAGGTCTGCCGCCGGATCGCGTGGCCGCAGCCGACGAAGGTCACGGCGTCGAAGCAACCCGCCGCACGCCCGCGCAGCGACGCCGCGTAGCCCCAGGAACTCGCATCGTCCTCGCCCGTCGCGTCCACGAGGATGCGAAACCCGATCGCGCCCAGCGACGGATCGTGGGCGAACGCCGCCGCCGCGCGCGCGACGACATCGGGGGCTGCGAACTCGGCATCGTTGTCGATCGCCGCGATGATCGTCCCGTGGCCCAGCCGCGTGCCGGCGTTGCGACCGCCCGGCACGCCGAGATTGCGCCCCAGGGAGACGAGCGTGGCGTCGGCGCGGCCGTCCACCGCCTGCGCGATCCGCGCCAGCGCCTCCGGCCGCGAACCCTGGTCCACGACGAACACGTGCCGGCTGATCCCGCTCTGCGCCAGCGCGGACCCGATCGCCGCGACGGTCTCCTCCGGCCGGTCGAGCGACAGGATGACGATGTCGGCGTCGTAGCGACCGTCAGGCGGGCCCGCGGCTCCCGCGACATGCCGCATCACGGCGCACGGACGTCCGCGTCGAAGCCCGGCGCACGCATCGCGAGATAGGCGATGCGCTTCGCCTCCTTCCGCCCGCGCGCGACGGAATCCAGGATCAGGCCGCAGGCGAGCGAGAGGAAACTCAGCAGCACGAAACGGACCGCCAGCACCGCCGTCGGCAGCCGCGGCACCAGGCCGGTGCGCATGAACTCCGCCACCACCGGCAGGCCGAGTGCGAGGCCGATGACGAACAGCCCCAGCGCGGCCGTGCCGAAGAACGGCAGCGGCCGCTCCTCCTTCACCAGCACCACGATCGTGCGCAGGATGCGCAACCCGTCGCGCACCGTGCGCAGCTTGGACGCCGAGCCCTCGGGCCGCTCGCGATAGTCCACCGCGACCTCGCCGACCGGCATGTCGAGCGCCAGCGCATGCACGGTGAACTCGGTCTCCGTCTCGAAGCCGGTCGCCAGCGCCGGGAACGTCTTGACGAAGCGGCGGCTGAACGCGCGGTAGCCCGACAGCATGTCGGCCACCGGCGACGTGAACAGCCTGCGCACCAGCCCGGTCAGCACTCGGTTGCCGAAGCGGTGGCCGCGGCGATATGCGGCCGCGTTTTGCATGCGCCGCACGCCGGTCACCATGTCGAGCTGCCGCTCGACCAGCATCTCCACCAGCCTGGGTGCCGCGGCGGCGTCGTAGGTGTCGTCGCCGTCGACCAGCACGTAGCTGTCGGCCTGCACGTCGCCGAACATCCGCCGCACGACATGGCCCTTGCCCTGCGCCGGCTCGTGCCGCACGCAGGCGCCGGCCGCGCGCGCGACCGCCACCGTGTCGTCGCGCGAATTGTTGTCGTACACATAGATGGTCGCATGCGGCAGGGCGGCGCGCATGTCGGCCACCACCTTGCCGATCGTCGCCGCCTCGTCATGACACGGGATCAGCACCGCGACGGCGGGCGCGCCGACATCGTTGCGGGGCGACAGCGGGGCGACGTGGTCGGGCATGGCGCGCCAGTGGCGCCACGCATCGGCCGAGGTCAAGCGGTGCGCGCTCATGCCGCGTTCCGCATGCTCAGCACGACCCACGCCGTGCGCAGCAGGATGAGCAGGTCGCGGCCCAACGACCAGCGCCGCACGTATTCGAGATCGCTGAGCGTCCGCGCCCGCAATGCCGCCGCGTCGCCGATGGCGCCGCGATGCCCGCGCACCTGCGCCAGCCCCGTCAGACCCGGCCGCACGCGATGCCGCGCGGGGTAGGCGCCGATCACCTCCTCGAACCGCTGACGCCCGGCGCGGCTGCCCCAGGCATGCGGCCGCGGCCCGACCAGCGACATCTCGCCGCGCAGCACGTTGAGCAGCTGCGGCAGCTCGTCCATCGACGTCCGCAGCAGCAGCCGACCCACCGGCGTCAGCCGCGCGTCGTCGCGCTCCGTCTGCCGCGCGCCGTCGGGATCGGCGGCGTCCGCGCGCATGGTGCGGAACTTGATCAGCGCGAAGCTGCGTCCGGCGAATCCCGCGCGCTGCTGGCGGAACAGCACCGGCCCGTCGCTGTCCAGCCGCACCGCCAGCGCGACCAGCGCCATCGACGGCGCCAGCAGCACCAGTGCGGCGGCCGCCAGCACCACGTCGAGCACCCGCTTCGCCACCGCCTGCCCATCCGACAGCGGCGGGCCGCACAGCGTCACCAGCCGCACCGCGCCCCGGACCGGCACGGCGAGCGTCGCGGCGACCGGCAGGCACGCGAACGCAGGCAGATGGCACAGGGCGCCGGGTCCCAGGACCACCTCCTCGACCGCGCCCGCGCGCGCCATCGCCAGCACCGCGTCCACCTCGCCCAGCCACGCGAGGCCGCCATCGTCCCCGCCGTCGTAGGGGGCGGGACGGGCGGCCGCGTAGCCGAGCAGCCGTCCGCCCGTCGCATCCACCCGCTCCCGGACGGCCCGCGCGCAGGCGCCGTCCGCCCCCGCCACCGCCACCCGCATGGCGAAGCGTCCGCCGCCCGGCCGGAAGCACAGCCCGGCCAGCAGCACGCGCCCGATCCCGGCGGCGATGACGATCAGCGACGCGAGCCAGAACAGCGGCGCCAGCGCGTCACCCACCGGCCCGTGCTCGGGCCTGAACGGACCCGCCATCGCCGGCGCGAGTCCGAGACACGCAGCCGGCAGGGCGGCGCGGATCGGACGCGGGAACGGCGCGCCATACGCCCCTGCCGCCGCGAACACCGGCACGAACGCGGTCAGCACCGCCGCCGCCATGACCGGATCCGCTCCCGGCGCCATCGCCGCCCAGACTGCGGCTGCAGCGGCCGACGCCACCAGATCGCAGCCGACCAGCACCGCGACAGGGTTGGCGCGCGACCGCAACCTCGCGGGCATCGCTCGTCGCCCTGATCCTGCCGTCCCCGCGCCCCCACGCGCGCATGCCAGCCTGCAACTGATCGTCCGTCTCCCTGGAACAGGGATTGCTCCCTGATTAGGCGAGGATTAACGATCTAATGCAACCGCAGGTTGGGATGCAAGCGTGGTAACGCGCTCACGAATCACGCCAGCCGATCGGCGCCGCTCAGCGGAAGACCAGGGCCCGGGACAGCGTGAAGTTGACCATCATGCCGGCCACCGCGCCCGACGCGGTGGCGATCACCGGATCGGCGGCGGCGGCCGCGCTCCACGTCACCAGGGCCGCGTAGGTGCCGCGGTTCAGCACAAAGCCGGCGAGGTTGGCGACCAGGAACAGCCCCCATTGCCGGTGCGCCGGACCCGAGCCGAGGCCGCGGAACGTGATGTTGCGGTTCAGCACCCAGGTCGCGGTCGCGGCGACGACGTAGGACACCAGCCCCGCGACATACAGGCCGACCTCGGCGCGCAGCCCGTAGACGATGGCGGTGTCGATCGCGAGTCCGACCAGCCCGACGCAGGCGAACGTCACGAGTTGCGCGAGCAGCCGCAAGCGCGCTTGAGTCGCCATGCGCCGCGCCGGTCCCGGCAGGTGGTCCGACAACCGTGTCAGGAGGGCTTCCATGCGCGCGCGGATAGACGACTGTCTCAGACGCCGCAACTCACGGATCGCCGTCCGCTGAACCCGTACGAACGCATCAGGAGACAAGCATGAAGCGCCGCACCTTCCTGGCCGCCGCCGCCGCGACGCTGGCCGCACCCGCCGTCGTCCGCGCCGAAGCCGCGCGCGTGCTCAAGTTCATCCCGCAGGCCGACCTCGCGGTGCTCGATCCGCTGTGGACCACCGCCTACGTCACCCGCAACCACGGCATGATGGTGTTCGACCAGCTCTACGCGGTCGACGAGACGTTTTCGCCGCAGCCGCAGATGGCCGCCGGCCATGTGGTCGAGGATGATGGCAAAACGTGGAGGATCACGCTGCGCGACGGCCTGATGTTCCACGACGGCAGCAAGGTCCTGGCGCGAGACTGCGTCGCCTCGATCAAGCGCTGGGGGGCGCGCGACGCCTTCGGCGGCACGCTGATCGCCGCTAGCGACGAGATCTCGGCTCCCGACGACAAGACGATCGTCTTCCGCCTCAAGGCGCCGTTCCCGCTGCTGATCGACGCGCTCGGCAAGCCCGGCAGCAATGTCTGCGTGATCATGCCGGAGCGGCTCGCGCAGACCGACCCGTTCAAGCAGGTGACCGAGATGGTCGGCAGCGGCCCGTTCCGCTTCAAGGCCGACGAGCGCATGCAGGGATCGCTGGTCGTCTACGAGAAGTTCGCCCAGTACAAGCCGCGCGAGGACGGCAAGGTGAGTTGGACCGCCGGCCCGAAGATCGTGAACTTCGAGCGGGTCGAGTGGCACGTCATCCCCGATCCCAGTACCGCCGCGGCCGCGTTGCAGACCGGCGAGATGGAGTGGTGGGAACTGCCGACCACCGACCTGCAGCCGCTGCTCGCCCGCAATCGCGACGTGCGCGTCTTCATCAGCGATCCGACCGGCGAGATCGCCTGCATGCGCTTCAACCAGGTCACGCCGCCGTTCGACAATCCGGCGGTCCGCCGCGCGCTGCTGCTGGCCATCAACCAGGAGGACACGATGCTCGCCGTCGGCGGCGAGGACCCTGCGCATCACCGCATCCCCGCCGGCTTCTTCACGCCGGCGACGCCAATGGCGAGCGATGCGGGGCTGAGCGTGTTCACCGGCAAGCGCGACTACGACGCCGGCAAGCGCGCGCTGGAGGCGGCCGGCTACAAGGGCGAGCGCGTCGCCTTCATGGTGCCGACCGACTACCCGAAGCTGAAGGCCGAGGCCGACGTATCGGCCGACGCGATGGTCAAGATCGGCTTCAACGTGGACTATCAGGCGACCGACTGGGCGTCGGTGGTGGCGCGGCGGGCCAAGCGCGATCCGATCGACAAGGGCGGCTGGAGCGTCTTCTGCACGTACTGGGCGGGAACCGATCAGGTGAACCCGGCGGTGCACACCTTCCTGCGGGGCAACGGCGACGCCGGCACCATGGGCTGGCCGCGCAGCCCGGAGATCGAGACGCTGCGCACGCAATGGCTGGACGCGCCCGATCTGGCGTCGCAGAAGGCGATTTGCGAGAAGATCCAGCTGCAAGCGCTGAAGGACCTGCCGTACATGCCGCTCGGCCAGAACATCTACCCGATCGCCACGCGGGCCAACATCACCGGCCTGACGCAGGGCTTCCCGAAGTTCTGGAACGTGCAGCGGACCTAGCTGCACAGGCGGCGGCGCGGGGCGAGCCCCCGCCGCCTGCTTGACCCAGATCAAAGCCGTTCGCACCGGCAAGATCGACACTTTGCATCGGTGCGCCGCTCGCGGTCGCGCGATCGGTGTCGTTCCGGTCTCGTTGCGAAGAGGAAGTGCCATGCGCAGTCTCACGATGTGCTCGCTTGCAGCCGCCGTCGCCCTCGCCGCCGCGCCCGCCTCGGCGGACGACCTGATGACCAGGGCGCAGTCCGCCTTCAAGCCGATCCCCTCCGTGGTTCCCGCCGTCAAGGACAACGCGATCACCGGCGAAAAGATCGCGCTCGGCAAGCTGCTGTTCTTCGATCCCCGCCTGTCGGCGAGCGAAATCATCAGCTGCAACACCTGCCACAACCTCGCCACTGGCGGCGTCGATGCCGGCCCGACCTCGGTCGGCCATGGCTGGCAGAAGGGCCCGCGCCGGGCGCCCACCGTCTACAACGCCGTCTTCAACGTCGCACAGTTCTGGGATGGCCGTGCCGCGGACCTGAAGGCGCAGGCGAAGGGTCCGGTGCAGGCGAGCGTCGAGATGAACGCCACGCCCGATCACGTCGTAAAGACGCTGGCCTCGATGCCGGACTATGTCGAGCTGTTCCGCAAGGCGTTCCCGAACCAGGCGGACCCGGTCACGTTCGACAATTTCGCCAAGGCGGTCGAGGCGTTCGAGGCCACGCTGATCACGCCTGCCTCACCCTTCGATCAGTTTCTCGAAGGCGATGCGAACGCGCTGACGCAGCAGCAGAAGACCGGGCTGGCCCTGTTCATGGATAAGGGCTGCTCGGCCTGCCACAACGGCATCGATGTCGGCGGCGAGGCCTACTTCCCCTTCGGCGTCGTGGAGAAGCCGGGTGCGGACGTCCTGCCGCCGGGCGACAAGGGCCGCTTCTCGGTCACGAGCACGGCCAACGACCAGTACGTGTTCCGCGCCGCACCCCTGCGCAACGTCGCGCTGCGCGCGCCTTATTTCCACTCCGGCCAAGTCTGGAGCCTCAAGCAGGCGGTCGGCGTCATGGGCTCCGCACAGCTCGGCATCAAGCTGACCGACCAGGAGGAAGATTCGATCGTCGCGTTCCTGCAGACGCTGAATGGGCAGCTGCCGAAGATCGATTACCCCGTCCTGCCGGTCCGCACCGACACGACTCCGGTGCCGAAACTGACGAACTAGACGTCCGGCAGGCTTCCCCGGGGCGCGTTCACCCCGTCATCGCGTATCGCGATGACGGGACGGGTCCGTGCCGGCCGTGACGGCGGGCCAGGCGGGACCTAACCAAGATCCTTCGCGCTCTCGATGATGCGCGTCACCATGCCGTAGGCGATGGCTTCCTCGGCGCTCATCCAGTAGTTGCGGTCGGTTTCCCTCGCAATCTTCTCGTACGGCTGGTCGGTCTCGCGCGCGATGATGCGGTTGATGCGCTCGCGCATCTTGATGATCTCGCGCGCCTCGATGTCGATGTCCACCGCCTGGCCGCGGATGCCGCCCATCGGCTGGTGCAGCAGGAAACGCGTGTTGGGCAGGCAGAACCGCCGCTTGCGGTGGCCCGCCAGGAAGATCAGCGCCCCCGCGCTCGCCACGCAGCCGGTGCCGATGATGCGCACCGGCGCGTCGGCGTCCACATAGCGGATGATGTCGTGCATCGTGTCGCCGCTCTCGACGTGGCCGCCGGGCGAGTTGATGAACACGTCGATCGGCTCGGCGCTCTTCTCCGCCAGCGACAGCAGGCGCCCCGTGACGTCGCGCGCGATCTTGTCGTCGATGGCGCCGAAGATCAGCACCTTGCGCTGCTTGAGCAGCCGGCTTTCCAGCTCGTTGATCGGCGAGCCCATCGCCTTGTTCTCGTCGGGCTCGCTCTTCTCCGGCCCGTGCGGCTCCGGCACCTCGGGGTCGGGGATGTTCGGCTCGTCGTCGAGGCGGATGCGGGCGTGGCGGTCGGGCGGCGGGCGGTCGGTCATGGATGCTCTCTGGCGATCGGGATCGGCCCGGAAACTGGCCTCGCCGGACGCCGATGTCGAGCCTAGCCGCCCGACCGGTGGCCGCAGCCGCACCCCGGGACCTTTTTCGTCCCCGCCCAGGCCGGTGTATGGGTCGGCATCCGGGTTCCCGCTCATGGCCGAAGCACCGCTGGCCTTCCCTTCCGTGTCGGACGCGCTGGACTGGGCGGCCGGCCGCCTGCGCGAAGCCGGGATCGACAACCCACGGCTCGAAGCACGGCTGCTCGCCGCCCACGCCGCCGGCCTCTCGCCCGCCGATCTGCTCGCCCACCGCACTGCCCCGTTCCCCGCGCAACCCTTGGCCGACCTCGTCGCGCGCCGGGCCAGCCGCGTCCCCCTCGCCTACCTGACCGGCATCCGCGAGTTCTGGAGCCTGCCGTTCCACGTCTCCGACGCCACGCTGATCCCCCGCCCGGAGTCCGAGTCGGTGGTCGCCGCCGCCCTCCGCCGCTTCCCCGACACGCCCGGGCGTGTGCTGGACCTCGGCACCGGCACCGGCTGCCTGCTGCTGGCCGTGCTGTCCGAACGCCCCGGCGCTTCCGGCGTGGGCATCGACCGCGTCCCCGCCGCGGCCAGGCTGGCCGCACGCAACGCGCGCGACCTCGGGCTGGCGCCCCGCGCCGCGTTCGCCTGCGGAAACTGGGCCGACGCCATCGCCGGCCGATTCGGCCTCGTGCTGTCCAACCCGCCCTACATCCCCACCGCCGAGCTGCCGGGCCTGATGCCCGAGGTCGCCGATCACGAGCCCCACGGCGCCCTCGACGGCGGCCCCGCCGGGCTCGACGCCTATGCCCGAATCGTCGCCGACCTGCCGCGCCTGCTCGCCCCGGGCGGCGTGGCCGTGCTGGAACTCGGCCCGGCCGAGGCGGTCGCAGGGCTGGCCCGCGCCGCCGGAATCGCTATTGAGATCGAGCCGGACTTGGCTGGGACGCCCCGCGTCGCCATCTGTTCGATGCCGGCCGGCGCGGCGTGAGCAGGCATACGCTGAAAAAGCATTTGGCAGACCGGAAGGCTGCCGCTAGCTTCCGGCCCGCAGCGCGAGATGGCTGCGACGCGGCACGGTCCGCATCCCTCGATTGGTGGCGTAGGTTCCGGAGTCGCTCCGGTCCGAGGCCGAGGGACGGGCGGGTGCTCGAACCTGAGAAGACGTGAGAGACGGGAGGTTGCCGAGCTTCAGGCGTGACCGGCTGCAGGCCGGCACGGGGCAACACCGGGATCGCCAACAGGAAGGCGCGACGACAGACGCATGAACATGAAACGTATGCGCGGACGCCAACATCGCAGCGGCGGTGGCGGCGGCGGAGGTGGCGGGGGAGCAATCCGTCACCACAGCGGTAATGTCCCGCTCAACCGAAACCACGTCTTCGACAGCAACGGCCCGGACGTGCGCGTGCGCGGCACCGCGCAGCAGCTGTTCGAGAAATACCTGCAGCTCGGGCGGGACGCGACCAGCTCGGGCGACCGCGTGATGGCGGAGAGCTACTTCCAGCACGCCGAGCACTATTTCCGCATCCTCAATGCGATGAACCAGGCCGCGCAGCAGAACCAGCAGCAGGGCGGCCAGCAGCACCAGCGCCGTCCGAACGGCAACGGCGAGGACCACGAGGGCATGGCCGCCGAGGGCGACGAGCGGCGCGAGAACGGCCGCGCCCCGGGCACCGACGATCAGCCCGACACCCGCGAAATCCCGATCGCCGCGGCACCGCCCGAGTCGACCTGAAGCCGGGTCGACCCGAAGCCCGGTCGGCCTGAAGCGGTTTCAGTCGAACCGAAGCGGCCGGCTGGACCACTGGGTGGCTTCGTCCCACACGACGCGGCAGCAGGCCGGCGGGCTTGCCAAATGGCGATGCGCTGCCATATCATCGCCAAATGACTGAGACGGACGTCCCATGCCCCAGCTTGTGCCCGTAGAAACGCTGCCGCCTCCCTCGTCCGGGGACATCACCGAAGACGAAGCCGGGGCGATGTTCAGGGCCTGCGTGAACCTGTTCGCGCGCTGGGGGGTGTCCGATGCCGACGCCGCCACGCTCCTCGACACCGCGCCTCGGACCTTCGGCCGCTGGAAGGCGGGCGAGCCGGGACGGCTCGGCCGCGACCAGCGGGCCCGGCTGTCCAACCTCATGGGCATCCACAAGGCCCTGCGGATCATCTTCCGCGACCCCGAGCGGGCCTATGGCTGGGTCCGCACGCCGAACCGGGCATTCGGGATGCGCACGGCGCTCGAAGTCATGCTCGGCGGCGAGCTGACGGACATCATGCGCGTGCGGCGCTACCTGGACGCGGAACGCGGCGGCTGAGCATCCCGAAGGCGCGGGTCGCCTGGCGGCACGCCGTCAGGATCATCCGCAGCATCCACCCGCCGATCGATCTGTTCGACGACATCGCCGACCCGGCCGACTGGCCGCTCATCATCGCCGCCGAGCAGAAGACGAACCCGCGCCTGGTGGAAAGCATCGGCAACCTCGACCTCGTCCCCCCGCACCGGCGGGTCGCGGGTCCGGGGAGCTCCTATCTCATGGCGCCGTTCACGCATGTCAGCAGGGACCGCCCCACCCGGTTCTCGGACGGCCTCTATGGCGTGCTCTATGTCGGGCGCGAGTTCGAGACCGCGCTGTTCGAGACGATGTACCACCACGCCCGGTTCATGGCCGACACGAACCAGGATCCGGGGTGGACGTCCCGGTTCCGCGAACTGGTGACGGACGTGACGGCCACGCTGCACGATTGCCGGGTCCTGCCCGCGACCGACCCGGTCCTGTCGCCGGACGACTATGCGGCGGCGCAGGCGCTCGGTTCGCGACTGCGCGCCGCCGGCGCCGACGGCGTCGTCTATCCCAGCGTGCGCAACCACGGCGGAGAGTGCGTCGGGTTGTTCTATCCCGACCTTGCCTCGGCACCGGTCCAGGCCCGCCACCTCGACTACCACTGGGACGGCGCGCGCGTGGACTACTACCGCGTCGCCGGCACCGGCGACGTCTTCGCCGTCACCGCGTAGGCGGCTCTGTCAGCATGCCTGCGCCTGCGCGGCGCCCCGCCGCGTCAGGCGTCCCGCAGCACGTGGATCACCCGGCGCGCGATCATCGGCTTCGCGCGTGCGGCGTAGGCGGCCATGTGCGGCGCCGCCCCGTGCGCGCGCAGCGCATCGGGGCTCTCCCACTTCTCCACCACGGCGAACGTGTCCGGGCCGAGCGGCGTCTGGATGGCCCCCGCATCTTCCTGGTCCACCACCGGCCCGTATTCGATGCAGCCCGCCTCGGCGCGGACCGTCGGCACGATGGCGTGGAACTCCTGCAGCAGCGCGGCGCGCTGGCCGGGTTGGGCGGTGATGAAGGCGACAACGTGGATCATGACATGGGCCTCGCCGGAATGGGTGAGAGACAGCGCAAGCGCACGATCCTAGCAGCCTGTCGGAGTTAGCAGTTTTGCGGATGAATATGTCGCCAACGGCCACCGGCGGATTCTCTTGTTGTGCAGAACCGCGAAGTATCGAAAGAAATCTCCGATTTGTTCGTGGTTTGTGCTTAACTCCGACAGG
>DATEQV010000436.1:0-7374 GCA_035272265.1 Acidisphaera sp. | reverse complement strand
CCTGTCGGAGTTAGCAGTTTTGCGGATGAATATGTCGCCAACGGCCACCGGCGGATTCTCTTGTTGTGCAGAACCGCGAAGTATCGAAAGAAATCTCCGATTTGTTCGTGGTTTGTGCTTAACTCCGACAGGCTGCTAGGCATAAAGATATCCTGATGGACCTGCGCACCCAGTTCACCGAGGCCCTGAAGTCGTCGATGCGGGCCGGCGACGCGCCGCGCACCTCGACGATCCGCATGATCCTCGCCCGGCTGAAGGACACCGACATCGCGTCCCGACCGAAGGGCGTCGCCCAGGTCTCCGACGACGAGGTCCGGCAGATGCTGCGCGGCATGATCAAGTCGCGCCGCGAATCGGTCGAGCTCTACCGCCAGGGCAAGCGCCAGGACCTCGTCGACAAGGAGGAAGCCGAGATCGCGGTGATCGAAGGCTTCCTGCCGCAGGCGATGGACGCCGCCGCCGCCGAAGCCGCCGTTGCCGAGGCCATCGCCGAGACCGGCGCGACCTCGGTCAAGGACATGGGCCGCGTCATGGCGGCGCTGAAGGCGAAACATGCGGCCACGCTCGACATGGCGGTGGCCGGTCCGCTGGTGAAAGCCCGGCTCGGCGGCTGAGGGATGCCGCTGCCGGCCGGCTTCCTCGACGAGCTGCGCGCCCGCACGCCGCTGCCCGCCCTGATCGGGCGGCGGGTCAAGCTCGCCCGGTCGGGCCGGCAGTGGAAGGGCTGCTGCCCGTTCCACAACGAGAAGACCCCGTCCTTCTACGTCTACGACGACCACTACCATTGCTTCGGCTGCGGCAAGCACGGCGACGCGGTCACCTTCGTGATGGAGTCCGAGGGGGCGACGTTCCCCGACGCGGTGGCGATGCTCGCGGCCGAGGCCGGGCTGGAGGTGCCGAAACCCTCGCCCGAGGCCGCCGAGGCCGACCGGCACCGCGCCACGTTGGCCGACGTGCTCGAGGCGGCGTCGCGCTCCTACCAGCGCCGTCTGTTCCTGCCCGAGGGCCGCGCCGCGCTCGACTACCTGCGCGGCCGCGGGCTGTCCGAGGAGACGATCCGCCGCTTCGGCCTCGGCTGGTCGGGCGAGGGGCGGGGCGCGCTCGCCGCCGAACTTGCGCGAGACGGGATCGAGGCGCCGCTGCTGGCCGAGGCGGGCCTGATGCGTCTCGCCGAGGACGACCGCCCGGCCGCCGACCTGTTCTTCAACCGGGTGATGTTCCCGATCCGCGACCGGCGCGGCCGGATCGTCAGTTTCGGCGGCCGCACGCTGGGCGACGGGCAGCCGAAATACGTCAACGGCCCCGAGACGCCACTGTTTTCCAAGCGCCGCACCCTCTACGGCCTCGACCTCGCGACCGCCGGGGTGCGCGTCGGCGCCACCCTGGTCGCCGTCGAAGGCTATATGGACGTCATCGCCCTGCATCAGGCCGGACTGGCCGGCGCCGTTGCCCCGCTCGGCACCGCGCTGACCGAGGAACAGCTCGACGCGCTGTGGCGCCTGTCGCCCGCGCCGGTGCTGTGCTTCGACGGCGACGACGCCGGCCGCCGAGCCGCCCATCGCGCTGCCATGGTGGCGCTGCCCCATCTCGCGCCGGACCGCACGCTGAAGTTTGTGGCGCTACCCGAGAAGCAGGACCCTGACAGTCTCGTTCGCAGCGAAGGGCCGGGAAAGTTTAAGGAACGGCTCGAGGCGCCTCAGTCGCTAGCCGACGCGCTTTACGGCTTCCTCTCGGAGGCTGTTGGAAAAACGCCGGAAGCCCAAGCCGCCTTCCACCAGCGGCTGAAGGACGCGGCCCGTCAGATCCCTGACCGCGCGCTGGCGTCCGAATACCGCCGTGTCCTGCTGGACCGCTTCTTCGCCAGTCGCCGCCGCACCTTCGCGCCACCGCCCGTCCGGGTCACCCGGCCCACCGCCTCGGCGGGCGACGCCGCTGCCGAGCGCGTCCGCGTGCTCACCGCCATCCTGCTGCGCCACCCCGACCTGCTGCACGACGTCGACCACGCCTACCGCGATATCGCGATGCCGGCGGCGCTCGATCAGCTGCGCCACGCGCTGATCGACACCATCCATGCGCAGCAAGTGCTTGACTCGCCTTCGCTGCTTGACCACCTCGCGGGTCTCGGACTGACGGGAGCAGTCCACCTGGCCCTGTCGGATACCCCGCTTCCGCTGCCGCGCTGCGCGGCCCCGGACGCCATGCCGGCCGATGCCGAGGACGGCTGGTGGCACTTCTTCGGGCTGCTCGACCCGCGCCGGTTGGACGCGGAGATCGCCGAGGCCCAGCGGCGGATGGCCGAGGAACCCGACGAGACCAACCAGCGCCGGCTCGTCGCCCTGGTCCGGGCGCAAAAGAAGCTGATGCGCGAGCCGGGCGAAGCCGAGGCTTAAGGCCGCGCCCTTATATAGAGGCTGAATTTTTCCGGAGACCCCTATGGCAACCAAGCCCGCCGCCGCCGAGACCGCCACCGCCGAGCCGGACGTCGACACCACCCTGCTCGACGTGCAGTCGGCTGCCGTGAAGCGGCTGGTCGCGAAGGGCAAGGAGCGGGGCTACGTCACCTTCGACGAGCTCAACGCGGTCCTGCCCTCGGAGCAGAACAGCTCCGAGCAGATCGAGGACGTGATGTCCAACCTCAACGAGATGGGCATCCAGGTCGTCGAGAGCGAGCAGGACGAGGACGCCGAGCAGCCCGCCGCCGCGAAGCCCGAGCCGCAGGGCGAGGCGGCGGAGGAGGAGCAGACCGGCAACATCGACGAGGAGAGCGTCGGCCGCACCGACGACCCGGTGCGCATGTACCTGCGCGAGATGGGCAGCGTCGAGCTGCTCTCGCGCGAGGGCGAGATCGCCATCGCCAAGCGCATCGAGGCCGGCCGCGACATGATGATCGGCGGGCTGTGCGAAAGCCCGCTCACCTTCCGCGCCATCGTCTCCTGGCACGACCAGCTCAAGGCCGGCCGGATGCTGCTGCGCGACATCGTCGACCTCGAGGCGACCCAGGGCGGCGGCGCGCCGGGGGCGGGGGCCGACGCCGCCGCCGTGACGGCCGAGGCCACCGGCGACGGCGTGGCCGCCGCGTTCGAGGCGCCCGACGTCGAGGACGACGAGGAGGGCGAGGGCGCGGGCCTGTCGCTCTCGGCACTCGAGGAGAAGCTGAAGCCCGAGGTGCTGGCCACCTTCGAGGAGATCGAGGCCCAGTACAAGAAGCTGCAGAAGATGCAGTCCCGCCGGCTGGAGACGATGACGGCGGGCGACGAGGTCAACGCGCGGTCGGAGAAGACCTACGAGAAGGCGCGCGACGAGCTGGTCAAGACCGTCGAGCGGGTGCGGCTGCACAACAACCGCATCGAGGAGCTGGTCACCCAGCTCAAGCAGCTCAACCAGCGCCTGACCACGCTCGAGGGCCAGCTGCTGCGCATGGCCGAGGCCTGCAAGGTCAACCGCGAGGACTTCCTCAAGCAGTACCGCGGCAGCGAGCTCGACCCGGCCTGGTTCGAGCGCGTCGGCAAGCTGGCGGGCAAGGGCTGGAAGACGTTCACCACCAGGCACGAGGCCGACGTCGCCGCGGTGCGCGAGCAGATCGCCGCCATCGCCAACGAGGCCGGGCTGCCGATCAGCGAGTTCCGCCGCGTCTACGCCACCGTCAGCCGCGGCGAGCGCGACAGCGCGCGGGCGAAGAAGGAGATGATCGAGGCGAACCTGCGCCTGGTGATCTCGATCGCCAAGAAGTACACCAATCGCGGGCTGCAGTTCCTGGATCTGATCCAGGAGGGCAACATCGGCCTGATGAAGGCGGTGGACAAGTTCGAGTACCGCCGCGGCTACAAGTTCAGCACCTATGCGACGTGGTGGATCCGGCAGGCGATCACGCGCTCGATCGCCGACCAGGCGCGCACGATCCGCATCCCGGTGCACATGATCGAGACGATCAACAAGCTGGTGCGCACCTCGCGCCAGATGCTGCACGAGATCGGCCGCGAGCCGGCGCCCGAGGAGCTGGCCGAGAAGCTCGGCATGCCGCTCGAGAAGGTGCGCAAGGTGCTGAAGATCGCCAAGGAGCCGATCAGCCTGGAGACGCCGATCGGCGACGAGGAGGACAGCCATCTCGGCGACTTCATCGAGGACAAGACGGCCGTCATTCCGCTGGACGCCGCGATCCAGGCCAATCTGCGCGAAGCGACGACCCGGGTGCTGTCCTCGCTGACGCCGCGCGAGGAACGCGTGCTGCGGATGCGTTTCGGCATCGGCATGAACACCGATCACACGTTGGAAGAGGTCGGCCAGCAGTTCAACGTCACCCGCGAGCGCATCCGGCAGATCGAGGCGAAGGCGCTGCGCAAGCTCAAGCACCCGAGCCGCAGCCGCAAGCTGCGCAGCTTCCTGGACGATTGAGGCTGCGCGTGCTGATGGCGCAGCTGTTGTAGGCGGCGCAGAGAGTTTGCGATGGAGCCGGTGGTCCGTGTGGCGGTGACGGTGACGTTCCTGCGCATGGAACTGCCGCCGAGCATGCCACCGCTGCCGCTGCCGCCGACCACCCAGCTGGTTCGCGTCCGCCGGCCGACCGTCGCGCTCTACCGCTTCCTGTACGACACGGTGGGTGCGGATTACGTCTGGTGGCTGCGGCGCACGATGCCGGACGGTGATCTGGCCGCGCTGCTGGCCGACAAGCACGTCTCGATCCACGTGCTGTACGAGGACGGCCAGCCCGCCGGCTTCTTCGAGCTGGATGGCCGAGCCCGGCCGGACATGAACCTGAGCTACTTCGGCCTGATGCCGCATGCGCTCGGACGGGGCACGGGGGCGGCGTTCCTGCGCGCCGCGATCGACGCCTGTTGGGCCGCCGGTCCGCGCTGGGTGACGGTGAACACCTGCACCGCCGACCACCCGCGCGCGCTGCCCGGCTACATCCGCGCCGGCTTCCGCCCGGTCCGGCAGGTGCGCGAGGTGTGGGACGTGCCGGTGCGGCTGGGGCTGAGGATACCGGATAACTTGCGAGCTTGAGCCGCCGGCCTCTGCTTGACGAACGTAAATACATATCGTAAATATAGTGACGCGATTTACGTGGGATCCCAGGAAGAACGCGATCAATGCCCGACGGCATGGAATCGCTTTCGAAGATGCGAAGCGCATCTTCGACGGGCCAACGGTCGAGCGCGAAGATGATGGCTTCGACTACGGCGAGAGCCGGGTGTACGCCGTCGGCCTCGTGAACGGTGTGGAGATCACCGTCATCTACACCGATCGAGATAACGGCGATCGGCACCTGATTTCGGCGTGGAGGGCCGAACCGCATGAACGACGATACTTCTGGGCGCACGTCGAAGACTAAGCCGAAGACCGACTGGAAGCGCCTGCAGAAGATGACCGACGAAGAGGTCCACGCGGGCATCCTCAGCGACCCTGACATTCGGCCTACGGACGAGAGCTTCTGGACGCATGCGCGCGTCGTGCTGCCGAAGCCGAAGGAGGTGGTCACGATGCGGCTGGACGCCGACCTTCTGGCTTGGTTCCGCCGGGAGCGCGGCTATCAGACCAGGATCAACGCCATTCTGCGGGCGTATATGAACGCTCAGGAGCAGCGCGGGCGCTGACCCCGCCCTGCAGCCTCCCGTCGCTCATCCTTCGAGGAAATGCCCGAACGCCTTCAGCGGCGTGATCTCGTCGCAGACGATCTTGGTGATCGCCAGCATCGGCACCGCGAGCACTGCGCCCGGCACGCCCCACATCCAGTACCAGAGCACCAGCGACAGAATCACGGCCACCGGGTTGATCGTGAACCGCCGCGCCAGCAGCATCGGCGTGGTCACCTCGCCCTCGATGACGTGGATGCCGAAATACAGGCCCACCGGCAGAGCGCCGGCCCAGGTCACCCCCAGCGAGATCACGCTGGCCGCTGCGAAGATCGTCAACGCTGTGATCGGCCCGAGAATAGGGATGTAGTTCAGCAGATAGGCCAGCACGCCCCACAGCAGCGGGTCGCCCACCCCGCACGCCCACATCACCAGCCCGGTCAGGATGCCGACAACGGCATTGATCGCCGTCACGGCCAGCAGATAGGCCGAGATGTGCTCCTCGATACTCTGCGCCATCTCCACCGCTTGTCGCTTGACGCCGAAGCGCGGCAGGATTTCAACCAGGCGGCGCAGGAAGGTTTCACCGGATACCAGCAGGTAGAACAGCACCAGCAACGTCGTGAACAGCGTCGCCGCGATCGCGGTGGTGCCGGAGAACACGGCGCCCATGATGTTCGGTGCCGACGACGCCGGTGCGGCCGACGGCGCCGACGGGCCGGCCGGACCGAGCACCGCCGTCTCGGCGCCGTGCAGCATGTGCTCGATCCCGGCAAGCGGCGCCTTCAGCACCGCGAGCTGCTGCAGCAGCTTGGGCAGCGCGTCCGGCAGCTTCCCGGCCCAGGACACCGCCGGCCCCGCCAGCGCCGACATCAGTCCGGCGAAACAGCCGATCACCAGCACCAGCGCCAGCAGTGCGCCCAGCGCGCGGGGCACCCGCAGCCGCTCCGTCACCCGCACCAGCGGCTGCAGCAGCAGCTTCAGCACCACCGCCAGCACGACCGGCAGCGCGATGTCGGCGGCAACGTGCAAGGCGCCGAACAGCGCCAGGAAGAACAGGCCGCCGAGGAAGATCGTCTGCGGGTCGCGCGGCAGCGGCATGTCGTTATCGGCCACGGCGACCGGCGCAGGGGTGTCCTCGGTCGCCGCTGCGGCGAGCGCGGAGACTTCCTCGGCTATCGCCTGGACCGGCTCGTCGATGAACGCTGCTCCCGACATGACCATTCTCCCCGCCGGGGTTCATGACGCGCCCGAGCCAAGAAGGTTCATCGCCCGCTCAGGATACCGGCGCGTTGCTGACCTCGCGTAGCAGCTTGCGGCGCATGCCCTCGGCGAAGCCAGCGTAATCCGCGCAGGTCAGCGCGAAGGCGCCGGGGCCGCCGATCACCTCGCGCGTGTAGCTCTCCAGCAGGTCCGGCTCCTCGTGCAGCACGCACAGGCCGTTGATCGTGATCCCCGCCGCCACCATGCGGTCCCGCGCAGGCTGCGGCGGCGGCCCGTCGTTGGACCGCCCGTCGCCGGCGACGTCGACGATCTGCCGTGAAGCGGCGGCGGGGGCGGCGCCCAGCAGACGCAGGCAGGCGATCAACGCCTCGCCGATCGCGGTGGCGCCGGCCTTCACCGCGCGCGGCACGTTCTCCACCTCGTCGGCAAAGCCGGCCACGTCCTCGGGCCTGGCCAGGCGCGTCCAGGCGATCATCACCTCCTGCGCCCCGGACCCCGACCACAGCAGCAGGCATCCCAGGCTGGCGCGGCGCGGCCCGCCGATCAGGCCGGACACCACCGTCGCGTCGCGTAGCGCCGC
>DATEQV010000435.1:0-21229 GCA_035272265.1 Acidisphaera sp. | reverse complement strand
GCCCGCGACCACGGCGCCAGGGGAGCCGCAACCGCAGCCAGCCCCGGAACGCACGCCGTCCCTCGGGACCATCATCCGCGTCTGCGTGCTCGCCTTCGCCATCCTCTCGCTGTCGCGCGGCATCGCCGCCGCCGGCACCGGGGCGTGGCCGTGCCCGGTCGGCCAGCACGCGGCCGGTTTCATCCAAAACCACCGTGCAGCGGCGGACGACCCCGCGCAGCCGCGCCAACGCACGGGCGAACGGCCGGGCGTGATTGCGTGCGCGACGCCCGCCCGACCGGCGCCGCGACTCCCACGCCGGCGCACGCCGTCACGGGCGTCCGCCCGCGATCCTCCGGCACGCTCACCGCCGCCCGCGCCAGACGGCAATCCCCGCGCCGAGCGCAAGCCCGAGCGCCATGCGCGCCCGCGCGCGCTCAATCGTTACGATTAGAGCACTTTCAGCCTGAGTATGTTCGCGCTCCTTTTCGACGTCATGGTCCGCCTGCGCGGACCATGACGAGATCAACGTGAGTGCGATCTGCCCAAGCCCGGCCATGACGGTGTCGGAACGGCTACGCGATTCCAGTCAGGCTGCAACCGTCCCAGGCAATAGAAACCCGCCGCCGGCCTACGCCAGCCGACCGTGGCAGTGCTTGTATTTCTTCCCCGACCCGCACGGGCACGGCGCATTGCGCGGCGTGTTCGCCCAGGTCGCCGGCACGTCCGGATCGACGGCCGCGCTGCGGGCGGCCTGTGTCACCACTGGCGGCGCCTCGAGTGCCAGGTCGCCGTTGCCGTCACCCCCCATCGGGCCCAGCATTGGCGGCTCCGGCGCCACGCCGGCATAGACGGGCTCGGGCTCCGGCTGGAAGGCGAACATCGGCTGCGGCGGCGGCTGATACACAGGCTCCGGCGCCAGCTCGACGCGCGAGAGCATCGTCGTCACGCGCTCCTTCAGCTCCTCCAGCATCGCACCGAACAGCGCGAACGCCTCGCGCTTGAACTCGTTGAGCGGATCGCGCTGGCCGTAGGCGCGCAGGCCGATGCCCTGGCGCATGTATTCGAGCGCGATCAGGTGCTCCTTCCACACCGCGTCCAGAATCTGCAGCAGCAGCGACTTCTCGATCGCGCGCATCAGGTCGGGGCCGAGATTGGCGGCCTTCGTCGCCATCGCCGCGTCCACCGCCTCGCCGATGCGCTCGCGGATGATCGCCTCGTCGACGCCTTCCTCCGCGCCCCACTCGGCGATCGGCAGGTCGAGGTTGAAGATGCGGCGCACGTCGTCGGTGAGTTCCGCCAGCTCCCACTGCTCGGCGAAGGCGCGCTCGGGGATGCGCGTCGCGACCATCGTGTCGAGCACTTCGGCGCGCATCTCGGTGACCGTCTCGGACACGTCGGCGGCCTTCATGAACTCGCGGCGCTGGGCGTACACCTCCTTGCGCTGGTCGTTCATCACGTCGTCGTATTTCAGCACGTTCTTGCGCATGTCGAAGTTGCGCGCTTCGACCTTCTTCTGCGCCTTCTCCAGCGCCTTGTTGATCCACGGATGGACGATCGCCTCGCCCTCTTTCAGGCCGAGGCGCTGCAGCATGCCGCCCATGCGGTCGGAGCCGAAGATCCGCATCAGGTCGTCTTCGAGCGACAGGAAGAAGCGCGACTGGCCCGGATCGCCCTGACGGCCCGAACGGCCGCGCAGCTGGTTGTCGATGCGCCGGCTCTCGTGCCGCTCGGTGCCGATCACAAGCAGCCCGCCCGCTTCCTTGACGCGTTCGTGCGCGGCGGCGACCTCGTCCTTGATCTCCGCCTCGCGCGTCGCGCGCAGGTCGGGGTCCTCGATCTGCGCGGCCTCGGTCTTCAGGCGCATCTCGACGTTGCCGCCGAGTTTGATGTCGGTGCCGCGGCCGGCCATGTTGGTGGCGATCGTCACCATGCCCGGCCCGCCCGCCTGCGCGATGATCTGCGCCTCCTGCTCGTGGAAGCGCGCGTTCAGCACCGCGTGCGGGATGCGCTTGCGCTTCAGGATGCCGCTGAGCAGCTCGCTCTTCTCGATGTTCGTCGTGCCGACCAGGGTCGGCTGGCCGCGCCCGCGCGCTTCCTCGATCAGCCTCGTCACCGACTCGTATTTCTCGACGGCGGTGCGATAGACCTCGTCGTCCTCGTCGTTGCGGATGACCGTCACGTTGGTCGGGATCTCGACCACGTCGAGCTTGTAGATCTCGGCGAACTCGTCGGCCTCGGTCATCGCCGTGCCGGTCATGCCGGCGAGTTTCGGGTAGAGGCGGAAGTAGTTCTGGAACGTGATGCTGGCGAGCGTGTGGTTCTCCGGCTCGACCGTCACGCCCTCCTTCGCCTCCAGCGCCTGGTGCAGGCCTTCGGAGTAGCGCCGGCCTTCCATCATGCGGCCGGTGAACTCGTCGATGATGACGACCTTGCCCTGGCGGACGATGTAGTCGACGTCGCGGGCGAACAGCGTCTGCGCCCGCAGGCTCTGGTGGACGTGGTGGACGACGGTGACGTTGTGCAGGTCGTACAGCGCGCCCTCGGGCATCACGCCGGCGGCGCGCAGCATCTCCTCGACGCGCTCCGCCCCTTCTTCGGTCAGCGAGACGGTACGGAATTTTTCGTCTTTGTCGTACGTCTCCGGGTCCTGCACCAGCACCTTCACCACGGCGTCGACCCGGCGGTACAGCTCGGAGCTGTCCTCGGCCGGGCCGGAGATGATCAGCGGCGTGCGCGCCTCGTCGATCAGGATGCTGTCGACCTCGTCGACGATGGCGTAGACGAACTCCCGCTGGACCATGTCCTCCAGCCGGAACTTCATGTTGTCGCGCAGGTAGTCGAAGCCGAACTCGTTGTTGGTGCCGTAGGTGATGTCGGCGGCATAGGCGGCGCGGCGCTCCTCGTCGGTCAGGCCGTGCACGATCACGCCGACCGACATGCCGAGGAAGTTGTAGATCTGGCCCATCCACTCGGCGTCGCGGCGGGCGAGGTAGTCGTTGACCGTGATGATGTGCGCGCCGCGGCCGTTCAGCGCGTTGAGATAGACGGGCAGGGTGGCGACCAGCGTCTTGCCCTCGCCGGTCTTCATCTCGGCGATCTTGCCATCGTGCAGCACCATGCCGCCCATCATCTGCACGTCGAAATGCCGCTGGCCGATCACGCGGCGCGCCGCCTCGCGGACCACCGCGAAGGCTTCCGGCAGCACGTCCTCGAGTGTGGCGCCCTGGGCGAGCCTCTCGCGGAACTCGGTGGTCTTGTGGCGCAGCGCGTCGTCCGACAGCGCGACCATGCCGGGTTCCAGGGCATTGATCTGCGGGACGCGGCGCGAATACAGCTTGACGCTTCGGTCGTTGGCGGTGCCGAAGATAGCGCGGGCGAGACTGGCGAGCATGGGACCCTGTGCGGATGGGGCCGCGGCCGGCGGGATGCACACGCACGCGGGCAGCGGACAAGCCTGGACGAGATAGGGTCCGGCGCATCCAGGGTCAAATCGGGTTACCGGGAATTCGTGAACCGGCGAGGCACCGCGCAGACCGGGCCGCCCAGGATGGCGGGCGGACGCTTGCAGGCCGCCGACTTTGTAGGCAGGGAGCGTCCCCACGGCTCGAATTCCGGCATACGCCGCCTCGCGCGGCCGCCACAACCGACTGCCTGGAGACCCCGAATAGTCATGATGAAGCCTTCTCGCCGCCTGTGGAGCGGTTCCGCCGGCGTGGCCGTGCTGATCGCGCTCGGCGCGGGCGCGGTCTGGGCCCAAGGTACTGCGCCTGCGCCGGCGACACCGCCCGCCGCCCCGTCAGCTCCCGCTCCGGCCGCCGGCGCGGCCACCGAGCCTGCGGCCGATCCGGTGGTCGCCAAGGTGGACGGCCAGGAGATCCACCTCAGCGACGTCGCCGCCGCCGCGCACGGCCTGCCGCCGCAGGCACAGCAGATGCCGCCGAACGTGCTCTATCCGATGATCATCGACCAGCTCATCGACCGGCAGGCGCTGGTGATCAAGGCCCGGAAGGAAGGCCTGCAGAACGACCCCGAGGTGAAGCGTGAGGTCCAGTCGGCCGAGGACCGCGCGCTGCAGACCGCACTGCTGCGCCGCGACATCGGCCCGACCATCACCGACGAGGCGGTGCATGCCCGCTACAACCAGGACTACGCCGGCAAACCCGGCGAGCAAGAGGCGCACGCGCGCCATATCCTCGTGCCGACCGAGCAGGAGGCGAAGGACGTCATCGCCCAGCTCAAGAAGGGGGCCGACTTCGCCAAGCTGGCCAAGGAGCACAGCAAGGACCCCGGCGCCGCCGATGGCGGCGACCTCGGCTGGTTCAAGCGCGGCGACATGGTGCCCGCGTTCAGCGACGCGGCCTTCGCGCTCAAGCCCGGCCAGTTTACCCAGACCCCAGTGCAGTCGCAGTTCGGCTGGCACGTCATTCTGCTGGAGGGCCTGCGCCAGGCGGCCACGCCCAGCTTCGACGACGTGAAGGACGAGCTTCGCCAGAAGATGATCCAGGAGGGCGTGCAGAAGGCGGTGCAGGAGGCGCGGGCCCAGGTGCGGGTGGAGCGTTTCAACCTGGACGGCACCACGCCGCGCGCGACGGACAATGCCGAGCCGCCGCCCGCGCCCGGCGGCGCCGCGCCGGCCCCGACGCCGGCTGGCAAATGACGGCGGTCTCGCCGCTCGCCGTTTCGCTTCCGGCGCTGCCGCCGCTGGCCGGGGTGCGGCTTGGCGCCACCGCGGCGGGCATCCGCTACAAGGGGCGCACCGACCTAGTGATGGCGGAGCTGGCTCAAGGCACGACGGCGGCCGGCGTGTTCACCCGCAACCGCTGTCCCGGCGCGCCGATCGACTGGTGCCGGGCGGCGCTCGCGGGCAGCGGCGGAAGTGCGCGGGCGCTGGTGGTCAATGCCGGCAACGCCAACGTCTTCACCGGCCGCGCCGGTGTCGCCGCCTGCGAAGCCACGGCGGCGGCCGTCGCGACGCTGGTGGGCTGCGCGCCGAGCGAGGTGATGGTCGGGTCCACCGGCGTCATCGGCGAGGTGCTGCCACACGAGCGCCTGACCGCCGCGCTGCCTGCGCTGCACGCGTCGCTCGCAGCCGATGCCTGGGAACAGGCGGCGCGGGGGATCATGACCACCGACACGTTCCCGAAGGCGGCGACAAGGGAGGCGCGGATCGGCGATGCGGCGGTGCGCATATCCGGCATCGCCAAGGGCAGCGGCATGATCGCGCCGGACATGGCGACGATGCTGTGTTTCGTGTTCACCGACGCCGCCGTTCCTGCCGAGGCTCTGCAGACGATGCTCTCGCGTGGCGTGGCCGCGAGCTTCAATTGCACGACCGTCGACAGCGATACGTCGACCTCCGACACGGTGCTGCTGTTCGCCACTGGGCAGGCGGGCAATCGGCCCGACGCGGCGCTCGACGATTTCGGCCGCGCGCTGGACGAGGTGCTGCTCGATCTCGCGTTGCAGGTGGTGCGGGACGGCGAGGGCGCGCAGAAGCTGGTGCGCATCGACGTGACCGGGGCGGTGTCCGACGACAGCGCCAAGCGCATCGGCATGGCGATCGCCAACTCGCCGCTGGTGAAGACGGCGATTGCCGGCGAGGACGCCAACTGGGGCCGGATCGTGATGGCGGTCGGCAAGGCCGGCGAGCCGGCGGACCGCGACCGTCTGTCGGTCGCCGTCGGGGGCGTGTGGATGGCACGCGAGGGCGGCGTGGTGCCGGGCTACGACGAGGCGCCGGTGGTGGCCCATATGCGCGGGCGCGAGGTGGAAATCGGCGTCGATATCGGCCTCGGCGAGGGCCGGGCGACGGTTTGGACCTGCGACCTGACGCACGGCTACATTGACATCAACGGCAGCTACCGCTCGTAGCGATGTCGGCGGCAGCGCAAGTGGTGCAGGCGCCCGCCGCCGCGGCGCTGCATCCGCGCGCATTGCCGCTGGTGCAGGTGCTGCGCGCGGTGGCGGCGCTGAGTGTGGCGTTCCTGCACATCACGCAGCAGGCGGGCGTGTTCGTCGGCCGTCCCGGCGAGCCGGCCTATGGCTGGTTGCGGCCGCTGCCGTGGGATGCCGGGGTGGACGTGTTCTTCGTCATCTCCGGCTTCGTCATGGTGTGGTCGTCGATGCGCCTGTTCGGCCGGCGCGACGCGGCGCGGCTGTTCCTCGGCCGTCGCATCGCCCGCATCGTGCCGCTGTATTGGGCGATGACGAGTCTGCTCGTCGCCGTAGCGCTGGTGTCGCCGCACGCGATCAGCGACGGGCTGGAGAGCATCCGCTACGTCGTCGCGAGCTACCTGTTCATCCCGGTTCAGCGTCCCGACGGGTTCATCCAGCCGGTGTTCCGGCTCGGCTGGACGCTGAACTACGAGATGCTGTTCTACGCCATCTTCGCGCTGTTCATCCGCCTTCAGGCGCGCGTGGCGGTGCCTTGGGTGGTCGCGACGATCGTCGTGCTGGCCGGGATCGGCCGCGTGCTGCGGCCGGCCTCGCCGGCGCTGGCCTTCTGGACCGACCCGATCGTGCTGGAGTTCGCCTTCGGCGTGCTGCTGGCGACGCTCGCGTTGTCGGGCGCGCGCCTGACGCCGGCCCCGCGCCTGCTCCTCGTCTTCGCTGCACTCGCGCTGCTGGTGGTGAGCGACCGCCTGCCCGAGCTGCCGCGCGGGCTGGCGTACGGCGTGCCGTGTACGCTGCTGATGGCCGCGGCCGTCCTGGCGCCCGTGCGGCCGATCCGGTCGCGCTGGACCGAGTTCTGGGTGCTGCTCGGCGATGCGTCCTATGCACTCTATCTGGTGCATCCGTTCCCGATGCGCGCCTTCGAAATTGTCTGGCTGCGGCTGGGCTGGACCGGCCCTGCCGCCGTGCTGGCCTATATTGCGTCGGCAGTGGTTGCGACCATCGTGGCGGCATTCGCGTTGCATCGCTGGCTGGAACGTCCGGCCACCGCCGCCACGCGCCGGCTGCTGCACGCCTGAACGACCCCCGAAGCCGCGAAACCCGCGCGCCCGCTCTATCGCCGCCCCTTCCGCCGGACCATGTTGCGGTCTGGCCATCCAGGATGCCAGGACCTCGCATGCAAATCCGCGTCGGCTACGACCTGACATACGACTGCCCGCAGCCGATGCCGATGATCGTGCACCTCAACGTGCACTACTCGCGCGCATCGGACCTGGTGCGGCCGGACCACCTGCTCACGGTCCCGAGCGTGCCGACCAGCTCGTACCGCGACACCTTCGGCAACTGGGTCACGCGGCTGGTAGCGCCGGCCGGCCGCATCCGGCTGACGACCGATGCGCTGGTGCTCGATTCCGGGCTGCCGGACCCGCAGTTCCCCGAGCTGCGGCAGCATCCCGTCCAGGCGCTGCCGTCCGAGACGCTGTTGTTTCTGCTCGGCAGCCGCTACTGCGAGACCGACCATTTGGCACCGTTCGCCTGGTCGACGTTCGGCCAGCTGGACGGCTGGGCGCGCGTGAAGGCGATCTGCGATTTCGTCCACCAGCACATCACGTTCGGCTATCAGTACGCCCGCCCGACGCGCACTGCGTGGGAGGCCTTCAACGAACGCGTCGGCGTGTGCCGCGACTTTGCCCATCTGGCGCTCACGCTCTGCCGCTGCGTCAACATCCCGGCGCGCTACTGCACCGGCTACCTCGGCGATATCGGCGTGCCGCCGGACCCGTCGCCGATGGATTTCTCCGGCTGGTTCGAGGTCTACCTCGACAACCGCTGGCACGTGTTCGACGCGCGCCACAACAAGCCGCGCATCGGCCGCATCCTGATGGCGACCGGGCGCGACGCGGCGGACGTGGCGATCAGCAACACGTTCGGGCCCAACACGCTCTCGGGCTTCAAGGTCTGGACCGAAGAGGTCGTCTGAACGTGGGTCATCGCGCCGACACGGCGACGCCCGTCAGGCGTTCGGCGAGCAGCGCGGCGATGGCCCGCGAGTGGGCGATCTGCGCTTCCTCGTTCAGGTGGTCGGGGCTGTCGTAGAAGTCGGCGCGAGGATAGCGGCTCAGGTTGGACAGGGCGGCGAAGGTCCCGCCATTCGCTTCGTAGATCTCGCGGATCGCCGCGATCGTGGCGGGCGGTGGCGGTGAGTCGGCAAAGCCGGTCGGCAGGCCGCCGATGACGCGGACGCCGCGCGCGCTCGCTTCGCGGACGAACCTGGCGATCACCGCCGCGCCGTCGCCGCGCGCGACCGCGTCGGCGGTCTCGTGCATCGGGAGCATCGCCGCAAGCACACCGGCATTCGCTTCTGCCTTGTCGCGCGTGTGGCCGACGTGGTCGCCCCACGCATTGGTCTCGGCGCCCGTCGCGCGCGCATCGGCGATGCCGGCACTGGCGGCGGCGGTCTCGACGACGCTGGTGGCGGCGGCGGGCAGGTCGAAGGCGAAGAACGCGCCGAGCCACCGGGTGGTCGGCAACTTGGCAAGCGTGCGCCAGTCGTGGCGGAACATGATCGCGGCGTCGGGGCCGACCTCGGTGGCGTCGGCGCTGCGGGCGTATTGCTGCTCCTCCATCGGCAGATAGACCACGTCGCGAGCGCGCAGCAGCGGCGTCCAGCGGGCGAACAGGTAGTCGAGGCCGACGCCCACCGCGACGCCGGCGTTGACGCAGGGCATGTGCAGCAGCGGGCCGATCACGGCGCACCGATGCGAATACGGGCCGTTCGAGCCGGCGAGGATGACCAGCTTGGGCGAGGGCAGGGCGGCGCCGTGCGCAAGCTTCGCCTCGATCTGCACGCGCAGCCACGCCAGATCGAGCGGGCGGTCGAGCACGAACCCGAACAACACGCCGTAGCCGATCAGCGAGGCGATGCAGGCGAGGACCATCCGGCGCACGGGGTTCAGAACCGGAAATAGAGGAACGGCGTCATGTGCGGCGCGAAGAACAACGCCTGCGCCGAGAAGGCGAAGCTGCCCGACAGCGACCACGCGCGCACGCGCTCGCTCCAGTCCTGCACCGGCGGCAGCAGCAGCACGATCGCCCAGCCGAGCAACAGGCACGCTGCAGCTTCCGGCAGCGCCAGCGTGCGCGCGTCACCGAGATGCAGCAGCACCGGCACCGGCGTCGCCACGCGGGTGAGAAGCGGAAACGCGTCGACGAACAGTTGCGGGAGGGCAATGCCGTCCAGCCCCGCCATGCCCCGCAACATCCGCAGCGAGGCATCGGCTCCGGCCGCACGGAACGGCACCCAGGCGATCAGCACCGCGAGCAGCGTCATGGCGCGACAGGCAGCGTGCGGCAACGCAAACCTTACGTGACGCGACCAGAGGCGCTGCGCGACCAGATAGGCGCCGTGCAGCCCGCCCCAGGCGACGAACGTCCAGGCCGCGCCGTGCCACAACCCGCCGAGCAGCATCGTGGCCATCAGGTTGACGTGCTGGCGGGCGGGGCCGCGGCGATTGCCGCCGAGCGGGATGTAGACGTAGTCGCGCAGGAAGGCCGACAGCGTGATGTGCCAGCGGTGCCAGAACTCGGCGATGCTGGCCGCCTGATACGGCGCGTTGAAGTTGACCGGAAACCGGATTCCGAACATGCGCGCCAGCCCGATCGCCATGTCGGAATAGCCGGAGAAGTCGAAGTAGATCTGCAGCGCGAAGGCGAGCACCGCGACCCACGCCTCGACGAAGGTCAGCGACGCGCCCTGTGCGGCAGCGTCGAAACCCACGTTCGCCAGCGGCGCGAACGTGTCGGCGAGCACCAGCTTCTTCGCCAGGCCGATCAGGAACAGCGTCAGGCCGGACGACAGCGCCTCGGCATCGAGCCGGCGCGAGGGGGCAGAGGCGAACTGCGGGATGATCTCCGAGGGGCGCACGATCGGCCCGGCGATCAGGTGCGGGAAGAACGTCACGAACGCGGCATACGGAACCAAGCCGAAATTGCCGCGCGCATCGCGGCGGCTTTCGGCCAGGAACATGATCTGCTGGAAGGTGAAGAAGCTGATCGCCAGCGGCAGCGCGACGCCCGGCGGCGTCAGCCCGACGGTGCGGGCGGCGAAATCGGCATATTTGAACCAACCGAGCAGCAGCAGGTTCGCCGCGATCCCGGCCGCCAGCCAGTGCCTCGCCGCCGTGTCCGACCCGCCGCGCGCCAGATGGCGGATGCGCTGGCCGAGCGCGTAGTTCGCGCCGACCGACCCGACGAGCAGCAGCACCAGTTCGGTCCGCCACCACGCGTAGAAGACGAGGCTGGCAACGATCAGGAACGGCAACGCCCACAGGCGTCTCAAGCGGGAACTGTGGAAAACCCGCCAGCCCGCCAGGCAGACCGGCAGGAAGGCCAGGACGAAAACCTGCGAACTGAACAGCATAGCAGGTGGTCTGCGCCCGACTGGTTGTTCGGTATCCTGTGCATACAACCTTGGGTAGAATCAAACGCCCACGACATAACCACCAGGGCGCCCCGCTCGCCCGCCTGCGGCCCGGGCGGGTTTGGTTCCCCGGGGGCGGGTGTTAGACAGCCGCCATGTCCGACGACGCGCTCAATCACCCGGCCCTGCTGCCGGCCGGCCTGCGCGACCTCCTGCCGCCCGAGGCGGAGGCGGAGGCCGAGGCCGTCGAGAGGCTGATGGAGACCTTTGCCCGCCACGGCTACGAACGGGTCAAGCCGCCGCTGCTGGAGTTCGAGGAAGGGCTGTTCGCCGGCTCCGGCGCGGCCGTCGCCGACCAGACCTTTCGCCTGATGGACCCCGAGAGCCAGCGGATGATGGGGCTGCGGGCCGACACCACGCCGCAGGTTGCGCGCATCGCCACCACGCGGCTGGCTGGACAGGCCCGGCCGCTGCGGCTGTCCTATGCCGGGCAGTGCCTGCACGTGCGCGGCAGCCAGCTCAACCCCGACCGGCAGCTCGCCCAGGCAGGGATCGAGCTGATCGGCTCGGACAGTCCCGGCGCGGACGCCGAGATCGTGCTGGTCGGCGCCGAGGCACTGGCCGCCGTGGGCCTGACCCGGGTGAGCTTCGACCTGACCATGCCGACGCTGTCGCCGGTGCTGGTAGAGGCGGCAGGCGTCGACGAACGCGGACGTCAGGCGCTCGCGCGGGCGCTGGATCGGAAGGATGCCGCGTCGGTACGCCGGCTCGGCGGCGCACAGGCCGACACGCTGACCGAGCTGCTGCTCGCGGCGGGGCCTGCCGACCGGGCGCTGGCGGCACTGGCCGAGGCGAAGCTGCCGGAGGCGGCGCGGCCGATCGCCGAGCGGCTCGCCGACACCGTCGCGACGATCCGCGACCGCGCGCCGGGGCTGCGGCTGACGCTCGATCCGGTCGAGTTCCGCGGTTTCCGCTACCACACCGGCGTCTGCGTGACCGTCTATGCGCCGGGGCGCACGCAGGAGCTGGGACGGGGCGGCCGGTATCTGTGCGGCGACACCGAGCCCGCGACGGGGCTGACGCTGTATCCCGACGTCGTGCTGCGCGTCGCCGAGCGGCCGGCGCGCCGCCCGCGGGTGTTCGTGCCCGCGGGCGCGGACCACGCGGCCGCACAGGAGTTGCGCGGGCGCGGCTGGGCGACCATCGCGGCCGTCGATCCGGTGCCGGATCCGGAGGCCGAGGCGCGGCGGCTCGGCTGCGGATACATTCTGCGCGGCAGCGAGGCCGCGTCACTCGGCTGAAAGGAGACCGCCGTCATGGCGAACGTAGCCGTCATCGGCGCGCAGTGGGGCGACGAGGGCAAGGGCAAGGTCGTCGACTGGCTCGCCAGCCGCGCCGACATCGTCGTGCGCTTCCAAGGGGGCCATAACGCCGGCCATACGCTGGTCGTGGGCGACCAGACCTACAAGCTGTCGCTGCTGCCGTCCGGCCTCGTGCGCGGGAAGCTCGGCATCATCGGCAACGGCGTGGTGGTCGACCCGACCGCGCTGCTCGACGAGATCGCGCGCGTCGAGGCGCAGGGCCTGCGCGTGACGCCCGAGACGCTGCGCATCGCAGAGAACGCGCCGCTGATCCTGCCGCTGCACGCCGCCCTCGATCGCGCGCGCGAGGCGGCGCGGGGCGAGCAGAAGATCGGCACCACCGGGCGCGGCATCGGGCCCGCTTACGAGGACAAGGTCGCGCGCCGCGCGATCCGGTTCTGCGACCTCGCCGAGCCGGAAACGCTGTCGGCCAAGCTCGACGAGCTGCTGCGGCATCACAACACGCTGCTCGCCGGGCTGGGTGCGCCGACCTTCGAAAAAGCCGCGCTGCTGGAGAGCCTGCTGGCGCTGGCGCCCCGCGTGCTGCCGTTCGTCGAGCCGGTCTGGGAGCGGCTGGACGAGGCGCGGCGCGCCGGCCGGCGCATCCTGTTCGAGGGCGCCCAGGCGGTGATGCTGGACGTCGACCACGGCACCTATCCGTTCGTCACCAGCAGCAATACCGTCGCCGCAACGGCCGCGTCCGGCTCGGGGATCGGGCCGGGTGCGGTGGGGTTCGTGCTCGGCATTGCCAAGGCCTACTCGACCCGCGTGGGATCGGGGCCGTTCCCGACCGAGCTGCACGACGACACCGGCGCGCTGCTCGGCGACCGTGGGCACGAGATCGGCACCGTCACCGGACGGCGTCGGCGCTGCGGCTGGTTCGATGCCGCGCTGGTGCGCCAGGCGGTGAAGGTCGGCGGCGTGCAGGGTTTGGCGCTGACCAAGCTCGACGTGCTCGACGGGCTGCCGGAGCTGCGCATCTGCGTCGGGTATCGCCTGGGCGGTCGGGGTGAGACGATCCGCCGGCTGCCCGCCGCACCCGGCGCGCAGGCCCGTGCGGAGCCGGTTTACGAGGCGATGGAGGGATGGACCGGATCGACGCGGGGCGCGCGGTCGTGGGCCGACCTGCCGGCGCAGGCGGTGAAATACGTGCGCCGCATCGAGGAGCTGACCGAGACGCCGGTCACGCTGCTGTCCACCAGCCCCGAGCGCGACGACACCATCCTGGTGCGCGACCCGTTCGAGAACTGAAGCGGTGGCCGGCCCGGTCCAGGTCTCCTGGCCGGCCGGCCACGGGGATTGCGTCAGTCCTCGAGAACGAACGTCACTTCCATCGTCACGCGGAATTCCGAGATCTTGCCGTTGGTCACGGCCGCCTTCATGTCCTCCACCCGCAAGCCGGTGATGCCGCGCAGCGTCTTGCTGGCGCGCATCAGCCCCTCGCGAACCGCGGCATCGAAGCCGTCGGGCGACGAGGCGGTGATCTTGGACACAGTCGCGACTGCCATATGTTCCTCCTGGGTTGGTCGGGCCGGGTTGGTGGGCGGCGGCCTGACCGGCGGAGTGTAGGGCAGTTTCGGGGTTCACGGTACGGGCGTTTACCCGGCCGGCTGTTCTGGCCCAGGATCGGGCCTGACAGCGGTGCCGGGGGGCGCGCATGGCGGACACGCTTCAGATGGCCGCGCCGACCAGGCGCGGCGGCGCCGGGGTGGCGGCGGCGGGCGCTCTGGCCGCACTCGGCATCGTCTACGGCGATATCGGCACCAGCCCGCTGTATGCGTTCAAGCAGGCAGCGGATTCCGCGGGCAGCACGTCGCCGGAGGCCGTGCTCGGCATCGTCTCGCTGATACTGTGGTCGCTGATCCTGATCGTCTCGCTGAAATACGCGATCCTGATCATGCGCGCCGACAACCACGGCGAGGGCGGCATCGTCGCGATGCTGGCGCTGCTGGATGTGCGCCACGCCGCGAAAGGGAGCTGGCGTGCGTCGCTGCTGATCGTGGGGCTGGTCGGGGCGGCGCTGCTGTATGGCGACGGCGTCATCACGCCGGCGATCTCGGTGCTGAGCGCGGTCGAGGGGCTGAAGCTCGATGCGCCGCAACTGGCACCCGTGGTGGTGCCGATCAGCATCGTGATCCTGTTCGGGCTGTTCGTCGTGCAGCGCCACGGCACGACGGTCATCGGCAACGTCTTCGGGCCGATCATGCTGGTATGGTTCATCGCGATCGGCGTGCTCGGCCTGCGCGGGATCATCCAGGGGCCCGGCGTGCTGGCCGCGATCAGCCCGCTGCACGCCGTGGGTTACCTGACCCATGTGACCCCGGCGATCGCCTTCGCGGTGATCGGGGCGGCGTTCCTCGCGCTGACCGGCGCCGAGGCGATGTACGCCGACATGGGGCATTTCGGCGCCTACCCGATCCGGCTGGGCTGGTTCGCCGTCTGCCTGCCGATGCTGATGCTGAACTATTTCGGCCAGGGTGGCTTGCTGCTGGCCGACCCGAAGAACGCCGCCAACCCGTTCTACCTGCTCGCGCCGAGCTGGATGCACTACCCGCTGGTGCTGTTCGCCACGCTGGCGACGATCATCGCCTCGCAGTCGATCATCTCGGGCGCCTATTCGCTGACGCAGCAGGCGATGCAGCTCGGCTTCCTGCCGCGCATGCGGGTACTGCACACCGCGAGCCACGAGCGCGGACAGATCTACATGCCGATGGTCAACTGGCTGCTGGCGGTCGGCACGCTCGGCGCCGTGCTGGCATTCGGCTCGTCGGACGCGCTGGGCGGCGCGTACGGCATCGCGGTGTCGATGCTGATGGCAATCACCACCTGCCTGGCGGTGCTGATCGCGCTGAAGTGGCGCTTCAACCCCGCGCTGGTGTTCGCCGTCAACGGGTTCTTCCTGGCGATCGACCTGGTGTTCGTCATCTCCAATGCGACGAAGCTGTTCCAGGGCGGCTGGTTCCCGCTGGCGATGGCCGGCCTGGTTGCGTTCCTGATGCTGACCTGGCGCAGCGGCTGGCAGCTGCTCGAGGCCCAGCGCATCAAGCTGCGCCAGCACGAGGCGGAGTTCATCGAGTGGGTGCTGTCGAACCACCCGATGCGGATCAAGGGGACGGCGGCGATCTTCACCGCCGCGACCTCCGGCATCCCGCTCGCCCTAACGCACCACATCAAGCACAACAGGGCGCTGCAGGAGCGCGTGCTGCTGGTCTGCACCATCACCACCGAGCTGCCGCGCGTGGACGAGGCTAACCGTGTCAAGTTGATCCCCGTCGGCGCGGGCATTTCGCGGGTGGTCCTGTACTACGGCTTCATGGAGACGCCCGACGTGGTGGCCGGGCTGACGCTCGCCTGCCGCGATCCGAGCCTCGCCGACATCGATCTCGACGACATCTCCTACTACTTCCGCCGGGTCACGATCATTCCCAAGCCGGGCCTGCCGGGGATGGCGATGTGGCGCAAGTCGCTGTTCGCTGCGATGCACCTGAACGCCAACATGCCCGCCGCCTATTTCGGCGTGCCGACCGGGCAGGTCGTCGAGGTCGGGCTGGAGGTCGAGATCTGAGGCGGCCGTTGCGGATGTGACGATACCGCCGGGGTTCACTTCGACCGGGGCGGGACCAATTGACGGACGGGCGCTCCATCGCGGGGTGCCATCTCCGCTTCGAAAGGCGACGCATGAGTGAATCCGGCAATGACATGCAGATCGAGTTCTGGCAGGGCGATGTCGGGCGAAGGTGGGCGGACAACCACGCCCGCACCGACAGTGTTCTGCGCGAGATCGGCGAGAAGCTGCTCGGGTTCGCCGGCGTGCAGGGCGGCGAGCGCGTGCTGGACCTCGGCTGCGGCGCGGGGGCGACGACCCTGGCGTGTGCCGATCTGGTTGCACCCGGGGGCAGCGTTGTCGGGCTCGACGTCTCCGAGCCGCTGCTCGACGTCGCGCGCAGGCGCGTCGCCGAGGCGGGCGTGGCGAATGTCGAGCTGGTGCTGGCGGATGCCGCCGCGCATGCGTTCGCGCCGGTGGCGTTCGATCGCGTCATCTCGCGGCTTGGCGTGATGTTCTTCGCCGATCCGCCGGCCGCCTTCGCCAATATCCGGCGCGGCATGCGGCCCGGCGCGCGGCTGGCCTTCGTCTGCTTCCGCACGCTGGCCGAGTGCCCGTGGTTCGCGCTGCCCTGGGGCGCCGCGAAAGCACATCTTCCCGACCTGCCTACGCCCGATTCCGACGCTCCGGGGCCGTTCGCGTTCGGGCGGCCCGAGCGGGTGCGCGGCATCCTGGACGCGGCCGGGTTCGGCGACGTCACGATCGAGCCCGCCGACCCGATGATGCACGGCGGCGACCTCGAAAAGACGGTGGAGTTCCTGGTGCATTTCGGCCCGCTCGGCCGCGCCGTCGCCGAGGCGAGCGAGGACCGGCGGCGTGCCGCGGGCGACGCCGCGCGCGCGGCGCTCGTTCCTCACGTCGGCGCGGACGGGATCCACTTGCCTGCGGGCGTGTGGCTGGTCGGCGCGCGGGCGTAGAATGCTGGATCGTGTTCCGTGCGTCGGCGTCCGGCGGGTCTGACGCGGCGATGCGGTCGTCCGTCGCCATTGCGGTTCTGATGCTATGGGCCGTGTCGGCGTGCTGCGCTGCGCGAGCGGCCGACTTCGTGGCCACCGCCGCCGTCGATCAGGCATCGCTGCATACCGGATTCTACGAACAAACCGGACGGTTTTACGCGGACGTGACCGTGAAGAACGTCGGCACGTCGCCGCAGGCGATCATCGTCTGGACGAACCCCCAGGCTGGTCGTGGGTCACCGACAGCAACGCGGTGATGACCAGCCAGGAAGCGACACAAAACCAGCCGTCCGAGATCACGCTCAAGCCGGATGACGTTTATCGGGGCCGTCTCGAAATGTTGGTCGACCCGAAGGGGGGGCAGGCTGCGTTCCGCTTGGGGTTCCTTCCTCGCGCCGGTCGTCCGGTGACCGACGCCCACGATCCGGCGCTGATCTGGAGCAATCCCGTGACGCTCGCGCGGTGAGCCGGTCTGGACCCTTCACACCCGGCCGGGCGTCGCATCGCGTGAACCGAGAACTCTGCTCCAGCTCAGCCTGCTTCAGGCCTGCAAGACACGGGTGATGTCTTCTCCGCTTTCGGTGTCGATCACCGAAAACGGGATGCCTGCCTGTGCCCACATGCGAAGCTGTTCCAGCGTGACGTAGCGCTGGTTTTCGGTGTCATAGAACCGGCTCCGCGCATACCGCTTCACGACGATTCCCTCAGTCTTGTGCGCTTTCCCGTGCTCGGGTTTGTCGTGGGTGCTCATGCCGCTGCACCCGCAACGGTGACTTCCTCGCGGATCGTGTTGATCTGCGTGGCGATCGCATCGATCGTTTCGGCCAGTTGCAATCCGGTCAGGCCGGACGTCGGCAGGCGCCCCCACAGCACGAGCAGCCCGTCCGCGTCGCAGGAAACCCGGAACGGCGCGATGTCGCTGTCATAGTGGTTGCGGCGCAGCAGCCATAACGCCCGTCCATAGTCCACCTGCGCCGGCAGCGCCATCACCGGCGCGACGATGGTCAGCGTGACATCGCTTTCGGGAAACAGCACGACCGAGACATCGTCACCGATCGTCAGCTGAACCGCGCCCGCCTCGTCGGCAGGCAGGCTCGATACGCCGATCGCCTTCGCCAGCTCCGCATACAGCGCCCGCAGGGTCTCATGCATCGAGGATGCTCTTGTTCACGGTTTCCAGCTCGTCGCGAAGCACGGCGCAGAACTCGGCGTGCCCATGGCCCAGCATCTTGCCGCCGGCGAACACATCGGATTTGCCCTCATAGAACTTGAGCGCCATGATCAGCGCGCCGGCAATCTCGTCGTAACTGACCGCCGTGCGCAGGATGGCCTCGACCTTGAGCAGCAATGCGATCGAGGCGCCGTCCGGCTTCTCGTCGCGCATCTTCGGATAGACGTGCGTCTTGAGGATGCGGTCGGCCATGCTGTGCACCTTGACCGCCTCGCTGACTGCCGCGATCGCGGCGACCGACTTGGACGCCTTGTCGAGCCGGCCCTCGCGCACCGCGTCGATCACCGGATCGAGCCCTGCCTTGTGCACCTCGCGGCCGATATAGCCCTGCGCGTCCACATCGTCGCCGGCGAGCTTGTCGAGATCGGCCAGCAGACGCGGCAGGTCGCCGGTGACCGGCGCCGGGGCCTTCGGGATCTGCACCTGCTCCAGCTTGGCGATCGAGGCCGCCACCGCCTCGCGGAATGCGTACGCCTTGTCCGCGCCGGGATAGGGCGGCTTGCCGTCGCACAGCGACTTCAGGTCCGGCATGCCGATCGACATGAACATCTGGCTGTCGGAGGCGAACTGGTAGCTCTTGTCCTCCTTCGACTTCACGATCTGGTCGTTGGTCGCCTTCTCCGTGCGTGTCCGAAGCTCCGTCTTGACGTCGTCGGGCGGGGTGAAGTTGAGCGTGCCCCCGAGCGTGCCGGTCATGTCGACCGACTTGGAAAACATCGCGCCGGGCGGCTTGAATTTGAACTTGAGCGGGACGACGACGATGTCCTCCGCGTGCGCCTGCGCGTCGCGCGACAGCAGGTACTCCGCCGCCGAATTGTCCGACTTCATCAGCTTGTCGATGATCTTCGCGCCCCATCCGCCCGGGGGTGTCACCTTGTCGGCGATCGCGCCCGCGCTGTTCGAGCCTTCGAACACGAACGTCATGCCGCGCTTGTCGGGGATCGGGTCGAGCGGCGGCGCGTCGCCGATGCTGCTTTCGGTCGGCGTGTTGTTCATCACCCCGCCGTCGATGAAGGTGACGGTCCAGCCCGGCTCCAGCTCGATGTCCACCGGCTTGAACGCGCCGGGGAACGACGCCGACGCATGCACCGCGACCGAGACCGGCAGGTCGGGTTGGGTGTCGGCGCCGAAGACATACAGCTGGCCGCGCGTGTTCTTGTCCGTCGAGTCCAGCACCTTCTCGGTCGTGTAGGTGCCGGTGATGGACAGGTCCTTGATCGCCGGGATGACCTGCGACAGCGCTCGCATCTGCGCAAAGGTCGGCCCTTCGGTCCCGACCTTTTCGATCGTGTCCTTCACGACCGAATTGGGCGCGGCGCCGGACTTCTCGCAGCCGTCGAGATACTCGGTGACGCGCGCGAGCAGCGTGCCCTCGAGCACCTTGCCGACCACCTGCTGCAGCCCCATGCCGGTCAGTGGGGAGCCGCGGTTCTCGATCGCCTTGGACAGCATCTTCAGCATCGATCCGCCGGTGCCCTCGGTGATCGCGGCGGTGGTCTCCGGCGCATCTGCCGCTTCGGCCATTTCCTTCGCCGTGATCCCGGCGGCGACGAGGGCCGCCGTCATCGCGCCGACCGAGGCGCCGTTGACGGCCCTGACGTCCTTCAGCACGCCGCTTTCTTCCAGCGCCTTCACCGCGCCAGGCAACGCAGCGCCCTTGCCGCCGCCGCCCGAAAAGGTGATGTCGCGCACCGGCGGCGGAGGTGCGGTGAACACGACCCCGCCGCCGGGCGACTTGCCGACGGTGATCGGCCGGTCGGTGCCGCCGAACTGCATCGCCGGGCGCGGCGGCGCGATCGTCTTGCCCGACCGCTCGCCGTCCTGACCGAGCGTCTTTCCGTTGCCCGGTTTCTTGAACTTCGGATCCGGCGGACCGGCGCTCACCGTGCCCATGCTGGCGAGCGGTATGGTGACGCCCAGGATCCGCTTGATCCACTCGGACCGCTGCACCGACTCGCTCATGGATGCCCCACGGAGGTTTGTGCTGCGTCAGGCCAGGGTTTTCGACAGCGCCGACAGCGTGGTCGAGAGCGTGGACTTGATCGACAGCTTGACGAACGGATTGTCGTCCAGCGCCTGCACGGTCTTGTCGGTGCTCAGGAAGGTCGTGTAGTCGCCGATCGCCTCCTTGGATTCGGCCAGCAGGTTGGCGTGCTGCGTGCCGTCGGCGCTGATCAATCCGTCGAGCGCGACGGAGACTCGGTCGTCGAGCTGCTGCAGCACCCAGGCGACCTCCTGCTGGTAGGCCGCCTCGAGCTTCGGCCCGAGGCCCCGGTCGGCGTAGCTGCCGACGATCGCCGTCTTCAGCTTCTCGACATCGCCGGCGACCTTCCGCCGCGAAGCGAGCCATGCGGCGCGCGCCTTGTCGTAGCTGGCGTCGCCGCCGGTCGTCGCGCCATCGACGCCGAAGACGCGCCTGACCCAGTCGAGCTGTTCAGCGTTCGCAGGCACGGCCGCACACCCGTGATGCCGGGCGCACCGTGCGACAGGCGGATGTCGTTGCGCAAGCTTGCGGTGACGTCGTCGGTCAGGTGATCGGGACGTTGCCCTGCTTGTGTCGTCCCGGCGAGAGGGTGTTCAGCGCGGCCTGCAGCGTCGCGGCCCTGACCGGCTTGGTCAGCTGGAGCTCGTTGCTCAGGTGCGGCGGCAGCGCATCCTCGCCGTGGCCGGAGAGGAAGATCATCGGAACGCCGCGGCGGCGAAGCACGTCGGCGACCGGAAAACTCGACTCGCCGTCAAGGTCGATGTCGAGCAGCGCACCGTCCAGCTGCTCGGCGCTGGCAAGGTCGAGCGCGGGTTGCAGCTGGCCGACCGGGCCGACCACGTCGCAACCGAACTGCTCGAGCTGCTCGGAGAGCATCTCCGCCACGAGCACGAAGTCCTCGACAATGAGCACCCGCCGTCCGTTCAGCACGTCACGCTCCCGCTCAGGTCGCGAGCTTCGCCACATGCCCGCGGCATCTCATCGCCGTGAGCGACTGGAAGATCGTGTTTGCGCAGCTCGACCGTGAGTCACAAATGCGCGATCAGCCGGTTAGCCAGCCGGGTGTCGTCCGGCGGGTCAGGCCGCCGCGCCAAGCGGAGGTTGCAGGCCGAGAAAGCTGTTGACCATTTTCACGATCCGGTCGGGGGTCATGGTCAGCGTCAGAGCGATGCAGGTGCCCGATTTCAGGACGAACTCGGGATATCGCACATCGCTGTTGTCCGGGCCGGACTGCGTCGCCACACGCACGGAGGCGATGTCTGTCAGCGCGACATCGACTGTCTTGCGAGGGAACCCGAAGAAGCGGCGCCTGATGACCGCCCGGCCTGTCGCGCGGTCGAAGCTGCAGCGGCAATCGCCGAGGAACGGCGTGCCACTCCTGAAGGCGAGGCGGGTCGGGGACTCTTCGGTGATTTTCATTGTGTGCCTTTGCCGGCGTTTTGTGGCTGGCGGCGCCGGCGCGCGGCCTTCGGAATGGCCGCACCATCGCCGCACGGTTCAGGTTGTCGGTGGAACGAAGTCGCGCAAGCGAGGGGGTGTCGGTGCGCGTCGCGTGCTCAGCATAGCCGTTCGGGACCGCCGACGCCATCGGGCCGGTCGCGTGCCAGCAGTTCTCAATGCGATTGAGTCGCGTTTGCGCGGGTATGGTCTGGGCAAGGTGAGTCCAGAATGCCACAGTTCGTGTTGGAACATGTTGCAACCGCACGATGAAGGATTCCCAAGGATCGGGATATCGGATTCTTTGCCCGCGTGCGTGTGCTCGATGCCCTGCTGGCTTCATTGCGAAGCTGTTTGGACCA
>DATEQV010000434.1:0-7135 GCA_035272265.1 Acidisphaera sp. | reverse complement strand
GTCAGGACGCGATTTCGCTCCACACTTCCTTCAGACGGTCCCTCGCGGTTCCGCCCTTGTGCTTCACTCGTGCTTCACCTCCATCAGGTTGCACAGGGGACTTTCACCCCCAGGCTGCTGGACATGCCCAGCACACAGCCTACGCTGCTACGCGCGCCGGCGTGTCCGCCGTGGTTCCTCGGCCGGGAGCAGGTGCGCGAGGAAACCGCCAGTGTAGCTCGCCGGATTGGCGGCCACCGCTTCGGGCGTGCCCTCGGCGACGATGCGCCCGCCGCCGTCGCCGCCCTCGGGGCCGAGGTCGATGATCCAGTCGGCGGTCTTGATGACCTCCAGGTTGTGCTCGATCACCACCACCGTGTTGCCGGCGTCGACCAGCGCGTGCAGCACCTCGAGCAGCTTGCGGACGTCCTCGAAATGCAGCCCCGTGGTGGGCTCGTCGAGGATGTACAGCGTGCGCCCCGTCGCCCGCCGCGCGAGTTCCTTCGCCAGCTTGATGCGCTGTGCTTCGCCGCCCGACAGCGTCGTCGCCTGCTGGCCGAGACTGATGTAGCCGAGCCCCACCTGCTGCAGGATCTTCAGCCGGTCGTGGATGCGCGACTGGGCGGAAAAATACGGCACCGCCTCGTCCACCGTCATCGCCAGCACGTCGGCGATCGACTTGCCGCGGAAATGGATCTCCAAGGTCTCGCGGTTGTACCGCTTGCCCTTGCAGACGTCGCAGGTGACGTAGACGTCGGGCAAAAAGTGCATCTCGATCTTGATGACGCCGTCGCCCTGGCACGCCTCGCAGCGCCCGCCCTTGACGTTGAAGCTGAACCGCCCCGGCTTGTAGCCCCGCGCGCGCGCCTCGGGCAGCTCGGCGAACCAGTCGCGGATCGGCGCGAACAGGTCGGTGTAGGTCGCCGGATTGCTGCGCGGCGTGCGGCCGATCGGAGACTGGTTGATGTCGATGATCTTGTCGAGAAGCTCGAGCCCTTCCAGCCGGTCGTGCGCGGCCGGCACCTCGCCCGATCCCATCAGCCGCCGCGCCGCCGCCTTGTACAGCGTGTCGATCACCAGCGTGGACTTGCCGCCGCCGGACACGCCGGTCACGCAGGTGAACGTGCCGAGCGGAAACCCGGCGGTGACGTTGTGCAAATTGTTGGCCCGCGCGCCGACGACCCGCAGCACGCGGTCCTCCTGCACCGGCCGGCGCATGGCTGGGATTTCGATCCGGCGCCGCCCCGACAGGTAGTCGCCGGTCAGCGACTTCGGATTGGCGGCGACCTCCGCCGGCGTGCCTTGCGCGACGATATGCCCGCCGCCGATGCCGGCCTCGGGGCCGATGTCGATGACGTGGTCGGCGGCACGGATCGCATCCTCGTCGTGCTCGACCACCAGCACCGTGTTGCCGAGCGCCTTCAGCCGCCGTAGCGTCCCGAGCAGCCGCTCGTTGTCGCGCTGGTGCAGGCCGATCGACGGCTCGTCGAGCACATACAGCACGCCGGTCAGGCCCGAGCCGATCTGGCTCGCCAGCCGGATGCGCTGGCTCTCGCCGCCCGACAGCGTCGTCGAGCCGCGCGACAGCGTCAGGTAATCGAGGCCGACATCGACCAGGAACTGCAGCCGCTCCTCGATCTCGCGCAGGATGCGCCGCGCGATCTCCGCGCGTTGCGGCGTGAGCGTCGGCAGCACGTCGGCGAACCACTCGCGGGCGCGCCGGATCGACAGGTCGGACGCCTCGGCGATGTTCATCCCGGCGATCTTCACCGCCAGCGCCTCCGGCTTCAGCCGCGCGCCGAGACACGCGGCGCACGGCTTCTCCGCCTGGTAGCGCGACATCTCCTCGCGCACCCAGGCGCTGTCGGTTTCCTGGTAGCGGCGTTGCAGGTTGCGGATCACGCCCTCGAACGGCTTTTCGACCGAGTACGCGCGCACGCCGTCCTTGTAGGTCATCGTCACCGGCTCGTCGGTACCGAACAGGATCGCGTCGCGCACGTGCTGCGGCAGCTCGCGCCACGGCGTGCGTGTGGTCACCTTGAAATGTCGCGCGAGCGATTGCAGCGTCTGGTCGTAGTAGGGGCTGTGCGCCCCGGCCCAGGGTGCGACCGCGCCGTCGGCGAGGCTCGCGCGTTCGTCCGGCACCACCAGCGCCGGATCGAAGAACGCTTCGACGCCGAGTCCGTCGCATTTCGGGCAGGCGCCGTGCGGGCTGTTGAAGCTGAACAGGCGCGGCTCGATTTCCTCGATCGTGAAGCCGCTGACCGGACAGGCGAAGCGCGAGGAGAACACCGTGCGCTCGCCGGTATCGGCGTTCTCGGCGTACACCACGCCGTCGGCCATGTTGAGCGCGGTCTCGATGCTGTCGGCCAGCCGCGTCTCGATCCCCCCGCGCACGACGATGCGGTCCACCACGGCCTCGATCTCGTGCTTGACCTTCTTGTTCAGCGCCGGGACGTCGCCGATCTCGTACAGCGTCCCGTCCACCTTCACCCGCGTAAAGCCGCGGCGCTGCAGTTCGGCCAGCTCCTTGCGGTATTCGCCCTTGCGGTCGCGCACCACCGGCGCCAGCAGCAGCAGCCGCGTGCCCTCCTTCATGGCGACGATGCGGTCGACCATCTGGCTGACGGTCTGCGCCTCGATCGGCAGGCCGGTGGCGGGCGAGTAGGGGACGCCGGCGCGCGCCCACAGCAGGCGCATGTAGTCGTGGATCTCGGTCACAGTGCCGACGGTGGAGCGCGGGTTGCGGCTCGTGGTCTTCTGCTCGATCGAGATCGCCGGCGACAGCCCCTCGATCGAATCGACGTCCGGCTTGCCCATCAGCTCGAGGAACTGGCGCGCGTAGGCCGACAGGCTCTCGACGTAGCGGCGCTGGCCCTCGGCGTAGATCGTGTCGAACGCCAGCGAGGACTTACCCGAGCCGGACAGGCCGGTGATGACGGTCAGGCTGTCGCGCGGGATCTCGACATCCACGTTCTTGAGGTTGTGCTCGCGCGCGCCGCGCACGTGGATCGAGCCGGCCATACGGGGTCCGTTGTTCTTGAGATGTTCACAGTCTATATGGCGGCTTGCGCCGAGTCAGCCAAGATAGGCTTGCGCAGGCGCGGGTTTCTGGTCTGCACTACCTGTGCGCGAATAACTCGGGAGCGGCATCAATGGCCGGTAGCGTCAACAAGGTGATCCTGATCGGCAATCTGGGCCGTGACCCGGAGATCAGGACCACGCAGGACGGCACGAAGATCGTGCAGTTGAACCTCGCCACCAGCGAGACCTGGAACGACCGGGGCACCGGGGAGCGCAAGGAGCGCACCGAGTGGCACCGCGTGGTGATCTTCAACGAGCGGCTGGCCGAGGTGGCCGAGAAGTACCTGCGCAAGGGCGCCAAGGTCTATGTCGAGGGGGCGCTGCAGACCCGCAAGTGGACCGACAAGGACGGCCAGGAGAAGTACACGACCGAGGTCGTGCTGGGTAAGTTCCGCGGCGAGTTGACCATGCTCGACGGCGCCCGCGGCGGCGAGGGCGGCTTCGAGGCCGGCGGCTACAGCGGCGGCGGCCGGGCCGGCGGTGGCGGCGGCGGCCGCAGCGGCGGGGGCGAGCGCGGCGGCGGTGGCGGCGGCTGGGACGTGCCGAAGGGCGGCGACCTGGACGACGAGATTCCGTTTTGAGCCCTGAAGAGTCGCCTCCGTTGATCGACATCGAACGAGGAACCGCGCTCGACCCGTCCACGGAGAGGGCAGCCAGGGCTTTCCTCATGGCGATCAAGCGACGATACCCCGTGATCGGGGCCGTCGTCTTCGGCAGTCGGGCGCGCGGTGATCATCGGCAGGACAGCGATGCGGATCTCGCGGTCCTGCTTCCCGGAGTTCACGGGTCGATGGTCAACACAATGCTGGACATGATCGACGATGCCTATGACGTCGAACTGGCCAGCGGCGTCGTCGTTTCGCCTCTCCCCGTCTGGCAAGATCAGTGGGAGCATCCTGAGCGGTTTTCGAACCCCGATCTCCTGCGGAACATTCAGAAAGACGGCGTTCCCCTCTGAGTCCGGACACACTGCTCGAAAAGGCCGACCGCGCGCTCGTCTCTGCGGAAATGCTCCTGCGCGACGGTGACAGCGAGGGGACCTGCAACCGAGCCTATTATGCGATGTTCAACGCTGCTCGGGCGGCGTTGGTCCTGATCGGTGCGCCCGCCGAGGCGACCGCGGGCAAGTCGCATCACGGTCTTCACGCTGCTTTCAATCGACACTTGGTTCAGCCCGGGCATAGCTCTCGGCGTGGAGTTCCGGCGAGCCGAGCGGCTGCGCCAGGTCAGTGACTACCTCGGCGAGGCGATTGAGCCAGGGACGGTATTGGAAACTCTCCAACAAGCTCGCGAGCTTGTCCGGAGGGTCAAGCTGTTGGCGGCAGACCCGCGAAAGTGAAGGCACGACGGGCAATCGGCATGCACCGGCCGGTCATGACCAGGTTGGTGCGGCGCGGAATACCAGTGTCAACCGGAAAGCCGTCGCTCCGCGCTCGAACCCGACCTGAGGGTTGAAAGCTCCGCGGCCACCGGTTACATTTCAGGTAGGAAACGGAACCGGGACGCTGCGATGACGAAGTTCAACGGCGACACGGCCGACGAATTCCTTGAGGCCGCCCACAAGAAATACGGCGGTACCGGCGCCGGGGAGACCACCTACACGCCACCGAAGGTCAAGACCGTCTTCAAGGATGGCAAGCTGTCCAAGGTCGACTTCGATCCTCCCAAGATCGACATGGACTATGCCGAGGCGGGCGTTGGGAAGCCGGACGACAACAACAAGGCCGCGATCAAGAAGATCGCCGACATGGCCGAGGAACACGAGAAAAACCACAAGGCCAGCTATGAGGCGACGTTCAAGACCTGGAGCCAGAAGGCCGAGAAGGACCTGACGAGCAAGTCCTACAAGGACGCCAAGGAAGCCCAGAAGGCGATCCAGGACGCGCTCGACGACTTCAAGAAGCAGATGTACGACGCCTGCGTCGAGCTTCACAAGAAAGAGGGAAAGATCGTCGCCAAGACAAATAAAGACGGCACGGTCGATGTCAGCATGGCGCCGTCCGGGCCGGCGGGGTGCAAATAGTTTCGCGCGGCCCTTATCGCTTCTGTGCCTCCAGCCCCCGTCGCTCCTTCGCCCGCACCCGCTCGCGGTGCGCGGTGTAGATGCCGCTCGCGATGATGACCGCGCCGCCCACCACCACCCACACGTCCGGCACGTTGTGGAACACCAGCCAGCCGGCGATCGACGACGTCACCAGCTGGAAGTAGCTGAACGGCGCCAGCAGCGAAGCCGGGCCCTTCTGGTAGGCCAGGATGATCAGCCCCTGGCCGGCGGTGGACACCACGCCGATGAGCAGCGACAGCGCGACCTGCCCGACCGTCGGCCGCACCGCGACGAACGGCAGCATCAGCGTCAGCAGCACCAGGCCCGAGACCGCCGACCACATCAGCGTCGTGGCCACGTGGTCCGCGCCGCCCATCTTGCGCGTCGCCACGATCGCCGACGCCCAGAACGCCGATGACAGCACGGGCAGCATGACGGCCGGCTGGGCCGCGCTGGAGCCCGGCCGCACCACGATCAGCACGCCCAGCAGGCCCACGACCAGCGCCGTCCAGCGGCGCACGCCCGCCACTTCGCTCAGGAAGACGATCGACAGCACCGTGATGAAGGCGGGCGAGACGAAGTTCACCGCCGTGGCCTCGGCGATCGGCAGGAACTTCAGCCCCTGCATGAACGCCAGCGCGGACAGCACGACGCCCAGCCCGCGCACCAGTTGCAGCCACGGCCGGCGCACGCGGAACGTCCAGTCGTCGCGCGCCACCGCCGCCGTCGCGATCGCGCCGAACACCAGATAGCGGATCCACGCGATCTCGATCGGCGGCAGGGCGCCGGTCAGGAACTTCGCCGTGGCGTCGGACACCGAGAACATCAGCCCGGCAGCCATCACCAGCAGAATCCCCACCAGCGGCTCGTCGCCGGCCTGAGCGGGTGCTTCCTGCTCCGCGCGTTTCCCCCGAAGGGCCGCAAGGTTCACGGCTTCGTCCCCTTCGCCCGCCCGGCTTGGCCCCGCGCGGCTCTTCCCGAAACCGTCGCGGCGGGCCACCTTCTGGGCAAGACCAAAACAGGGGAGTGGAACGTGCCGCGCGATCTGGAAACCGATGCGGACGCAATCCTGCATCGCGTCGTGTCCACCGATCCGCGCGTGCCCGGCGTGGCCGCGATCGCGACCGACAGGCGGGGCAACATCTACGAAGGCGCGGCCGGCCTCCGCGTGCTCGGGCGGGACGCGCCGATGACCCTGGATACCGTCCTGACGATGTTCTCCACCACGAAGGCGATCACCGGCACCGCCGTCCTGCAGCTGGTGGAGGAGGGCAAGCTCGACCTCGACGCACCCGCCAAGCGATACGCGCCGCACATCGCCGCGGTGCAGGTGCTCGACGGCTTCGACGACTCCGGGCAACCGCGCCTGCGCGCACCGAAGCGCGACATCACAACGCGGATGCTGATGCTGCACACCGGCGGCTTCGGCTACCCGATGTTCAACGAGACAGTGCTGCGGTACGAGCAGGCCACGGGCCTTCCCAGGCCGGGCAGCGGCGCGCGGGCTGCGCTGTTCGCGCCCCTGGTCAACGAGCCGGGCGAGCGGTGGGAGTACGGTATCAACATCGAGTGGTGCGGCCAGGTGGTGGAGGGCATCACCGGCCAGCGCCTCGGCACCGTGCTGGCCGAACGCATCTTCGAACCGCTCGGGATGACGGACACCGCCTACGTCGTGCGGCCCGACATGCGTGCGCGCCTGGCACTGATGCATCAACGCGACCCCTCCGGCGACCTGACGCCGATCGATGCCGAGCCGCCGCCGGAGCCCGAAGTCCACATGGGCGGCACCGGCCTCTATTCGACCGCGTCCGACTACATCCGCTTCATCCGCATGTGGCTCAACGACGGCGCGGGCGAGCACGGGCGCGTGCTGAAGCCCGAGACGGTGCGGATGGCGGCACGGAACGGGCTGGGCGACCTCAAGGTCGGCGTCCTGCCGGGCGCGATCCCCGCGCTGTCGAACGACGCCGAGTTCTTCCCCGGTATGTCGAAATCGTGGGCGCTCACGTTTATGGTCAATGACCAGAC
>DATEQV010000433.1:0-2084 GCA_035272265.1 Acidisphaera sp. | reverse complement strand
CATGGAGCACACGAACCCGCGCACGGCCCGTGTGGTTGCGCTGCAGAAACCGACCGAGCGCGAACGGACGCAGTGGTATTTCCAGCGTTACATCACGCAGCTTCCCGCGGCCGGCGAGATCGTATTCTTCGACCGCTCCTGGTACAACCGGGCCGGCGTGGAGCGCGTGATGGGTTTCTGCACGCCGCACGACTACCTCGAATTCATGCGCCAGTGTCCGGAGGTCGAGCGCATGCTGGTCCGCTCCGGCATCACGCTGGTCAAATACTGGTTCTCCGTCAGCCGCGAGGAACAGCGCCGCCGCTTCGCCGCCCGCGAGGTCGATCCGCTCAAGCAATGGAAGCTGTCGCCGATCGACCGTGCCTCGCTCGACAAGTGGGACGAGTATACCGAGGCCAAGGAGGCGATGTTCTTCTACACCGACACCGCCGACGCCCCGTGGACAATCGTCAAGGCCGACGACAAGAAGCGCGCGCGGCTGAACGCGATGCAGCATCTGCTGGCGCACCTGCCCTACGAAGGCAAGGACACGAGCATCGTGACCGGCCCCGACCCGCTGATCGTGGGCTCGAGCGCGCACGTGATCGGCACCGACCTGCACATCATCAACAAGACCGTGCATCCGGCGCTCAAGCGCGGGCGGGAGGACAGGGGGAGCTGACGAGGTCAGCCGGCCATGTGGCAGTCGGGCGTCACGTGGCCGGTGTAGCGGGTCCAGACCTGCGTCGAGCCGAGCAGCGGCACGAGCACGAAGCCGTGCAGCCGCAGCCGCTGGTTGCCCTCCGCCGACATCCGCACGTCGTAGGCGTTGCCGTTGCGCGGGTCGGTGATCTTGCCCTGCCAGATGCCGGGGCTGTGCTCGGTCACCTGGCTGATCTGCAGGCCGCATTGCGAGCGTCCCTGCCAGTCGCGCGGCATCGGGTCCTTCGCCGAACCGGCGATCCGAACGCACAGCGCGTTGCCGCAGGGTGCCACGGCGACCACCCCGTCGCGGTCCTGCGTCAGCCACAGCCCGACCAGCGGCGAGGCCGCCGGATCAGCCAGCGCGGCGGTGCTCAGCATCATGAAAAGCAGGAGTCGCCGGATCACGACGCGGACACTGACCTGCGAGACCGCTTACTGGCAACTGCTGCCGCGTGCCGCCCGGTATTCCGCCAGCGTCCGCGCCACCAGGTCGGCCACAGGCAGCACCGCATCCACCCCCGAGACGCTGTGCCCGGCGGACCAGACGTCGCGCCAGCGCTTCGGCCGCGCTTCGTACGCCTCGACGCTGATGTCGGCCGCGATGTCGATCGCGCCCCGCGCGGGCAGGTTGTCCGGATCGAGCCCCGCGGCGACGATCGACGGCCGCAGCAGGTTGGTCGGCAATCCGGTCAACGCGGCGGTCAGCATCACGTCGTCGGCGCTGCTGTCCGCCAGCATGTGCTTGTAGCCGGGCCGGGCCATGCTCTCGTCGATGGCGATGAACCTTGTGCCCACGTAAGCAAGGTCGCACCCGAGCGCTTGCGCGGCATACAGTGCGTGCCCGTCGCTGACGCCCCGGCCAGCACCAGCGGCCCGTCGAAGAACGCCCGCACCGCCCCGCACAAACGCGAACGGCTTGAGCCAGCCGGTCTGCCCGCCGGCACCCGCGGTCAGCAGCACGAGCCCGTCCGCCCGGCCTCCAGCGCCCGCTCCGCATGCCGGATCGTCGCGACATCCGCGACCACCTGCGCGCCGGCGTCGTGCAGGGCCGGGACCACCGGTGCGGGCGAGCCCACGCTAGTGATCACCAGCGCCGGCGCGTGTCGCAACACCACGGCGAGGTCGTCGGCCAGTCGCGTGTTGGAGCGATGCACGATCAGGTTCGGCGCGAACGGCGCGGGAGCCATGCCCGTCGCGTCGGCGCGCGCGGCCAGCTGCCGGTCAAGATCGTCGAGCCAGTGCTCCACCTGGTCTGCGGTGCCTCATGCCTCCCCTCATTTCGGTTGAGAGATGCATAGTGAAAAAGAATCGGGAAACCTGTTCGGGGTTTCCGAAAAGACTCGAAATTGCGAGCCAGGCGTTCGAATGATGTTGGTCGACTGAAGGGCATTGCGGCGCGG
>DATEQV010000432.1:0-21976 GCA_035272265.1 Acidisphaera sp. | reverse complement strand
CCTGTCGGAGTTAAGCACAAACCACGAACAAATCGGAGATTTCTTTCGATACTTCGCGGTTCTGCACAACAAGAGAATCCGCCGGTGGCCGTTGGCGACATATTCATCCGCAAAACTGCTAACTCCGACAGGCTGCTAGGCCGCCTGTTCGGCGGGTGATCCGTCCAGTTTCGCGCGATGCACGGGGCTGCGCCGCCCGGCGAGCTGTTCGTACAGCGACTGCACGACCGCCTCACCGTGCGTACGCTCCAGCCGGCGGACGATGAAGTGGCCGCGCGCCTTCTCCTGGTAGTGCGCGGTGAACGCGAGGTTCACGAGCCCGCCGGCCGCCGCGCCCGCGACCGGCACCGCCTGCCCGGCGAATTTCCACGTGACGCTAACCCCGAAGCGCGGCAGCACGGCGGCCGCCAGCCGGGGGAACAGCTCCCCCGCCGCCCGCCCGGCCGCGGCCGAGACGACCTCCGCCATCGCCAGCCGGACCGCCTGATAGCTCGCCGCCCCGGCCTCGCCCGAGGCGGGCGTGCTGGGCGAGACGGTCGACGGAGCGCCGATCGCCAGCACCTTGAGGCATTCGGCGCGGGTGTCGTTGTCGCGCGGGTCCTCGCCTTCCTCCTCCGCGATGCGGGCGATGCTGCGCAGCAGGAGCGCCGTGGTCACCGGCAGCTCGATCATCGTGCCGGGGATGCCGCCCGCGCCCCCGGCGATACCGGAGACGAGCGTGACGGCACGCTCGGCGAACTTCGGTGGCACCGGCAGGCGGAACCGCCGGCGCTGGCCGAGCGTGGGCAGGATGCTGCGATAGGCGACGGTCAGCGCCTCGGCGGCCGCGCCGTTGGCGGCGCGGAGGATCTGCCGGCGCATCGGCAGCGGCATCTGCTCCAGCACCCCGTGCAGGCTGCGCCCGGCGACGGTGCCGAGCACCCCGGCGATGCGGACCGCGAGGTTGGTCTCCTCCAGCATGACAACCGCCCGCTGCAGGCTGGCGCGATCGTCCTCGGGCAGCGGAGCGTCATCGCGCAGCGCGAGCGGAAAGAAGGGTTCGTCCATGGCAACGCAAAGTGGCGACGCGCAGGGCGTTGCGCCAGCGATGCCGTCGCACGCCGACGCAGCCCTGCCCGGTCAACCCTTGCGTTCAAGCGCCTCCCGGTGCGCCTCGGCCAGTGCGGCCATGCTCGTGAAGCGAAAATCCGGCTGCACGCCGGCGGATGGCGGCATCGTCGCCCCCCAGCCTTGCGCGTCGTGCCGCCGGTCGATCCATGCCGTCGCCAGGCCCGCTTGCTTCGCGGGCACGTGGTCGTGGAACAGGCTCTGCGCCGTGTGGAGGATTTGGCCCGGCGCGATGCCGCGCTCGCGCAGGCGGTCGAGCATGTAGGCGAAATTGCGCGGGTCGGGCTTGTACGACCCGACATCCTCGGCCGTGTAGATCGCGTCGAACGTGACGCCGAGCCGGGGATTGCTGCCCTTGAAGCTCTCGCGGTCGACGTTCGAGAGGATCACCAGCTTGTAGTGCTTCTGCAGGTATTGCAGCGCCCCCGCGGTATCCTCGAACGCGGGCCAGTCGGAAACGCTCGCGCCGAAGCGCCGGTCCTCCGCTTCCGACGGGGCCACGCCCCAGTGCCGGGCAAGCCTTCCGTGCACGACGGCGAGCAGGTCGGAATATCGCATGGCGGGCGTCGCCGCTTCCTGCTCGGACTCGTGGCGGGCGAAGGTCTCCAGCACCTCTTCGCGGGACTTCTGGCCGGGCGTGCGCGCGAGCAACGGCCGGAGCGCGGCGTAGATGCCGCTCTCCCAGTCGATCAGCGTGCCGTAGCAGTCGAACGTCAGTACATCGAAGTCGGTGAGTTGCATGGCGGACCTCCTCGAGCGCAGGCGCCTCGAGCTGCTTGTGTCTCAGGTGAGCGCAGCGCGACCAGTCGCCGAAACGTGCTGAAGCTTAGGCGACGCCGACAGCGACTTTCTGCCGGCGCAGCGACGCGGATCGGGCGATTACACCGACGCCGAACCGTCTTCGGCAAACCCTGCGGTCAAGCCCGCCGTGTCGCGCGGTCAGGCGAAGGCGACGGCGGCCTGCTCCTGCCATTCCTGCGCGGGGACCACGGCCGCGAAAAGGAAGCCGTAGGGCGGCAGATAGACGTCGTCGCCGTCGATCCTGGCGTTGCAGCCGCTTTCCTCCAGCGGGCAGACGGCGGCGTAGTCGCCCAGGCTGCCCACCGCCGGCTCGTCGGACAGGTTGAATATCGCCACCACCCGGCTGTGGTCGCGGATCCGCTCGAACCCGATCAGCGGCTGCGGCAGTTCGAGGACCTGCAGGTCGCCCTGGCGCAGCGCCGGCTCGTGACGCCGCCACGACAGCAGGCGGCAGCTGAAATTCAGGACGCTCTCCGGGTCACTCAGCTGTGTGTCGACCGCCATGTCCGAATGCGCCTGCGGCACCGGCAGCCACGGCTCGGCGCCGGTGAAGCCGGCATGCACCGCCTCGGAATGCCACGGCATCGGCGTGCGGCTGCCGTCGCGGCCGCGGAACTCCGGCCAGTAGGTGATGCCGAACGGGTCGCGCAGCTCGTGCTCGGCCAGCTCGGCCTCGGGCAGCCCCAGCTCCTCGCCCTGGTACATGATCACGCTACCGCGCAGCGACAGCAGCAGGGCGAGGAGCAGGCGCGCGAAGTCCAGGTCGTGCCGGCCCTCGGCCGCCCAGCGGGTCGCGGCGCGCTCGACGTCATGGTTGGAGAACGACCAGCACGGCCAGCCGTCCTGCACCGACGCCGCATCGGCCAGCAGGCTGCGCAAATGGTGCCAGCTCAGACCCTCGCGCAGCGGGCGCAGCGTGTAGGCCATGTGCAGCCGTTCGGTCCCGGAGGTGTACGCCTGCACGCGGTCGAAGGCCCCGGGCTGACTCGACACCTCGCCCAGCAGGCAGGCGCCCCCGTATTCATCCGTCAGCGCCCGCAACCGCTCCAGGAGCGGCAGCGAGTCGGGGTGCAGCATGTCGTAGGCGTGGTGCTGCAGGGCGAACACCTTGGCCGGGACAGTGCCGTTGTGCGGGACGGAGGGGTTGGAGCGGAGCTGCGGGTCGTGCAGCAGGAAGTCGATCGCATCCAGGCGGAAGCCGTCCACGCCGCGATCGAGCCAGAACTTCGCCGTGTCGAGCAGCTGCTGCACCACCGCCTCGTTGCGGAGGTTCAGCGTCGGCTGGTGCGACAGGAAGTGGTGCAGGTAGTACTGGCGGCGGCGCGGCTCCCACGTCCAGGCAGGCCCGCCGAACACCGACAGCCAGTTGTTGGGCGGCGAGCCGTCGGCCGCCGGATCGGCCCAGACGAACCAGTCGGCGCGGTCGCCGTCGCGCATGCGCCGGCTCGACTGGAACCAGGCATGGCGGTCCGACGTGTGCGCCCAGACCTGATCGACCAGCACCCGCAGACCGAGGGTGTGCGCGTTGGCGACCAGGCGGTCGAAATCTTCCAGAGTCCCGAAAATGGGATCGATCGCATGGTGATCGGCGACGTCGTAGCCGAAGTCGCGCTGGGGCGAGGTGAACACTGGGCAGAGCCAGATCGCGTCGACGCCGAGGGAGGCGACATAGGGCAGACGGGCGATCACGCCGGGCAGGTCGCCGATGCCATCGTTATTCGTGTCACAGAAACTGCGCGGGTAGATCTGGTAGATGACGGCGCCCCGCCACCATGGCTCGCTGGAACCTGCGCTATCGAGCATCTGTTATCGATCCCTCACGAGTCTTTGTGCGCCCTGCGCATGACGAACGGCAACATCCTTCAGCCTAGGTTATATATAGTCATGGTGACGGTCTCGTGAATGAGAAGGCGAGACGCTACGCGGCGGCGCCCCGCAGCGCCGCCCCCGCCGCCAGCGGACAGAGCGGCAGGGCGGCGGCCAGATACGCCGTCAGCAGCAGCAGATTCGGCCGTGCTGACAGGCCTACCGACGCGGCATCGGCGGCCGCGGCGCCGAAGATCAGCACCGGCACCGACAGGGGTAAGACCAGCACCGGAAGCAGGACAGCCCCGCGTCGGGCGCCGAGCACGACAGCCGAGGCAGCCGTGCCGAGCAGCGACAGCAGGGCGGTTCCGGGCAGCAGCCCGGCGACCAGCGCGCCGAACGCCGGTTCGGGCATCCGCAGCATCAGCCCGAGCGGCACGCTGGCAGCGAGCAACGGCACTCCGGTCACCAGCCAGTGCGCCAGCGCCTTGCCGGCGGCGACCGCCGAGGCCGGCAGCCCGGACAGCAGAAGCTGGTCGAGTGAGCCGTCGTCGAAGTCCGCGCCGAACAGCCGCTCCAGCGGCAGCAGGGCGGCCAGCAGCGCGCACACCCAGACGATGCCGGGCGCCATCCGGCCGAGCACCTCCGGCGCTGGGCCGATCGCCAGCGGGAACAGCGTGCCAGCGACGAAGAAGAACAGCACGGCGGCCAAGGTGTCCGCGAGTTGGCGCAGCGACAGCCGCAGTTCGCGCCCGACCAGGGCCGCGAAGCCGCTCATTGGAGGCGCAGTTCGCCGGCGCCGGCCAGCGGAAGCGGCAGATGGGTAGCGGCGATGACCAGCCCGCCGGCCTCGCGATGCGCCTGCAGAAGTGCGCCGAGCCGGGCGACCGATGCGACGTCGAGCCCCAGCGTGGGTTCGTCGAGCAGCCAGAGCGGGGCATCCCGCCGCAGCGCGAGGCGGGCGAGGGCCAGGCGGCGCCGCTGGCCCGCCGAGAGGTAGCGCGCCGGCAGATCGGCCAGCGCGCCCAGTCCAACGGCGTCGAGCGCATCGGCAATCGCCGCATCGCGTCCGGTCCTCTTGGCGCCTTTGCCCGTGCTTCCGGGGACGGCGTGTGCGGCGAACAGCAGGTTCTCCGACACGGTCAGCCCCGGCTTCACGGCGTCAGTGTGCCCCACGAAGGCGAGTCGGCGAGCGTGCGAGATTGGGTCGGCCAGCGCGTCCGTGCTGTCCCAGAGAAGCTGCCCGGTCTCGGCCGGGGCCAGTCCGGCGAGGATGCGCAACAAGGTCGACTTGCCCGACCCGTTCGGGCCCGACAGCAGCAGCGCCCCGCCGGCGGCCAGATCGAAGTCGATGTCGCGGAACACCAGCCGTCCGCCGCGGAACGCGGCCAGCGCGCGGGCCGTCAGCATGCGTCGTTCAGCACGTTTGCTCGCGCGGCTTGGAAAGCGATCGGCCGATGGACACGTCATGCCCCGTGTGGTTGAAGCAGCGGACAGTTTCGTTGCGGCGCACAAGCGCCCGTCAAGGGCCGGTCCGCCGCCTCATCCGCCATCGGCGAACCGGAGGACCTCCCCATGACAGCGATCGGGCACGACAGCCTAGGCACCAAGCGCACCCTCGACGTCGACGGCAAGAGCTACGGGTATTTCTCGCTCGCGGCAGCGGCCGGGAAGATCGGCGACGTTTCCCGCCTGCCGGTCAGCCTGAAGGTGCTGCTGGAGAACGTGCTGCGCTTCGAGAACGGCAGCACGACGAAGCAGGACGACGCCCGCGCGATCGCCGAGTGGCTCAAGCAGGGGAGCAGCACGAAGGAGGTGCCGTTTCGACCCGCGCGCATCCTGATGCAGGATTTCACCGGCGTGCCCGGCGTGGTCGATCTGGCAGCCATGCGCGACGGCATCGCGCGCCTCGGCGGCGAACCGGAGCGGGTCAATCCGCTGGTGCCGGTGGATCTGGTGATCGACCACTCGGTGATGGTCGACGTGTACGCCAAACCCGACGCGCTGAAGAAGAACGTCGAGATCGAGTTCGAGCGCAACGGCGAGCGCTACACCTTCCTGCGCTGGGGACAGGAGGCGTTCGACAACTTCCGCGTCGTCCCGCCCGGCACCGGCATCTGCCATCAGGTCAACCTCGAATATCTCGGCCAGTGCGTCTGGACGAGCGCGAACGGCGGCGAGACCTACGCCTATCCCGACACGCTGTTCGGTACCGACAGCCACACGACGATGGTTAATGGCCTCGGCATCCTCGGCTGGGGCGTGGGCGGCATCGAGGCGGAGGCCGCGATGCTCGGCCAGCCGATCGCGATGCTGATCCCCGACGTGATCGGCTTCCGCCTGACCGGCAAGCTGCCGGAGGGCGCGACCGCGACCGACCTCGTGCTGACTGTGACCCAGATGCTTCGCAAGAAGGGCGTGGTCGGAAAATTCGTGGAGTTCTTCGGCCACGGCCTCGATCATCTGCCGCTCGCCGACCGCGCGACGATCGGCAACATGGCGCCCGAATACGGCGCGACCTGCGGCTTCTTCCCGGTCGACAAGGTGGCGCTGGACTATCTGCGCCTGTCGGGCCGCGACGAGCACCGCATCAAGCTGGTCGAGGCGTACGCGAAGGCGCAGGGCATGTTCCGCGAGACGGACACGCCCGACCCGGTGTTCACCGATACGCTGGAGCTCGACCTGTCGACCGTGGTGCCGAGCCTTGCGGGCCCGAAGCGGCCGCAGGATCGCGTGGCGCTGAAGGATGCGTCCTCGGCGTTCAAGGCGGAACTGACCAAGGGCCTCGGCGTGCCGGCCAACGACGTGGGCAAGAAGGCGAAGGTTGCGGGGCGCAACTACGACATCGGCCACGGCGACGTGGTGATCGCCGCGATCACGTCCTGCACCAACACGTCCAACCCGTCGGTGCTGGTCGCCGCCGGGCTGGTCGCGCGCAAAGCCCGCGCACTCGGGCTGACGGCGAAGCCGTGGGTGAAGACGTCGCTGGCACCGGGATCGCAGGTGGTGACGGAGTACCTGGAGAAGTCCGGCCTGCAGGCGGACCTGGACGCGCTCGGCTTCAACACCGTCGGCTACGGCTGCACGACCTGCATCGGCAACTCCGGGCCGCTCGACGACGAGATCGCCGACGCGATCGAGGACAACAAGCTGGTCGCCGTCTCCGTGCTGTCGGGCAACCGCAACTTCGAGGGCCGCGTGCATCCGAACGTGCGGGCCAACTACCTGGCGTCGCCGCCGCTGGTGGTCGCCTACGCGCTGCTCGGCACGATGAACGAGGACATCACCACCGCACCGCTCGGCACGAGCAAGGACGGCAAGCCGGTGTATCTCCGCGACGTCTGGCCGACCAACAAGGAGATCGCCGACATCGTCGCACACGACGTGCTGCGCGAGCAGTTCCTGCGGCGCTACGGCGAGGTGTTCAAGGGCCCCGCCCAGTGGCAGGCGATCCATGTCGACACCGGCAGCGACACCTATCGCTGGAACGACGGCTCGACCTACGTGAAGAACCCGCCCTATTTCGAGGGCATCACGATGGAGCCGAAGCCGGTCGGCGACATCACGGGCGCGCGCGTCCTCGCGGTGCTGGGCGATTCCATCACGACCGACCACATCTCGCCCGCCGGCTCGATCAAGAAGGCCTCGCCCGCGGGCGAGTACCTGGTCGAGCGGCAGATCCAGCCGAAGGACTTCAACAGCTACGGCGCGCGGCGCGGCAACCACGAGATCATGATGCGGGGCACGTTCGCCAACATCCGCATCCGCAACGAGATGGTGCCCGGCGTCGAAGGCGGCATGACCAAATATGTGCCGACCGGCGAGCAGATGCCGATCTACGACGCGGCGATGCGCTACAAGAAGGACGGCATCCCGCTGGTGATCTTCGCCGGCCGCGAATACGGCACCGGCTCGTCGCGCGACTGGGCGGCGAAGGGCACGATGCTGCTCGGCGTGAAGGCGGTGATCGTGGAAAGCTTCGAGCGCATCCACCGATCCAACCTCGTCGGCATGGGCGTGCTGCCGCTGACGTTCAAGGACGGGATGGACCGCAAGTCGCTCGGCATCACCGGCGACGAGTTGATCGACGTGCTCGGCCTGCACGACATCACGCCGCGCATGGACCTGCAGCTCGTCATCCACCGCCCGGGCGGCAAGACCGACACGGTGCCCGTGCTGTGCCGCATCGATACGCTGGACGAGGTCGAGTACTACAAGCACGGCGGCATCCTGCACTACGTGCTGCGCGGCATGGCGAAGGCGGCCTGACCGACGATCCCGTCGCGGCCGGCGTCGTGCCGGCCGTGAGGAGCGGGTGATGACATGAGCAGCGCGACGACGCGGGAGCCGCGCGCCCCGCTCTATGCGCGGCTGGGCATGACCTTCGACCTGCGCGCGGCCAACTGGCTGGAGGGCGTGCGCGCGGGGCTGGCCATCTTGCCCTTCGTGGTGGCGCGCGCGTTCGTCGATCAGCCGCTGCTGAACCTGGCCGCGCTGGCGGCCTACCTCACCTGCCTGTGCGACAGCGGCGGGCCGATCCGCCAGCGCGTGCAGCCGACGCTCACCTACGCCATCGCTGGCGCGATCCTGCTGCCGCTGATGGGTGTGGCGCGCTGGATGGGACCGGCATGGGCGGTCGCGGCCGGCACGCTGACCCTGTTCGGAACGTCGATGCTGCGCGTCTACAACCAGCAGATGCTGGTGGTGGGCAACCTGCTCGGCGTCGCCGTGATACTCGGCGTCGACACTCCCACCCCGCCGCATGTCGCGCTGGCCGAAGCCGGCGTGTTCCTGGGCGGAGGGCTGTGGTCGGCGCTGCTGACCTTGGTCATCTGGCGCATTCACCCTCACCGTCAGGCGCGCATCGCGCTGGCCGCCGCCTATCGCCGCCTGAGCGCGCTGGCCGCCGATCTGAGCGGGTTGCTGCGTGCGGGCGTGCACGATCCGGCGGCGTGGGAGGCGCACGCGCGCGCGCATCGCCGCGCGGTGCGCGAGGCGCTCGAGGCGGCGCGCACGGCGATGGCCGACGCGGTGCGCCGGCTGGGACCGGGCAGCCAGCGCGGAGCGCAGGGGGTGATCCGCTTTGAGGTCGGCGAGCAGCTGTTCGGCCGGGCGATCGCGCTGTCGGACCTGCTGGAATACGAGCGCGACGAGGCGCGGCGGGCCCGCGCGGCGCGCATCCTGCGCCGCATGCGCGCGCTGCTGTCGGTGCTGGCGGCCAGCATCGTCACCGACCAGCTGCGCGCGGCCCCCGTGCTGGAGCGCGCGCTGCACGCGATGGAGGACGAGGCGCGCGCGCTGCCCGAAGGCGATCCGCTGCGCGCCGTCGAGGAGGCGATGATCGAGCGGCTGCGCATCGCGGCGACGCTGTCGGTGCCGGCGAACTACGTGCCGTCCGCCGGCAAGCCGGGCCAAGACCTGCCGCTGCGCAAGCGGCTGATCGGGCCGATCCGCGCCAACCTGAACACCTCGTCGCTGGCGCTGCGCCACGCGCTGCGCACGGCCGCACTCGCGCTGCCGGCGCTGACCGTGACGATGATCTGGTACGGCCCGTACGAGCACTGGCTGACGATCACGCTGATCGTGACGATGCAGCCCTATTTCGCGGTGACCTTCACCCGCGCGCTCGAACGGATCGGCGGCACCGTGCTCGGCGGCCTGATCGCCGCCGCCCTCGGCCTGGTGTTCACCTCGCCCCTGTCGCTGAACGTCGCGATGGTGGTGCTGCTGATGCTGGCGGTGTCGCTGCGCTACGTCAGCTTCGGCGTGTTCATCACCGTGCTGACGCCGATGATCGTGCTGCTGGTCGAGACCGCCCAGCCCGGCCAGAGCCAGTGGGTCGTGGCCGGGGAGCGGGCTCTGTACACGGTCATGGGCGGGCTGATCGCGCTGGCCGGCTGCTACCTGCTGTGGCCGAGCTGGGAGCCGGCCCGCTTGGCTGAGGAGATAAAGCGTACGACGGCCGCCCACCGCGCCTATGCCGAGGCGGTGCTGGCGTTCCTGTCCGGCGACGGCACGATCGCGGCGATGGATGCGGCGCGGCGCGAGTCCGGTCTGGCCAGCAACAACCTCGAAGCTGCGCTGGCGCGTGCGATGCTGGAACCGGCGCGTCTGCCGAGAGAGCGGCTGGAGGCGGCGATGCTGATCGATGCGGCGCTGCGCCGCATGGACGGGCGGCTGGCCGTGTTGCAGATGGAGACGCCGAAGGCGGACGCGCGCGGTGCGCTGCGTGCATGGCGGGCGTGGGTCGCCGACGCGCTGTCCGCGGTCGCCGCCGGCGGCGGCACGAGGCCGGATGCGCGTCCGGGACTTGACGGGGTCGACCCCGACATCGCCAACGGCCTCGGCCGCATCGCGCGACAGATCGAACTGGTCGCCGGCGCGCGCGCGCGGCTGTAGTCGCGCGAAAACCGCGCGAGCGGATGCGAAGCATTTGCAGTAATTGCAGTTTCGCTTGACCTTCCGCACCAACGAAACACATTCGCCGCCATGCGGAACTTCTCAGACCTGAGCGAAAAGGAAGTCCTCGCGCTGGCGATCGCCAGCGAGGAGGAGGACGGGCGAATCTACGACGACATCGCCGAGGGCCTGCGCGAGGACTATCCGGCGAGCGCGAAAGTGTTCACCGAGATGGCGGAGCAGGAGAGCCATCATCGCCAAGCGTTGCTGGAGCTGTTCCGTCAGAAATTCGGCGAGCATATCCCGCTGGTCCGCCGCACCGACGTGAAGGGCTTCCTGCAGCGCCGGCCGGTCTGGCAGATGCGCCCGCTCAACGTGGAGGCCGTACGTGGTCTCGCCGCCTCGATGGAGGCCGAGACGATCCGCTTCTACCGGCAGGCCGCCGCACGCAGCGCGGACGTGTCGATCCGCAAGCTGCTCGGCGATCTCGCGGAGGCGGAGGTGGGCCACGAACACACCGCCGAGCGCCTCATCAGCGAGAACGTGCCCAAAAGCGTGCGCGAAGAGGAACATGAGACGCAGCGCCGGCAGTTCGTGCTGCGCGTGATCCAGCCGGGTCTCGCGGGACTGATGGATGGCTCGGTGTCGACGCTGGCGCCGCTGTTCGCCGCGGCCTTTGCCACCCACAGCCCGTGGGCGACGTTCGTGGTCGGGCTGTCCGCCTCGCTGGGCGCCGGGATCTCGATGGGCTTCGCCGAGGCGCTGAGCGACAACGGCAGCCTGACGGGACGTGGCGCGCCGCTGATCCGGGGGGTGATCTGCGGCCTGATGACCACGCTGGGCGGGCTGGGCCACACGCTGCCGTTCCTCATCCCGCATTTCTGGACCGCGGTCGGCGTCGCGTGCGGGGTGGTGGTGGTGGAGCTGGGCGTGATCTCCTGGATCCGCTGGCGCTACATGGACAGCCCGCCGATCGCGGCGACGCTCCAGGTGGCGTTCGGCGGCGCGCTGGTGTTCGCAACCGGGGTGCTGATCGGCAGCAGCTGACACGCTGCGCACAGCGGGAGGCGGGCGCGATCTCTCGCGCCCGCCCAGCGCCGACCTTGCGGATTACTTCTGCGCGAAGGCGGCGCCGCCGGTGGAGGCCGGCATGCCGTCGAACACCGGCGGGCGCTCGTTGCCGGTCTCGTTCGTCGCCACCCGCGACAGCGACAGGGTGACGGCCGGGCCCTGCACGAACTCGGCATCGGTATGGGTCTCGGCCACCGCCGGCGCGCTGATGACCGGCAGGGCGTTGCCCTGGTATTCCTGCTCGTTGCCGGCGAAGGCAGCGCCGGACATCAGGGGAAGAGCGGCGATCGCGGCGAAGAGAGCGTTACGCATGATGATCTCCTGTTGTGGGTCGGCTTGCTGGTTCGGCTGGACGGGCGGCGTGTTCCGTTCCGTCCATGTCCGAACCGTAAGCGTGCCGCGTCCGCAACGGAGTGAACGCGTTCACACCCGCTTTCACGCGCTACGAAATGCTGCCTTGGCCTAACCGATCGGTTCGATGGCGACCGATTTCACCAGCGCGAAGACAGGCCTGCCGGGGCCCAAATCAAGCGACGCGACGGCATCGGGTGTGACGCGCGCGATCAGGCCGGAGCCGTCGAACCGCACCTCGACCAGCGCCGCGGGGCGCCGCAGGTCCTGTGCGATGACGCCGACGGTGCCGGGGAGGATGTTATGCACCGACATCCGGCCGGGCCGTTCCGTTGCCAACGCAACCTCGCGTGCGGGGATGCGCACGCGCAGCCGGCTGCCGGGCAGGCGGTCGACCGTCGGCAGCAGAAGGCGGCGGCCGCCGGCCTGGATCTCGCTCAGCCCCCGTGCGGGGTGATGTGCCACGATCACCGACTCGAGCACGGCGCCCGCGTCGTCGCGCGCGGCCAGAGGCAGGTCCGCGCGCGCCGCGATCGTCTCCAGCGGGCCGCAGGCGACCACGCGTCCCGCCTCGATCAGCGCCAGCGTGTCAGCCAGGCGCACCACCTCCGGCAGGTCGTGCGAGATGTAGAGGATCGGCAGCGCCATCGCGGCCTTCAGCCGCTCCAGGTAGGGCAGGATCTCCGCCTTGCGGGCCGAATCCAGGCTGGCCAACGGCTCGTCCAGTACCAGCGCCCGCGGCTGCGCGAGCAGCGCACGGCCGATCGCCACACGCTGGCGCTCGCCGCCTGACAGCGTGTGTGGACGGCGCGACAGCAACAGCGACAGGCCGAGCAGGGAGACGACCTCGCCGAAGCGCACCGGGCCGGGCGGGTTGCGGCGCGCGCCGTAGCGCAGATTGGCCTCCACGCGCATGTGCGGGAACAGGCGCGAGTCCTGGAACACGATGCCGACGCGCCGACGCTCGGGCGGCACGAAGATCGCCCGTGCGGTGTCGGTCAGCACCGTGCCGCGCACCACCACGCGCCCCTCATCCGGCCTCAGCAGCCCGGCGGCCACCAGGGCGGCGGTGGTCTTGCCTGAGCCGGACGGGCCGAACAGCGCCACCAGGCCGTGCGGGGGCGCGGCGAAGGCGATGTCGAAGACGGTCTCGCCCAGCCGGTGCCGGAACGCGACCGTCAGGCCGTCATCGGCGTCCGACACCGGCCTGCAGACGCTTGGCAATGACCTCGCTGAGCAGGAGCGCGCAGGCGGCGAGCATGATCGACACCAGCGACAACCGCGCGGCCGTCGCCTCGCCGCCCGGCGACTGCAGCGCGGCGTAGATCGCCAGCGGCAGCGTCTGCGTGCGGCCCGGGATGTTGGCGGCGAAGGTGATCACGGCTCCGAACTCGCCGAGCGAGGCGGCGAAGCCGACGATCGCGGCGACCAGCACGCCCGGCCCGGCGAGCGGCAAGGTCACGGTCGCAAACCGGTCGAGCCGCCCGGCCCCCAGGCTGCGCGCCGCCGCGTCCAGTGCCGGATCGATCGCCTCCAGCGACAGGCGCATGGTGCGCATCATCAGCGGGAACACCATCACCGTGCAGGCCAGGACGGCGCCGGCGGTGGTGAACACCAGCCGCACGCCGAACAGGGTATCGAGCCAGGAGCCGATCACGCCGTAGCGGCCGAACACGATCAGCAGCAGCCAGCCGGTCACCACCGGCGGCAGCACCATCGGCAGGTGGGCGGCCGCGTTCAGCACCGAGCGGCCGGGAAACCGGCCGCGCGCGATGGCCAGCGCCAGCAGCAGCGCGCAGGGCAGGCCGAAGGCGACCGCAAGCCCGCTGACCTTCAGGCTGAGGCGCACGGCCTCCCATTCGTCGGGGGAGAGGATCCTGTCACTCCTCGAACCGACGGGGCGCCTGCGCGGCCGCCGAGTGAGGCGCCCAGCCGGCCTCCGCTGTGAAGTGCTTCAACGCGCCGCTCACCACTTTTCATCCACAGTGAAAGCTGGACCATAGGGCGGGCCGACCGGCCGGCGGAAGGCTCGGCCGTTCACAGGGGAGCATCATGGACGTCGACCACTCCATCCAGATGCCGCAGGGCGAGCCTGCGCACGCGCTGCAATACGACGGGCGGGTGGGCGAGATCTATCCGATCTTCCTGATGAACCTGCTGCTGACCATCGTCACGTTCGGCATTTTCCGCTTCTGGGCGATCACCCGCATGCGCCGCTACGTGTGGTCGCGCACCTCGTTCCAGGGCCAGCGCCTGAACTACACGGGGCGAGGCGGCGAGCTGTTCGTGGGCTTCATGCTCGCGGGCGTCGTGCTCGGCGCGCTCGGCGCGACCGCCGTCGGCTTGGCCGAACTCCTGAAGCGGGTCGATGAGCAGTTGGCGGTCGTCCCGTTCCTGGTGCTCTACCTCGTGATCTTGGTGCTGGCGCTCGGGGCGCCGTACTCGGCGCAGCGCTACCGGCTGAGCCGCACCGAGTGGTGCGGCATACGCGGCGGGATGCGCGGCTCGATGCTCGCCTACGGCCTGCGCAGCTTGCTGTACTGGCTGCTGACGCCGCTGACCATGTTCCAGCTGATCCCCTGGGTGCAACTGCGGCTGACCGAGCGCCGCATCAACGCAAGCAGTCTGGGCAGCGCACAGTTCAGCGCGCAGTTCAGCGCCGGCCGGGTCTATGGACGGTTCCTGGTGGCCATCATCGGCACGGTGCTGCTGGCGGGCGTCATCGGGGGCGTCGGGTGGACGATCGCGGGACCGATGTTGGCGGAGCAGCAGCGTTACCTGCAGGCGATGCACGGTCATCCGCCCGACGGACCCGCGAGCAACATGGCGATCCAGCTGATCATCCTGCTGGTCACCGCCGAACTCACGTTCTTCCTCGGTGCGGCCATGATCGGCGCGGCGTATCAGGCCCTGATGCTGCGCCACATGGCCGACAACACCGCGCTCGGTCCGGTGCAACTGTCCGGCCGGTTCACCGCGCTCGGCCTGCTGTGGCTTGTGGTCGGCAACCTGCTGATCACGGTGTTCACGCTCGGCTTCGGCTATCCGTTCGCGCTGCAGCGCTACGCCCGCTACGTGACCGGCAATCTGTGCGCGACCGGATCGCTCGATCCTGCGACGCTGAGCCAGAGCGAGCAGCGCGCGCCGCGCTTCGGCGAGGGCATGTTCCAGCAGCTCGACGCCGGCGGCGGCATCTTCTGACCCGGGCTTGGGCCGGTTCCGATGGCTGAGGGGGCGGGGCGCTACTTCGACGGCAAGCGCGCCGCCGCCCATCTCGTCGCCCTCGCCGTCGAGGGCGACAGCCTGCGGCTGACCGGCGGCGGCGGCGCCGAGGCCTGGAAGTTGCGCCGGGTCCGCCTGACGGACCGCCTGCCGGACGGCACCGCCTGGGTGACGCTGCGGGGGTCCGAGGGGCGCCTGCTGATCCGGCCCGACGACCTGCCGCCCGACATCCTGCGCGCGCTGCGCAAGGAGCGCCGGCGCGAGGCGGGACGGGTTTGGCTGCTCGGCCTCTCCGGGCTGGCCTGCCTGGGCGGCGTCGCAGTGGTGCTGGTCTTTGTCGTGCCTCGTCTGGTCGCCCCGCTGGTGCCGTTCGCCGCGCAGGACTGGCTGGGGCGGGCGGTGGAGACGCAGATGGCGGCGCTGCACCACCGCTGCACCGGCGCGGACGGCCACGCGGCGTTGCAGAGGCTCGCCGACCGCCTGCGCGTGACCGCCGGCATCACGCGTCCGGTGCCCGTAACGGTGCTGGACGACGCACGGATCAACGCCTTCACGCTGCCGGGCGACCGCGTGATCGTGCTGCGCGGGCTGATCGACACCGCGGAGGACGGCGATGAAGTGGCGGGCGTGCTGGCGCACGAACTCGGCCACGTCGCGCATCGCGACGTGCTCGTCATGGCGCTGCGGCAGGCCGGCATGGCGCTCGCCGCGACTGCGCTCGGCTTCGGCGACGCGGGCACGCTGACGACGATCGGCGAGCAGCTGACAACGCTGTCGTGCAGCCGTGCGGCCGAGGCGTCGGCCGATGCGAGCGCCTTGCACACGCTGGACGAAGCCGGCCTGCGCGCGGACGGACTCGGCCGGTTCTTCCGGCTGCTCCAGGCGCGCCATTCGTTCGAGCTGCCGGGGTTCCTGGCGACACATCCGCCGACCGCCGACCGCATCGCCGCCGTGACGGTGCCCGCGATCGGCGCGCACGCCTTCACCGACGCCGAATGGACCGCGGTGCGCGCAGTATGCCAAGACGATTCCGATTAGCCGCGCGCGGCGGCGATCAGGGCCCGCATGTGCGCGATGACGTGCGGCAGCCCGTCCATGATCGCCTGGCCGATCAGGAAGTGTCCGATGTTCAGCTCCCGAACCTGCGGGAAGGCGGCGACGGGCCCGACGTTGTCGTAGGTCAGTCCGTGGCCCGCGTGGCATTCCAGCCCGAGGCCTTCGGTCAGCGCGGCGGCGGCACGCAGGCGCTCCAGCTCGCCCTCGCGGCCTTCGGCGTAGGCGCCGGTGTGCAGCTCGACGACCGGCGCGCCGAGATCGGCGGCGGCGCGCAGCTGCGGCGGGTCGGGATCGATGAACAGCGACACGCGGATGCCGGCCGCGCGCAGCGCCGCGATCTTCGGCCGCAACTGCTCGGCCTGGCCGGCCGCGTCGAGGCCGCCTTCGGTGGTGACCTCCGCCCGTCGCTCCGGGACGATGCAGCAGGCGTGCGGACGTGCGGCGCAGGCGATGCGCACCATCTCGTCGGTCGCCGCCATCTCCAGGTTGATCGGCGCGCCGAGATCGGCGGCGCGCAGCCGGTCGAGGTCGTCGTCGCGGATGTGCCGGCGGTCTTCGCGCAGGTGCAGGGTGATGCCGTCCGCACGGGATTTGACCGCGAGCAGGGCCGCCGCCACAGGATCAGGATGCGCACCGCCGCGCGCGTTCCGCACAGTTGCGATGTGGTCGATGTTCAGGCCAAGGCGAACGTGGGTCACGGTTCCTTCCGGCGATAGATGATGAAAGAATTGGGAAGATTGGGTAGCGGCCACGGTGCATCGAGACGCTCGGCATGCTCTTCGACACCGAACCCCGGAAAGTCGGCTGCGAGCCTGCCTGCAATAATGCTGACGGTCTCGATGTCGCCCGTTCCGGGCGTGCCGTCGAAGAAGCATTGCAGCTCGATCACGGCGCCGGTCTGCCGTACCTGCACGCCACGCAGGCGCGCGGGAACCTCACCCCAGAACCCCGGATTGGCTGACAGGATCAGCGCCGAGCGATCCAGCCGGACGACATCCATTCGCGCGATCCCCTGCTGCGGCCGGCGGGCACAATGCGCGCCCAGCCAGAGCCATCACACATATGGTGATCCCTTTCGAGGGTACGGTCATCTTTCCAGAGCCGGGACCGGACGTCAGCCGGAACGGCGGCGCGCAGCCGCCAGTTCGCCCGCCATGCGGATTGCGGCGATGAGGCTGCGCGGGTCCGCCACGCCTTTGCCCGCGATGTCGTAGGCGGTGCCGTGGTCGGGCGAGGTGCGCACGATCGGCAGACCGAGCGTCACGTTCACGCCGTGGTGCATGTCGAGCGTCTTGAGCGGGATCAGCACCTGATCGTGATACATGCCGATCGCGACGTCGTAGCGCGCCCGCGCGGCCTCGGTGAACATCGTGTCCGGCGGCCAGGGGCCGGAGGCGTCGATGCCCTCGGCCCGCAGCGCCGCCAGCGCGGGGGCGATGATCGTCGTCTCCTCATCGCCCATCGCGCCGCCCTCGCCGGCGTGCGGATTGAACCCCGCCACCGCCAGACGCGGCGCGGCGATGCCGAAATCGCGCCGCAGCGCGCCGTGGGTGATCCGGCAAGTCTCGACGATGACGTCCGCGTCGAGGGCCGCGAGCGCGGCGCGCAGCGAGACGTGGATCGTCACCGGCACCACCCGCAACGCCGGACAGGCGAGCATCATCACCGGCCGGTTCGCCGCGTGCGTCAGGGCGGCGAGGAATTCGGTATGACCGGGATGGCGAAAGCCCGCCTCGTACAGCACCGCCTTGTTGATCGGGTTCGTCACGACGCCGCCGACACGGCCGGCAAGGGCCAGCGTGACCGCGCGCTCGATCGCCGCGATCGTCGCCGCCGCGTTCGCCGGATCGGGCCGGCCGGGAACCGCAGGCGCGGCGAGTGCCGTCGGCAGAACCGGCAGCGCATCGGCGAACGTCGCCGCCACCTCCTCGGGTAATGCGACCTCGCGCACCGGCAGGTCCGGTGCGATCGCGCGCAGACGTGCCGGGTCGTCCAGCGCGACGAACGCCGGTCCGGTCGCGCGTAGCGCCTGCCATGCTTTCACGGTGATCTCGCCGCCGACCCCGGCGGGATCGCCCATCGTCAGCGCGAGCGGCGCCGGCGCGCTAGCCGAGGCCACGACACCACTCCCTCGCCGGCGCGTTCGCAACGCATCGAGTCCGAAGCGCTTCAGTGTGCCCGCAGGTCACCGGCGCTAACCGTCGGATCATGCAAACGAGCGCGGCGGCGGCCGAGATGCGTGATGACAGTCTCCTTGCGTTTGCCCTGCTCGTGCTCGGCCTCGGTGTGTTCATCGGCTACCCCATGGCCGCCGAGAATACCGCGCGTCCGTGCCTTGCGCTCGAGCGTCATGTCGTGGGCGGCATCGCCGAAGTCGACGATGGCGCTGCGGCAGCGAAGGCCGCAGTGAAGCGGATGCCGGCTGTCCCGCCATTCCTTGGCTGCACCGTGCTCTACTGGCAGGACATGCTCGACTGGGGGACGTGACCGCCCCCTGCCCCCCCGCCATCAGATGTGCAGCGCGCGGCCCTCGACGGCCAGCGCCGCCTCCTTCACCGCCTCGCTCAGGCTCGGGTGCGCATGGCAGGTGCGCGCGACGTCCTCGGCCGAGGCGCCGAACTCCATGGCCGTGGCCAGCTCGGCAATCAGCGTCCCTGCGTCCGGGCCGATGATGTGCGCGCCCAGGATACGATCGGTTGTCTTGTCGGCGAGAATCTTCACGAAACCGTCGGTCTCGCCCATCGCGCGCGCGCGGCCGTTCGCGGTGAACGGGAACTTGCCGACGCGGTAGGCGACACAAGCGGCCTTCAGCTCGTCCTCGGTCTTGCCGATCGCGGCGACCTCCGGCCATGTGTACACGACGCCCGGAATGACGTCGTAGTTCACGTGCCCGGCCTGGCCGGCGATGATCTCGGCCAGCGCCACGCCCTCTTCCTCAGCCTTGTGGGCGAGCATCGGGCCTTCGATCACGTCGCCGATCGCGTAGATGCCCGGCACGTTCGTCGCGTAGTGGCCGTTCGTCTTCACCCGCCCGCGCTCGTCGGTCTGCACGCCCACAGTCTCCAGCCCGAGCCCGTTCGTGTACGCGCGACGGCCGATCGACAGCAGCACCACGTCCGCCTTGATCTGCTCCGCAGGCCCGCCCTTCGCCGGCTCCAGCGTCAGCGTCACGCCGTCATTGCCTTCGCTCGCCGCCGTCACCTTGGTGCCGAGGCGGAACGTCATCCCCTGCTTGCTCAGCACGCGCTCGAACGTCTTGGCGACCTCGGTGTCCATCGTCGGCACCAGCCGGTCGAGGAACTCCACGACGGTCACCTTCGCACCCAGCCGCAGCCACACGCTGCCCAGCTCCAGCCCGATATAGCCGCCGCCGATCACCACCATCCGCTCGGGCACGCGATCGAGCTCGAGGCCGCCGGTCGATGTGACGACGGTGCGCTCGTTCACCTCGATGCCGGCCAGCGGCATGCTCTCGCTGCCGGTGGCGATGACGATGTTCTTAGCGTCGTACTCGGTGCCGTTCACCGCCACGCGGCCGGGTGCCGTGATGCGACCTTCGCCCTTCAGCCACGTCACCTTGTTCTTCTTGAACAGAAAGGCGACGCCGTTGACGTTGGCCGCGACGACCTCGCCCTTGCGCTTCTGCATCCGCGCCAGATCGAGCTTTACGCCGTCGATCATGATGCCGTGCTCGGCGAAGCGGTGCGTCGCCTGCACGTAGTCCTCGCTCGACTGCAGCAGCGCCTTGCTCGGGATGCAGCCGATGTTCAGGCAGGTGCCGCCGAGTGTGGCCCGCTTCTCGACGCACGCCACCTTCATGCCGAGCTGCGACGCCCGCAGCGCGCAGACATAGCCGCCCGGCCCGGCGCCGATGACGATCAGGTCGAAACTGTCGGACATCGCCTACAGTCCCAGCAGCAGGCGCCGCGGATCCTCCACGCCTTCCTTGACTCGCACCAGGAAGCTGACCGCCTCCTTGCCGTCGACGATGCGATGGTCGTAGCTCAGCGCGACATACATCATTGGCCGCGCCTCGATCTTGCCGCCGACTACCATCGGGCGCTCCTGGATCTTGTGCATGCCCAGGATGCCGGACTGCGGCGGATTGAGGATCGGCGTCGACATCAGCGAGCCGTAGATGCCGCCGTTGGTGATGCTGAACGTGCCGCCGGTCAGCTCCTCCAGCTTCAGCGCGCCGTCGCGCGCGCGGCGGCCGAAATCGGCGATCGCGCGCTCGATGTCGGCGAAACCCATCTGGTCGGCATCGCGCAGCACGGGCACCACCAAGCCGTTCGCGCCGCCGATCGCGATACCCATGTTGACGTAGTGCTTGTAGACGATCTCGTCGCCGTCGACCTCGCCGTTGACGGCGGGGAATCCCTGCAACGCGGCCACACAGGCGCGCACGAAGAACGACATGAAGCCGAGGCGCGTGCCGTTGTGCTTCTTCTCGAACGCGTCGCGATATTCGGCGCGCAGCGCCATCGCCGCCGTCATGTCCACCTCGTTGAAGGTGGTCAGCATCGCGGCGTTGTTCTGCGCCTCCTTCAGCCGCGCGGCGATCGTGCGGCGCAGGCGGGTCATCTTCACCCGCTCCTCGCGCGCGTCCGGCTCACGTGGCGCGCGGGCGGCGGGGGTGGGTGCAGCGGAGGCGGGTCGGCTGAGGAACGTGATCACGTCGCCCTTGGTGATGCGACCGTCCTTGCCGGTGCCCTCGCCGATCTGCGTCGGCTGCACGCCGCTCTCGGCCATCATCTTCGCCGCGGCCGGCATCGGCCCGTGGCTGCGCGCCGCGGCGAGATCGGCCGGCGGCGTGGCGGGGCGGCTGACCGGTCCGGGGGGCTGCGGCGGCGGGTGCACGCCCGGCGACGGGTTGGCGCCGGACGCCGAAGGCCGCGCCGGCTGTGGCGCGGCTTCCGCGGCAGCCGGCGTCTCCGGCCGGGCCTGCGGCCTGGCACCGGCGCCGGCGCCGTTGGCCTCCACCATGCCGAGCAGCGCGCCGACCTCGACCTCCGCCCCCTCATCGGCGGCGATGCTGGCGAGCACGCCGGCGGCGGGGGCGGGAACCTCCACCGTGACCTTGTCGGTCTCGAGCTCCACCAGCGGCTCGTCGGCGGCGACGGCGTCCCCGGCCTTTTTCATCCAGCGCGCGACCGTCGCACTGGTCACGCTCTCGCCCAAGGCCGGAACCTTGATCTCCGTCGCCATCTCGCTCTCCTGCCGCCCGCCGCGCTCGCCGGGCGCTTCCCTGGGCGCTTCCTAGGACACTCGGCCGCGGATCGGAAATGCCGTGCTCAGCGGCCGCCGAGCGCCTCGGATACCAGGGCCACCTGCTCGCGCGCGTGGGTGCGCGCCAGACCCGTCGCCGGGCTCGCCGCCGACTTGCGGCCGACATAGTGCGGACGCTTTGCCCTGATCTCGATATGGGCGAGCGACCCCTCGATATGCCGGTCGATGAACTGCCAGGCGCCCATGTTCTCCGGCTCCTCCTGGCACCACACCACCTCGGCGTTCACGTACGGCTGCAACAGGTTGCTGATCGTGCGTTCCGGATACGGATAGAGCTGTTCGACGCGCACGATCGCCGTGTCGTCGATCTTGGCCTCGCGCCGCGCGGTGAGCAGGTCGTAGTAGACCTTGCCGGTGCACAGCACGACGCGCTTGACGGCTTCGGGCGGCGCGATCTCGTCGATCTCCGGGATGACGCGCAGGAAGCCGGTGTCCTCCGTCATCTCCGCCAGCTTCGATACCGCCAGCTTGTGCCGCAGCAGGCTTTTCGGCGTCATGATGACCAGCGGCTTGCGGAAGTTGCGCCTCAGCTGCCGGCGCAGCGCGTGGAAGTAGTTGGCCGGCGTGGTGATGTTGCACACCTGCATGTTGGTCTCGGCGCAGAGCTGCAGGTAGCGCTCCAGACGCGCCGACGAATGCTCCGGGCCCTGGCCCTCGTAGCCGTGCGGCAGCAGCAGCGTCAGGCCCGACATGCGCAGCCACTTGGTCTCGCCGCTGGCGAGGAACTGGTCGATGATGACCTGCGCGCCGTTGGCGAAGTCGCCGAACTGCGCTTCCCACAGCACCAGCGTCTTCGGATCGGCGAGCGAGTAGCCGTACTCGAACCCGAGGACGCCCTGTTCGGACAACAGCGAATTGTAGATCTCGATCTTCG
>DATEQV010000431.1:0-3760 GCA_035272265.1 Acidisphaera sp. | reverse complement strand
CGTCGCCGTACATGTCGAGCGTCGCCGCGTCCGCGCCCGCCAGTGCGACGTGCCCGAGCTTCGCCGTGATCGTGCCCCGGTTGCGCACCTCCGGCGCCACCAGCGCGCCGAGCCCGGCCTGCCGGATCGTCAGGTTGCCGCGGTTGACCACCGCCGCGCCCGGCTTGGCAGGCCGGTCGAACGCCATGCGACCGTGCATGAAGTTGCGGTTGCCGATGCCGGGCGCGCTGACCACGAGATCCGTCGCGTTGACCTCCGAGCCCCGGTAGAACACCACGCCGTCCGGGTTGGTGATCACGATCCCGCCGTTGGCGTCGATATGCCCGGCGATCTTCGACGGATCGGGTCCGCTGACGCGGTTCAGCGTCATCGACGACGCGGACGGCTGTTCGAACGTCACCGTCTGCTGGCTGCCGACGTTGAAGCTGTTCCAGTTGATCGCCGCGCGCTGCGTGGTCTGGTCGATCGTGGTGGTGCTGGGCGTGGTGCTGATCGACGCGCTGCCGGCGACCACCTGTCCTCCTTGCGGGCGCGCGCCCGCGGCCGGCTGCGTCCGCGCGGGTTCGGCGTGCAGCAGGATGGCGGCCGTCAGCGCCGTGGTGGCGAGCAGGCCGAAGCGGACGCGTCGTGCGGTGCCGCCGCGGATGCGGTCTGCGGTGCCATCACGCGAGCGGCTGCCGGCCATGTTGTACCCTCGCCTGGGGCAAACTCCGATCAGGTGGAATCACCTGATCGGATGGATTTGCCCGCTCTTCATGTTCCTAGAGCACTACTCCCGCGCCAAGCGGCGCGGGAGTAGTGCTCTAGAACCGCGCCAGCACGCCCCAGAAACCTGCCTCCGCCGGGATCGGCTTCACCGAGCCGGGCGTGCCCTCGGGCAAGCGGGTGTTGCGGATGTCGCCTTCAAGATCGAACTCGGTGTAGCGCGTGATCGCCAAGCGTAGCCCGATCCCCTCAGAGCTCAGGTGGAAGTTCGGATCGAGCGCCGAATTCTGCCACGCCTCGCCCCAATCGTAGAACACGTACCATTGCGCCCGCAGCGAAATCGGCCGGCCGAACACGACGGTCTCGTACGGCGTGTTGAGATCGAGCTCGGCGGTGGCGGCAATTGCGCTGTCGCCCGTCGCCTCGCCGGCATAGTAGCCGCGCGTGAACTGCGAGCCGCCGAGATAGAACTTCTCCACCGGCGGCAGGATGTCGCCGCTGCCCTGGCCGGTCAGCAGCAGCTTCAACGCGACCGATGCCTCCTTCCAGGGCGAGAACAGCGTCTGCGTGCGCACCAGCTCGCCGGAGATCTTGGTGAACCCGGTGTCCTCGTTCACCCGCGTGGCGTCTGCCGCGCCGGTCTGCGTGCCGCCCAGGAACGGCAGGCCGTGCGAGAGCTTGAAGCTGGCCGTGTTGAGCGCCGGCCGGCTGTCGCCGGCGAGCACGTCCTGCAGATTGTAGTCCGCGCCGATCCGCCCGACCTGGATATTGTCCGAGCCGACGCGCATCGAGGTGCCGGACGCGGCGGTGTCAACCTGCGACTGTTCGATGTCGAGATAGGCCGCCACGTTCAGGTTCTGCTCGCGCGACCGGATGACCGGGTACGACGCCGACAGGCCGCCGACCGCGGTGCGCCCCTGGTAGCCGATCGCAGCCAGGTAGCCGGACGGGTTGGACACGCCATAGCCGGCATACAGGCGCACCTTCAGCCCGCTGCCGCCGACGAAGAACTCTTCCGTTGCGGTGCCGAAATTCTGCGTGTTGCCCTCGGTGTTGTACCACGACAGCTCCGACCGTTCGCCGAACTGGGTGAAGCTGTTGAGGTCGACGATGCCGAGGAACTCGATCGGACCGGTCAGCGGATAGGCGCGGTTGTCGACCGAGCCGAGGCCGGACACCTCCTGCCGGCTGACCTGCGCGACCAGCGTCAGCGCGCCGGGATCGGTGGGCGAGGGACGCAACACGGCGTGCACGGTCACGCCGGGCACGTCATTGGCCAGCAGCAGCCAGCGTTCCAGGCTTGCGGTGTCGACCGCCGGCAGTTCCGTCAGGTGATCGAGGAAGCGCAGGACCTGCACGCCGGCCGGCCCGATGTCGCCATCGAGCTTCACGTCGACGATCCGTCCCTCGACGATCACGAAACGGAGATTGCCGGCCGCGTCCAGCGACGCGGTGACGGTGGTGAGCACGTATCCGGCGTCGCGATAGGCGTTCAGCAGATCCACGCGTGCCGCCTCGACCCGTGAGAGCGGAACCGAGGGGCCGACGAGGCCGGCGACGCGTGCCTGCAATCCGGCCTGCGGCAGCACGGTGGCGCCGGTGACCGAAACGCCGCGGATGGCGACGTTGACCGCCGGGGTGGCGGCGGGAACCGCGGGGGCGGGCGAGGGGATCTCGGGGGGCACGATGGTCGGCGACGGCGGCGCGACCGGCGGGCGCGGGATCGCCGCCGGCACGTTCGGGACCGTCTGGGTCAGCGGAAATTGCGGCGGTGCCTGTGCCAAGGCGGGAGGGGCCGGCGCCAGGGCCCACACGAGTGCCGCAGCACCAGCCAGCTCACGCGCTCGGGCCCTGTGCGCGCGGCGTCCGTCCCGCATTGAAGCGGTTCCCACACTACGATCAGTTGCAATTCTGCAAATAACACGCCTTCGACGCTGCAAGAAAGGGCGGGTCAGGCGTCCGCTCAGTATGTCGGCCCGACGTAGCCGAACGAACACACCCCGCCGGGCGCGCTGCAGCCGACGATGGTAGCGGGTGACGCCTGCAGGAAGATGCAATTGAAACCGGATCGCTCGCGGCAGCGCGCCGGGTCAGTCGAGTCCCGCCCCGTTTGCCACCGCCGAGACCACGACCGCCGTCACGTTATCGCTCGCATGATTTGCCAGTGCCGTCCGGACGAGCACCTCGGACGCGGATACCGGATCCGCGTCTTGCAGCAACGCGGCGAGCTGCGCGTCGGAGATGGTCTTGCACAGGCCGTCGCTGCACAACAGGAACCGGTCGCCTGGCCGGATCTCGCCCGTCACCTTGTCGAGCTCCAGCGTGTCCGTCCCGCCGCCCACCGCGCGGGTGATGACGTTGGACGATGGGTGGCTCGACGCCGACTCCTCGGCCAGCATCCCGCAATCAACCAGTTCCTGCACCAGGCTGTGGTCGCGGCTGATCGGCGACAGCTGGCCGTCGCGCAGCAGATAGGCCCGGGAATCGCCCGCCCACAGGCAGGCGAAATGCGCCTGCCGCACCAGCAGCAACACGATGGTCGAGGCAATGACCGTGTCCTCGCCGCGCCGCGCCGCTTCGTCCCGCAGGGCTTCGTGGGTGGCGCTGATGCGGGCGCGCACCTGGGCCAGCATCTCCTCGGCGCTCAGGCCGGGCGGGATCGCCGCCAGCGTCTCGGCGATCATGCCCGAGGCGACTTCGCCGGCCTGATGGCCGCCCGCGCCATCCGCCACCGCCCACAGGCCGATGTCGGGACGATCGACAAACGCGTCCTCGTTGTGCGTCCGCACCGGGCCGGTGTCGGTGGTCGCGGAGGAACAAATGGTCAGGGTCATGCCGCGTCCTCCGTCGCCGTGGGCGGGTCGCGCAGCATCGTCGCGAAGCGTGAAGCGTCGGGCAACGTGGCCGACGCGAAGCTGACCGCGCGCACCCAGGGGCTGCCGGCGCTCCGCCACACCGCCTCGCCGTCGTGCGGCGCCGCGTCCAGCTTCGGTGCCGCGGGCAGTCGCTCGCTCAATGCCGCCGGCGTGAGGTCGAACTCGAGCGCGTCGCGGCC
>DATEQV010000430.1:0-23504 GCA_035272265.1 Acidisphaera sp. | reverse complement strand
TCGTCTTCTCGCGCTCGGCATTGTCGGTGGTCGACCCGCATTCCAGGTCGATCTCGCCCGAAACCAGTTTCGCCAGCCGCGCATCAGCCGCGACCGGCACGTACACGATCCGCAACCCCCGCTGCCAGGCGGGCGCGTCGTCGTCGAGCAACGGCTGCGAAATCGCCGTCCCGACATCGGCCGCGATCCCCCGGCAGATATCGACCGAAAATCCCACCGGCTGCCCGGCCTTGTTCTGGAAGGCGAAGGGCACCGCGCCCTCGCGCACGCCTAGGCGGATCGTCCCCCGTGCCGCGACCGCCTTCAGCGTGCCGGTCAGCACCACCTCCTGCGCGCGCGCCGGTCCGGCCGCCACAAGGATGGCGAACAGACCGGCGAGAACCGCCCGCAGGTTCAAGCCACGGCGCCTTCGACGTCGGCGATCGCCGCCATCGTCTCCTCGTCCATCACCAGCTGGCCTTCCCACTTGGCGACGACGGCGGTCGCCAGCGAGTTGCCGATCACGTTCGTCGCCGACCGGCCCATGTCGAGAAACTGGTCGATCCCCAGGATCAGCAGCAGCCCCTCCTCGGGCAGGGCGAACTGGCCCAGCGTCGCCGCGATCACCACCAGGCTGGCGCGCGGCACGCCCGCCACCCCCTTGCTCGTCAGCATCAGCGTCAGCAGCATCGCGATCTGCGTGCCGATCGACAGGTGGATGTCGTACGCCTGCGCGATGAACACGGTCGCGAAGGTACAGTACATCATCGTGCCGTCGAGGTTGAACGAATACCCGAGCGGCAGGACGAAGCTCGAAATCTTCGTGGAGATCGGGAACTTCGCCAGCTGCTCCAGCATCTTCGGATAGGCGGCCTCGGAGCTTGCGGTGCTGAACGCGAGCAGGAACGGCTCGCGCACCAGCTGGATCAGCCGTCTTACCGACGGCCCGAGGATCAGGAACCCGGCGACGATCAGCAATCCCCACAGGATGACGAGGCCGAGATAGAACTCGCCCATGAACTTGGCATAGTTCACCAGGATGCCGAGGCCATTCGTGGTGATCGTCGCCGTCAACGCGCAGAACACGCCAAGCGGCGCCAGCATCATCACGTACCCGGTGACGCGCAGGATGATGTGGCTGAGGCCCTCGATCCCCTCCAGCACCGGCTTGGCGCGCGCGCCGACGGCGGTGCAGGCGATGCCGAAGAAGACCGAGAACACGACGATCTGCAGGATCTCGTTGTCGACCATCGGCCGGACGGCGGAATCCGGGAAGACGTGCTTGATGAACCCGTCCAGCGTCATGGCGTGCGAGTCGATGCCGGAGTTGACCCCGGTCGCGACCTTGTGGGCGCCGGCTCCCGGCTCGAACAGGTTGACCAGGATCAGCCCGAGCGTGAGCGACACCAGCGAGGCGCAGACGAACCACAGCAACGCCTTGCCGCCGACCCGCCCCACCGCGCCCGCGTCGGTCATGTGGCCGATGCCGACGACGAGCGTGGAGAATACCAGCGGCGCGATGATCATCTTGATCAGCCGCAGGAAGATGGTGCTGCCGATCGACACGTATCCCGCGATCAACTTCAGCGTCGCGGGGTCGGCGAACGACGAATGGACCGTGCCACCAATGGCGATACCCAACACCATCGCGATCACGATGTAGGTCGTCATTCTGCTGCTTTTCATGGTCCGACCCCCCCGGTCGGGGAGAGTGTCAACGCAGGAGCATGACTATGGCAAGATGACTGCGGCGATGAATCCAGCGACCGACGACAACAAGCAGGCCCCATGACCTGGCAGCCCGAACTCGACGAACTCCGCGAACGCGAACGCCTCGCCCGCCAGATGGGGGGCGCCGACAAGGTGCGCCGCCAGCACGACGCCGGGCGGCTGACGGTGCGCGAGCGGATCGACGGCCTGCTCGATCCCGGCAGCTTCCACGAGGTCGGCGCCATCGCCGGCCGCGCCGAGTACGACGATACCGGCAAGCTCGCCGCCTTCACGCCGTCCAACACCGTCTTCGGCCGCGGCCTGATCGACGGCCGCGCGGTGGTCATCATCGGCGACGACTTCACCGTGCGCGGCGGCTCGGCCGACGCCTCCATCCCGGCCAAGCTGCTGATGTCCGAGCAGATGGCCGAGGCGCTGCGACTGCCTCTGATCCGCGTTATCGAAGGCTCGGGCGGCGGCGGCTCGGTGAAAACCATCGAAACCACCGGCCGCGCCAACCTGCCCGGCGGCATCGGCACCGCGATCGGCTTCCACTACACCACCTCGAACCTCTCCGCCGTCCCGGTGGTGGCCCTCGGCCTCGGTTCGGTCGCCGGCCTGGGTGCCGCGCGTCTCGCTGCCAGCCACTACTCGGTGATGACGAAGTCCTCGGCGATGTTCGTCGCCGGGCCGCCGGTGGTGGCCGCCCTCGGCGAGCAGCGCGATAAGCAGGAACTCGGCGGCTGGGAGATCCAGACCCGTAGCGGCGCCGTCGACCACGCCGTCGACACCGAATCCGAGACCTTCGCCTGTGCCCGCCGCTTCCTCTCCTACCTGCCGTCCTCGGTCCACGCGGTGCCGCCCGTCACCGCCTGCACCGATGACGCGAAGCGGCGCGACCAGGCCTTGCTCGCCGTCATCCCGCGCGACCGCGGCGCGGCCTATCGCATGCGGCCGATCGTCGAGACGCTGGTGGATCGCGGCAGCTTCTTCGAGATCGGTGCGATGTTCGGCCGCCCGATCATCACCGGCCTCGCGCGCCTCGAAGGCCGCCCCGTCGCGGTGATGGCGAGCGAGCCGATCTTCTACGCCGGCGCCTGGGACGCCTACACCTGCCAGAAGGTCGTGCGCTTCGTCGACCTCGCGCAGACCTTCCACTTGCCGGTCGTCTATCTGGTGGACTGCCCCGGCTTCCGCGTCGGCCTGGAGGCCGAGCGCGCCGCCACCATCCGCCACGGCGTGCGCGCCATGGCGGCGGTGAACCAGGCGACGGTGCCGTGGTGCTCGGTGATCGTGCGCAATGCCTTCGGCGTCGCCGGCGCCGTCCACCAGCCCGCCGGCCGCCTGGCGCTGCGCTACGCCTGGCCGTCCGCCTGGTGGGGCTCGCTGCCGCTCGAGGGCGGGATCGAGGCCGCCTATCGCGCCGAGATCGACGCCTCGGACGACCCCGCCGCGAAGCTCGCCGAGATCGAGGCCCGCCTGCAGGCGCTGCGCTCGCCGTTCCGCACCGCCGAGGCGTTCTGGGTCGAGGAGATCATCGACCCGCGCGACACCCGCCGCGTGCTCTGCGAGTTCGCCCGCCTCGCCTGGCCGCTGCTGACGCCGGGACCCAGCGCGTTCGGGATGCGGCCGTAGCAGCGAGGCGTCAGGCCCGCAGCGGCGTCGCCCTCGGCGCGGCCAGCGGTGGCGTGAAGTCGGCGGTGATGTCGTCCTGATACGTCTCCGGCCCGCAGATGATGGCGACCGACGTGATCGCCGAGAGCAGCGCCGCGTAGCACGCCACCGGCCACCACGCCCCGCCCGACCACAGCACCAGCGCGGTCGCCACGAACGGCGCCGGCCCGCCGGCCAGCAGCGAGCCCAGTTCGCGGGCGAAGGCGAAGCCGGCGAAGCGCCGGTGCGGCGGGAACAGCTCGGCGAAATACGCCGCCTGCGGCCCGAACATCGCCGCGTTGATGATGCCGTTCGCCACGATGAAGGCGACCGCGATCCAGATCCACTCCTTCGTGCCCATCAGCACGAAGAACGGGAAGGCGAAGACGATCCCCGCCACCGCACCGAACAGATACACCGGCCGCCGCCCGATCTTGTCGGACAGCGTCGAGAACCCGACGATCGTGAACAGCTCGATGACGAACGACAGCATCAGCGCCGACAGCGCGTCGGCGCGCGGGATGCCGAGCGTCTTCGTCGCATAGGTCAGGCCGAAGACGGGGAAAGACGTAGCCGAGCCCGTTCTCCGCCATCCGCGCGCCGAGCAGCACCAGGAAGTTGCGCGGATGCTTGCGCAGCGCGTTCCAGGCCGGGTTGCGCTCGATGCGGCCGGCCTTGGCCACGGCTTCCTCGAACACCACCGTCTCGTCGACGCGCAGCCGCACGTACAGGCCGACCAGGATGAGCAGGAAGCTGGCCAGGAACGGGAGCCGCCAGCCCCAGGCCATCAGCTGATCGTGCGGCAGCATGGTCATCAGCGCGAAGGCCGCGGCGGCGAGCAGGTTGCCCACCGTCACGCCGAGCGGGGCGAAGCTGCCCCAGAAACCGCGCTGCCCGTGCGGCGCGCTCTCCACGAGGTAGACGACGGCGCCGCCATACTCGGCCCCCGCCCCCAGTCCCTGCACCACGCGCAACGCTACCAGCATCAGCGGCGCCCAGAACCCGGCGGTCGCGTAGGTCGGCAGCAGGCCGATCGCCGTCGTGCCGATCCCGATCATCAGCAGCGTGGCGACCAGCACCGGCTTGCGGCCGTACCGGTCGCCCATGATGCCGAACACGATGCCGCCGAGCGGCCGCACGAGGAATCCCACGCCGAAGGTCAGGAACGCCAGCAGCGTGCCGACCATCGGGTCGGATTTCGGGAAGAACAGCTCGCCGAACACCAGCGCCGCCGCGGTGCCATACAGGAAGAAGTCGTACCACTCGAGCGCCGAGCCGATCGAGGCCGACAGGACGACGCGCCAGTCGATCGGCCGCGTGCCGATCGGGGCGCTGCTTGGCATGGTGGCGCTCATTGGCGCGTTCCCTCCCCAGGGTGTTCTTGGTTCCGACGCCGCGAGGGCGTCAGGCGGCGCGTTCGAAATACGTCTTTCGCGAAGCCGACTGCGTCTCGTAGATCGAGCCCTGGCGGATCGCCGGCGGCAGCGGCATGCGCACCGGCACGCGCTCCAGCCGCGGCTCGATCACCATGCCGCCGGTCAGCAGGCGGCTGTTGAACTCGTCGAAATCCTTCACCCCCATCAGCGGCCACGCGTCGCTCGCCGCCACCTCATACAGCAGCAGGTTGCGGGGCCGGTCCGACGTGTTCAGCGCCGAGCCGTGCAGCGCGCGGACGTGGTGGAACGACATGCTGCCGGCGCGTCCCATGCAGGGCTGGGCGCGGGCGATCTCGGTCTTGATCTCGTCGGGGTCGATCAGGCCGGCGAAGTGCCCGTCCTCGCCGTGATGGTTCCAGATCGGGCCGGTCTGCGTGCCCGGCGTGACCAGCATCGGACCGTTCGACAGGTCGGTGTCGTCGAGCAGCACGCCGATCGCCAGCACGTCGTCGTTGGTGTGCGGATAGAACGCCCAGTCCTGATGCCACTCGACCGGCGAGCCGTATCTGGGCGACTTCATGTTGAGCTTCGAGCCGTGCAGCCGCAGGCCCGGCCCGATCAGCCGGCGCAGGATGTCCAGCACCGGACCGGTGCGCACGATCTCGTCGAAGATCGGGTGCAGCTTGTGCGGCGTCTTGATCCGCCGCACGCGGGGCTCGGTGGGCGTGTGGCTGGGCTCGAGGTCATAGACTTCGGTGTGGTCGGTGACGGCGGCCGCCCCGGCAACCAAGTCCGCGATCACCCGGCGAAGCTGCGCGAGCATGTCGGCGCCCAGCACGTCCGGCACCACGATCACGCCGTCACGCCGTCACGCCGGTAGTCGCGCACCATCTCGGCGGAAATCATCGGCACCTCCCTGCCTGACGTCGTGCTTGTCCGGTATGCTAGCGCTGTCATTGATGATTGCGCAACCATCGCTCCGGGGCGAGCGGCCTGGGGGCGAGCAGCCTGTAGGCTACCGCCATGGAAGCTGCGACCGAACAGATCGAGGCCGAGCCCGCGCCGGCCCGAACGTCTCCGACGCTGGCGCTGGTCGCCGAGCGGGCGGGCGTCTCCGCGATCACGGTCAGCCGCGTCATCCGCACCCCCGGCAAGGTCGCCGAGCCGACCCGGCGGCGGGTCGAGGCGGCGATGCAGTCGCTCGGCTACGTGCCCAACCTGCTCGCCGGGTCGCTGGCGAGCGCGCGCTCGCAGGCGATCGGCGTGCTGGTGCCGACGATCGCCAACGCGATCTTCGCCGACACCGTGCAGGGCCTGTCGGACGTGATGGAGGCGCTGGGCTACGCGGTGATGCTGGCGCAGTCGCGCTACGACCCGGCACAGGAGGAGCGGATGCTGGTCGCCCTCCTGGCCCGCCGGCCGGAGGCCGTGATGATGGTCGGCTCACCGGCCACGGAGCGGGGAGCCGAGATGCTGCGTCGGCCCCGCATCCCGGTGGTCGAGACATGGGAACTGCCGGAGCACCCGATCGACGCCGCCGTGGGTTTCGACAACCGCGCCGCGGGCGTTGCCGTCGCCCGGCATTTCGCCGCGACCGGGCGGCAGCTTCTGGCGTATGTCGGCGGCAACGATCCCCGCGCGACGCGGCGGTGGGAGGGGTTCCGCGACGAGGCGATCGCGTCCGGCCTGGCGGCGCCCGAGCGGCTGGTGCTGGAGCGCAACGCGACAGCGGGGCAGGCGGCGATCGCGACCCTGCCGGACGCCGACGCGATCTTCGCCTCCAACGACGCGCTGGCGATCGGGCTGCTGGCAGGCCTGCGCGTCGCCCGGCCGCGGCGGCGTGTGCCGCAGGACGTGGCGGTCGTCGGCCTCGGCGACCTCGAACTCGGCCGCTTCGCCCCGCCGCCGCTCAGCACCGTCCGCATCGACGGCGCCGCGATCGGCCGGGCGGCGGCCCGGCTGATGCTCGATCCCGGCGGCGAGCGCCGGGTCGATCTCGGTTTCGAGCTGGTCATCCGCGAAAGCGGGTAGTGTCCTGCCCCAGAAGTTCGCTCGCGAACTTCTGGGATAAGCAGGCCACTAAGACGTTGATTTTCTAGTGTCCCACTCTGATTCCGAAGTTCGACGAACTTCGGAATCGGGACACTAGGCGCCCATCAAACCCGCGCGCGACGCGCTTTATCCGGTGCGCCAGAAGGCTTAAGCGCGGGCGCATCCGTTGAACCCGCACATATCGGGGACCCACGACATGCACGACATCGCACTCGCTCCTGACACCCAGCGCGCCGGCTCGTTGCCAGCCGACGCCGACATCGCCCCGCCGCCGGGCGGCCTCAGCCTGGCGGAGCTCCGCTTCAGCGACCCCGCGGCGGTCGCCGCCGCCGACCACGCGGCACGCCACTGGACCTTCCCGGAGCCCGGCCCGCTCCGCCCGGGCACGCAACAGCACTCGCGCGCCGTCGCCGCGATGTTCCGCGAGACGTTCAACCCGTACAAGCCGACGATCATCGACTGGCCCAAGCTCGACCCCGAGGCCCGCGACCGTCTGGTCACCCTGCCGATCTGGGACATCGCCGTGCAGACCGAGGGCAAGGCCCGCATCCGCATGTCGGCCTACGCCGACACCGTGGCCGACCCTGACTGGCACGCCGCAGTGCTGCTCAACGGCTGGGAGGAAGGGCGGCACAAGACGGTGCTGTCCAACCTTGTCGCCGCCTACGGCATCAAGCTGGAGCCCGAGCCGCCCTATCCGCCGCCGCGCCACACCGAGTGGGCCTACCTCGTCACCGGCTTCTCCGAGTGCATCGACAGCTTCTTCGCCTTCGGCCTGTTCGCGCTGGCCAAGCAGTCCGGCTTCTTCCCGCCCGAGTTGGTCGACACGTTCGAGCCGGTGATGCAGGAGGAGTGCCGCCACATCCTGCTGTTCGCCAACTGGCTCGCCTGGCACCGCGCCACGCTGCCCTGGTGGCGGCGCCCGTATTTCGAGGCGATGGTGGCTGCGGCGTGGGTGTTCCTCGCCTGGGAGCGGATCGGCATCGCCCGCGGCATGGACGACGGCAAGGACAAGCCCCAAGGGACTAAAAAGAAGCAGGACAACAACTTCACCGTCACCGGCAGCAAGGCGGTCAGCAACGTCGACGTCAGTGTGCCGGAGCTGATGGCGCTATGCCTGGAGGAGAACGACCGTCGCTTCGCCGGCTACGATCACCGTCTGCTGCGGCCGACGACGACGCCGTCCCTCACCCGGCTCGCGTTGCGGTTCATGCGACGGCCAAAACCTGCGGCGGCCTGATCAGGAAAAATCATCCCGGCGGCTTCGCACCGGGCAGGACATTGAAGCCGAGCGGATCAGGCGTCCGGGTCGACCCAGGTCGCCGCCATTTCGCGCAGCGCGCGGCGCAGGATCTTGCCGACAGTGGTGCGCGGCAGGTCGTCGGCGAAGGCGACGTGGCGCGGGACCTTGTAGCCGGTCAGGTTCTGGCGGCAGTGCAGGATGACCGCCGCTTTCGTCAGGCTCTGGTCGCGCTTGATGACGAAGATCATCACCGCCTCGCCCGAAACTTCGTCGGGCACGCCGACGGCGCCGACATCGAGCACGCCGGGAAGCATCGAGACGACCTGCTCGATCTCGCTCGGGAAGATGTTGAAGCCCGAGACGATGATCATGTCCTTCTTGCGGTCGACGATGCGGATGTAGCCCTGCTCGTCCATCACCGCGATGTCGCCGGTACGGACGAAGCCGTCCGGCGTCATGGTCTTGGCGGTCTCCTCCGGGCGGTTCCAGTAGCCCTTCATCACCTGCGGTCCGCTTATGCACAGCTCGCCCCGTTCGCCGATCGGCACGTCTTTGCCGTCGTCGTCGCGCATCGCCACCAGGGTGGACGGCAGCGGCAGGCCGATGGTGCCGCTGTACTCTTCGATGTCGAGCCGGTTGCAGGTCGCCGCGGGCGAGGTTTCGGTCAGCCCGTACGCCTCGATGATCGGACGCCCGCTGACCTTGTGCCAGCGTTCCGCCACCGCCCGGTGCGTTGCCATGCCGCCGGAGACGCAGAGACGCAACGCCGAGAAATCGACGTTCGCGAGGTCCGGGTGGTTGGCGAGCGCGTTGTACAGGGTGTTGACCGCGCCCATGGCGGTGATCTTGTAGCGGCGCAGTTCCGCGATCAGCGCCGGCAGGTTGCGCGGATCGATGACCACCACATTGGGCGCGCCGATCCGGAAGAACAGCAACGTCAGCTCCAGCGCGAAGATATGGTACATCGGCAGGGGAGTGAGCCCCATCTCCTGTCCCGGCCGCATCACCGGCTTGAACCACGCGCAGGACTGCTCGACGTTGGCGACCAGGTTGCCGTGCGTCAGCATGGCTCCCTTCGGCACGCCGGTCGTGCCGCCGGTGTATTGCAGGAAGGCGATGTCGTCGGGGCTGGGATCGGCGGGCTTGAACGTGGCGGACCGGCCGCGGGAGAGAGCGCCGCGCAGGCTGTTGGCGCCCGGGATGCGATACGGCTTCACCATGCGTCGCACGCGTCGCACGACGAAGTCCACCAGCAGTGCGCGCGGCATGTGGAGCATCTCGCCGACGCTGGTGACGATCACGTGCTTCACCTGGGTGCGCGCCAGCACCTCCTGCACCGCCCAGGCGCAGGTCTCCGCGACCACGATCGCCTCGGCCCCGGCGTCGATGAGCTGATGTTCGAGCTCGCGCGGCGTGTAGAGCGGGTTGCAGTTCACCACGACGCCGCCGGCGCGCAGCGTGCCGCACACGCAGATCGGGTATTGCAGCAGGTTCGGCATCATCACCGCTACGCGCGCGCCCGCCTGCAGCCGGGCCACCTGCTGCAGCCAGGCGCCGAACTGCGCCGACAGGCGATCGAGGTCGCGATAGCTCAGGCGAGTGCCCATGCTGATGAACGCGGTGCGGGTGCCGTACTCGGCGACGCAGCGGTCGAACATCTCGACCAGCGAGCGGAAGGCATGGATGTCGGCCTCGGCCGGCACGCCCTGCGGGTAACTCTTGAGCCAGATCCGTTCCATTCCCGTCCCTTCTCCGCGTCGCCCCGGTTCACCGGCTCGGTCGTCGCATGACCGCGTTCTGGCTGCGCGTCGTGCTCACCGCCGCGGCCCTCTGGTGGTTCGTGTCGGTCCTGCTGCTCGACGCGGCAGGGCTTGGCTTCGCCGCCGCTTCCATCGCCGTCATGTGCGGCACGTTCGTCGGCATCGTCGTGTTCTTCGCCATACGCTATGCCTTGGCGTTAAGCGACCCCGGCGCCATGCGCCGCGCGCTGCAGGCGGGCGTCCCGCGCGCGCTGGCCGGCTTCTTCGGCGAGGTGCTGGCCTTCCTCGCCGCCTTCGTCGTCATCCAGCCGTTCGAGCGGCTCTGGATGGGCGACGAGCCGGCGCAGGCCCGCGTGCTGCTGGTGCACGGTTACGCCTGCAACCGCGGGGCCTGGTGGTGGCTGCGACGGCGGCTGCGCCGGCGCGGCATCGACGCGGGCACCGTCAACCTCGAACCCCCGTTCGCCGGCATCGACGCCTTGGCCGACGCGCTGCACCGGCGCATCGAGGCGCTCGGCACTCCGCGTCTGCTGCTGGTCGGCCACAGCATGGGCGGGCTCGTGTGCCGGGCCTATCTGCGCCGCTACGGCGCGGGCCGCGTCGCGGGGCTCGTGACCTTGGCCACGCCGCACCGCGGCACGCGAATCGCGCGGCTGGGCATCGGCCAGGACGCACGTGAAATGCTGCCGGGCAATGGGTGGCTGCGCGGCCTCGGCGCGCCGACGGTGCCCACCCACGCGGTGTGGAGCAGCTTCGACGTGCTGGTGGTGCCGCAGGAGTCCGGACACCTGGACGGCGCGCGGGAGACGGTGCTGCCCGTGCTCGGCCATCTCGCCTTCCTGTTCTCGCCCCGCGTGCTCGCCGTCCTCGAGGCGGAGGCCGCGCGCAGCCTGTAGCGTGGCCGTCGCCGTCATCTACAGGTGGAAGCCGCGCAGCAGTTGCGCCATCACCAGCTGGTCGGCCGTCGGCGCCGACCGCTTCCCCGTCTCGCCCTTCGACGCCGCCGATTCCGGGAACATGTGGTAGGCCGTGTTCATGATGATCTGTCCCAGGCGCGGCGCGTACTCGTGCACGACGGTGGCAAACGTGCCCAGACCGGTCACGACGCGCGCCGGACGGCGCACGATCGCCTGCACGATCAGCTCCGCCGCATCCTCCGGGCTCAGCAACGGCACGTTGTCGTAGGCGTCGGTGGGCGCGATCATCGCGGTGCGCACCAGCGGCATGTTGACCGTCGTGAACGCGATGCCGCGGTCGAGGAACTCTGCCGCGGCACACCGCGTCCACCCTTCCAGGGCGACTTTCGACGCGACATAGGCGGAGAAGCGCGGCGCACTCGCCAGCACGCTGAGCGAGGAGATGTTGATCACGTGCCCGCCGTGGCGCTGCACCATGCCGGGCAGCAGGCCCATCGTCAGCTGCACCGCGCCGAAGTAGTTCACCCGCATCAGCCGCTCGAAATCGTGCAGCCGGTCGTACGAGTGGTCGATCGCGCGGCGGATCGAGTGGCCGGCATTGTTGACCAGGATGTCGACGCCGCCGTGATCGGCCTGCACCCCGGCGATCAGCGCCGCGCACTGCTCCGGGTTGCTGACGTCGGCCTCGTAGGCGAACAGCCGCAGGCCCTCGGCCTCGGCGTCGCGCTGCGTCTCCGCGAGCTTCACCGGATCGCGCGCGGCGATCAGCACGGTCGCACCGGCGCGCGCCAGCCGCTGCGCCGCCGCGCGCCCGATGCCCGCCGAGCCGCCGGTGACCAGCACCACGCGCCCCGAGACGCGACCCTGCAGCGAGCGGTCGATGAACAGGTCGGGATCGAGGTGCCGCTCCCAGTAGTCCCACAGCCGCCAGGCGTAGCTCTCCAGCGGCGGCACTGTGATGCCCGCCGGCTCCAGCAGCCGCTGCGCGTCGCGGCAGTCGAAGCGCGTGGGGTAGTTGATGAAGTTCAGGATGCCGTCCGGCAGGCCGAGCTGGTCGATCGCCAGCCCGCGGATGCGCCGCACCGGCGTCAACGCCAGCAGCGTGCGCATGAACCCCATCGGGATCATGTTCAGCAGCGCGGCGTTGACCCGCAGCTTCATCTCCGGCGCGTGCGCGGCGCGTGCGAACAGGTTCAGCACCTCGCCCACGCGCAGCGGCGACGGATCGGTCAGGTGGAAGCATTTGCCGTCCTGCCCGTCGACATGCGCCAGGTGGTCGAACGCGGCGACGACAAAATCGACGGGGACGATGTTGATGCGTCCGCCTTCGATGCCGAGCATGGGCATCCAGGACGGCAGCAGGTTGCGCATCTGCTGGATCAGCTTGAAGAAGTAGTACGGCCCGTCGATCTTGTCGATCTCGCCGGTTGTGCTGTCGCCGACGACCGAGCCCGGCCGGTAGATCCGCCACGGCACCGTACAGTCGCGGCGGACGATCGCCTCGCTTTCGTGCTTGCTGGCGAAATAGGGGTGTTCGAGGTGGGTGGCTTCCTCGAACATGTCCTCGCGGAAGACGCCTTTGTACAGGCCGGCGGCGGCGATCGAGCTGGTCAGGTGGAAGCGCCGCGCGCCGATCAGCCCGGCGACCTCCACCGCGTTGCGCGTGCCGCCGACATTGGCCGCCATCACCGCCTTCGGATCGGCCGTCAGGTCGTAGATCGCCGCGAGGTGGAAGAAGTGGTCGACGCGGCCTTCCAGCGCCCGCAACGTCGCGTCGTCCAGGCCCATGCGCGGTTTCGTCAGGTCGCCTGCGACCGCAATTGCCCGCGTGGCGCCCACTTGCCAGAACTCGCGCAGCCGCGCGACCGCCTCGTCGGACGCATCGAGCGTCAGGAAATAGATGACCGATTCTGGACGCGACAGCAGTCGGCGGACCAGCCGCTTGCCGATGAAGCCGCTTGCACCTGTGACGAAGTAGATCATCGCTCCCCTCTCGCGGCCCCCCTCTTGCCGCAACGCGCGACGCCGGCCGTCCTCTTCGCCCAACAGGTAGGCGACGGCGCGTCCGGGGCACTTGATCTAGCTCATCGCCGCTTTTCGGCCCCCGTGCGCATGATCGCAGCCTCAGACACATCCCGGAGGCCGAGATGGCGAAGAAGCTCGAAGAGATGGCCGAGGAGGCATCGGACGGCCAGTTGGCAAAGACGATCATGGAGTCCGCCAACCAGATCTGGCTCGCCGGCCTCGGGGCCTTCGCCAAGGCCCAGGAAGAGGGCGTCAAGATGTTCGAGGCCCTGGTGAAAGATGGCGAGAAGCTGCAGAAGCGCGCCCGCGACGTCGCGGGCAAGCAGATGGAATCGATCACCGCCAGGACCAGCGAGGGCTGGGAGAAGCTGGAGCAGGTGTTCGAAGGCCGGGTGGCGCGCGCGCTCGCGACGCTGAACGTGCCGACCAAGCGCGACATCGACACGCTCGCCGAGCGTGTCGCCAAGCTGACCGAGGTGGTCGACAAGTTGGCCGCGCTGACCGAACAGCCGCCGGCCAAGACCGCGGCGCGCGAGAAGGCGACCGAGAAGGCCTAAGGGCCACGAGGGTAGCCGGCGGTAGGCGATGCGACGCCGACTGCCGGCCCGGTGATGACACGGGAGGAAACGATGGACGCGGGTCGGTCGCGCCGGGGCATTGCGCTGGCTGGCGGTGGCCCTCTCGGCGGAACCTATGAGCTCGGCGCGTTGATCGCGCTGGAAGAGGCGCTGGCCGGCTTCGATCTCCTCGACTGCGACGCGTATGTCGGCGTCAGCGCTGGCGCGGTGCTCGCCGCGTGCCTTGCCAATGGCATCAGCCCGCGCGCCCTGCATCGGATGATGATCAGCGGCGAAGCGGGCGAGGACCCGTTCGACCCGGGCCGGCTGCTTCAGCCCGCCTGGCACGAGTATCTCCGGCGCGCGCTCGCCCTGCCGTCGCTGTTCGTGTCCTCGTTTATGCAGTGGCTGGAGGCGCCGTTCTCGCACGGCATCCTGGAAAGCTTCCAGCGTGTCTTCCGTTCCGTGCCGACGGGCATGTTCGACAATGGCCCGCTGGCCGCCGCCCTCAGCCATCTTTTCGCTTCACCCGGACGGACCAACGATTTCCGCAAGCTGCCGCACAAGCTGTTCGTGGTCGCCGCCGATCTCGACTCCAGCCATTCGGTGCCCTTCGGTACGCCGGGCCTCGATGACGTGACGATCTCGCGCGCGGTGCAGGCGAGCACCGCGCTGCCCGGCTACTACCCGCCCGTTCCGATCAACGGGCGCACCTACGTGGACGGCGTGCTGAACAAGACGCTGCACGCGTCGGTCGCACTCGCCGACGGCGTGAAGCTGCTTATCTGCATCAATCCGCTGGTGCCATTCGACCGCGCGCTGGCCAAGGAACGACAGGCCGAGGATCACGGGCCGCTCGACGGCTACGGCCTGCCGCTGGTCATGTCGCAGACCTTCCGCGCGATCATCCACTCGCGCATGCGTACCGCGATGGGGCGCTACGCCGTCGACTATCCCGACGCCGACATCGTGCTGTTCGAGCCGCCGACCGACGACCCCGAGATGTTCTTCGTCAACGTGTTCAGCTACGCCGACCGGCAGCGCCTGTGCGAGCACGCCTACCAGCAGACCCGCACCGAATTGCGCCGCCGCGCCGAGGTGCTGGAGCCGATCTTCGCCAGGCACGGCGTCCGGCTGGACCGTGCGGTTCTGGACGACGAGACCCGCACGTTGCGTGCAGCGGCCCCGCCGCGCACGTCCGGCAATCCGGTGTCTTCGGTGCTGGCGGAGATCGACCGCGCGCTCGCCCGCTTGCAAGCGGCGCTCGCGCCTTCCCGCCCGAGCGGAACAGACAGGAGCCCGCCATGACGCAGCAAACGGTGTCGCGCGCGTTCGACTACGCCCCCGACGCGCTGGCAAAGCTCTGGCCGCGGCTGCACCAGGGCGACTGCGAGCCGTTTCCCGATGCCGCCTGGGTGGAGCAGATCACCGCCGCCCATCCGGCGCTTGCCGCCAAACTGGCACCCGACGCAGCTTCCGCCGCGCTCCAGCAGGCATGGCGCGCCTATCACCGCGGCGACTTCGCCGAGGCGACCACGCTCGGCACCGAACTGGGGCTGCTCGGCTACAACGCCGCCAACAAGGCTGCCAACATCCAGGCGACCTATATCGAGCAGGACGAGGAGCGGAAGCTGGCAATGCTGGTCGCGACGACCAGGCGCGCCGAGACGTTGCAGGCCGCCGCGCCCGATCTGGCGAACGCATGGTACTTCCATGCGCAGGCGGTCGGCCGCTACAGCCAGGCGATCTCGATCACCCGCGCGCTGGCCGAGGGGCTGGCCGGCAAGGTGCGCCACGGCCTCGAACGCGCGCTCGCCCTCGCGCCGAACCATGCCGAGGCACACATCGCGTTCGGTGCCTTCCACGCCGAGATCGTCGCCAAGGTCGGCGCGCTGCTCGCGCGCCTGACCTACGGCGCCAGCCGCGAGGCGGCGTTGCACCACTACACCGAGGCGATGCGGCTGATCCCGCACTCGGCCATTGCGCGCATCGAGTACGCGCAAGGGCTGGTGCGGCTGTTCGGCCGCGAGCGCCTCGCCGAGGCCAAGCAGCTCTACTCGGAAGCCAGCGCGTGCGCCGCTTCCGACGAGATGGAGCGGCTGGACGCGGCCTTCGCCGCCGAGTCGCTTTCGAGCTGAGGCTGCGCCGGGTGCGACTTCGCGTCGAGCAGCACGGAGTAGAGCATCGCCTCGAACTCCGACAGGAAGCGCTTCACGATCTCGTCCGGATCGGGCACCAGGGCCGCGTCCGTCGTGACCCCGAACTGGACGGTACCGTCGAACGACAGAATCGACAGGCCGAGGCCGAGGTCGCACGACTGCGGCACCCAGGATATCACGTCGCGCACCCGGCAGCCGCCGATATGAAGCGGGCGCTGCGGGCCGGGCACGTTCGTCATCACCGCGGTGGACCGCGAGGTCAGCAGGTCGAACAGCTGGTCCTGCAGCAGCTTCGGCCCCAATCCCATCGAGGCGATCAGCATCAGCGTCGCGGGCGGCTCGTAGGAGCTCTTCAGCTCCTCCATGCGCCGCCGCACCTCGTACAGCCGCTCCAGCGGATGCGCGATGCCGACCGGCAGCAGTACGCCGACGATGCCGAACCGGTTGCCGAGCGTCGGCGGCTCGTCCGCCGGGCGCAGGTTGACCGGCACCAGCGCGCGGATGTCAACGCCGTCCACGGCATCGCCCTTGGAGGCGAGATAGCCACGCAAGGCGCCGGCAACGGCGCAGAGCACCACGTCGTTGACCGAGCAGCCCAACGCGTGGCCGACCGCCTTGACCTCGGACAACGGGATCGGCTCGCCCCAGGCGACGCGCTTGTTGCCCGACGGCGTGCCTTTCAGCCGCGTCTTGGTGTCCGTCGGCATGAACAGCAGCCACGCGAACTCGCTGGCGAAGCCCGAGGCGGTGCGCGCGTAGTCGAACATCTGCAGCGGATTGGTGGCCAGCCGCAGCATCGAGCCGTACATCCGCATGCTCTGGCCGACCGCGCTCGACAGGGAACCGACCAGGCTGCCCAGCCCGAGCCCGGCATCGACCCCGCCTTCTCCACCGTCCAGGATCTCCTCCAGGCCGTGCGCGGCGTTGGCTTCATCCATTATCGACATCATGACGCGGACGAGGGCGATGCCGTCTGCGATCGCGTGGTGAATGCGGCTGACGACGGCGATGCCGCCCTCGTAGTCCTCGACGAGGTGGAACTGCCAGAGCGGCCGGTTCGGATCGAGGGGCTGGGAGGCGAGTTCGGCGACGAACGTCTCCAGCTCCGCCTTGCCGCCAGGGGCAGGCAGGCGGACGCGGCGTACATGCCGGCCGAGTTCGAAATGCGGGTCGTCGGTCCAGAACCAGCCGATGGCGGTGCGATCGACGAACTGGCGGAAACGCGAATGGCGCAGCAGGCGTTCGCTGATCAAGGCTTCGATCTTGGCGGTATCGACCGGCCCTTCCAGCTTCATGACGCCGACGATCATCATTGGGTTGTTTGGCCGGTTCATGCGCAGCCAAGCTGTGTCGACCGGTGTCATCCGCTCGCGATTTGGCATGGCGTCTCGCCCCGCTTCCTCTTGGTTTCTGAACGTGCAGGTTCACACGATGACGCAGTCTAGGCAGACCCGGGAACGCCGGTCCTTGAGCGTACGCAACGCGGCGGGGAGAAACGGACGGTGAGCAAGCGGACCAAGGAGCTGAGCCGCGCGATGGTGGTTGAACGGCTGCGCGAGCAGCTGGCCCGCGGGCCTGTCCTGCGCGCCGCGGCACGCACGGACCCGGTGGCCGCCACGGCGCGGCGAAAACTGCGCGCTTGGCAGGTCGATCGCCTCGCGCGCACCCACGCGGACCTGCTGGCCAGCCCGCATTTCGGCCGCGCCGCCGCGTTCTTCATCTCCGACCTCTATACCGTCGAGGATCCCGCCCACCGCGACGATCAGGTGGAGGACGCCGCCCCCCTGGTCATCGCCACCCTGCCGACGGCCGGCCTGGAGACGGTGGCCGACGCGATCGAGCTGGATGCCATCTCCGAGACGCTGGACATGGCGATGGTGCAGGTGCTGGGCGCCCGGCTCGGGCCCGACGCGCCGCCGCTCGACGACGCGGCGTATGGCGACGCCTACCGCGAAGTGGATCAGCGAGAGCAGCGGGAGCGGCAGATCCAGCTGATCGAGCATCTCGGCCACGCGCTGGAGCGGCTGGTGCGCAAGCCGTTCATCGGCGCGGCGCTGAAGTTGATGCACCGCCCGGCGCGGATGGCGGGCTACGGCGACCTGCAGGATCTGCTGGAGCGCGGCTATGCCGGCATCCGGGGGATCGACGACCTCGACACCTTCCTCGAGCTCGTCGTCACGCGCGAGACGCGCATGAGCGAGGCGCTGTTCGCCGGTGACAATTCCTGGCTGTCCTGGAATCCCCCGCGCGAGGGCGCCTAGGCCGGGCGTGCAGGCCGGCCGCCGGCTTTGCCGATTGCGCCCGTCCGCCGACTGTGCGGTAAGGCGCCGTACGCACCTCGCCACGGCCCCCGCCCATGTCCAGCCATCAACACGATACGGTCCCTACATGGACTTGGCTCGTGCCCGTCCTCGCGAGCCTGCTGCTGGGCCTGAAGCTCGGCCATGTCGTCGCGGCCGACACCCTCCTCGTGCAGGTGCCGTCGGCCTTCCTGCTCGGCGGGTCGGTGTTCGCCGCCGTGCATCACGCCGAGGTGCTGGCGCTGCGGCTCGGCGAGCCGTTCGGCTCCATCCTGCTGGCCGTCTCGGTCACGGTGATCGAGGTGGCGCTGATCGTCTCGATCCAGCTGGCGGGCGGCCCCGGCAGCGACGCGGTGGCCCGCGACACCGTCTTCTCGGCCGTGATGATCGTGCTCAACGCCATCGTCGGCTTATGCCTCGTGCTCGGCGCGAGCCAGTACCGCGTGCAGAGCTTCCAGCTGCACGGCGCGTCCGCGGCCCTGACCGTGCTCGGGCCGCTGGCGGTGCTCGCGATGGTGCTGCCGAACTACACGACGGCCGCGCCGGGCCCGTACTATTCGCCGTTCCAGCTCATCACGGTCGGCGCCGTCTCGCTGGTGCTGTATGCCGGTTTCGTGTTCGTCCAGACGGTCCGCCACCGGGACTACTTCCTGGACGTTCGCACTGGAGATGACGACTCGCCGGACGTTGAGCCGGTCAAACCGCCCGCCCGTGTGGCGTTGGCGAGCGTCGTGCTGCTGCTGGTGTCGCTCACGGCGGTGGTCCTGCTCGCAAAGCTGCTGTCGTCTCCGCTCGAGCGCGCGATCGACGGCGCGGGACTTCCGCACGCCGTGCTCGGCGTGGTGATCGCCGCCCTTGTGTTGCTGCCTGAGGGCATCGCCTCGGTGCGCGCGGCACTGGTCAACCGGCTGCAGAACAGCCTGAACCTCGCACTCGGCTCGGCGATCGCCAGCATCGGCCTGACCATTCCCACCGTGGCGGTCGCGTCTCTGGTCACCGGCCAGAATCTGGCCTTGGGACTGTCGCAGGCGAACGTGGTGCTGCTGCTGCTGACGCTGTTCATGAGCACGCTTACTCTGGGCACCGGCCGCACCACCGTCCTGCAGGGCATCGTTCATCTGGTGATCTTCGCGGTTTTCCTCCTGGTCACCGCCGTTCCCTGATCGTCTGTGGCTTCGGCCGCCGAGTCCTCCGCGGGGGACGTGCTTGCGCCATGTCAATGCTTGACTGCGCCAGGGCGGGCCCTATCCGGTCCCGCTGAAGCGTTCGGGTTTGTGCCGATGGTCGATCTTTACGGGACGGTGACATGACCGTTGTGACGCTGACGGTGAACCCTGCCGTCGACCTGGCGTGCAGCACCCATGTCGTGCGCCCGTACCACAAGATCCGCACCAACATCGAGCGGATCGACGCGGGCGGCGGCGGGATCAACGTCGCACGGGTGCTGCGCAGCCTCGGCGAGGACGTCATGGCGCTGGTGATGACCGGCGGTGTGACGGGCCGCATGATCGAGCACCTGCTCGACGCCGCGGACGTTCCCTGGCGGGGCATCCGGATCGGCGAAGACACCCGCATCGTCATCAACGTGCGTGAGGACGAGAGCGAGCTCGAATACCGCTTCGTTCCCACCGGCCCTGCGGTCGGTCCGGAGGAATGGCTGACGCAGCTCGACGCCCTCAGCCGCGTCGAGGCGGACTGGCTGGTTGCGAGCGGCAGCCTGCCGCCGGGCGTGCCGGACGACTTCTATGCGCGCGCGGCCAGGATCGTTCACGCGCGCGGGGTGCGATTCGCGCTGGACACGTCGCGCGCGGGCCTGCGTGCGGCATTGGGATGCGGCGTCGAGTTGCTGAAACTGAGCCAGTCGGAACTTGAGTACCTGGCGGGCGAAGAGCTGCCGAACCCGGCGGCGCAGGACGAGGCGGTCGCAGCGCTGCTCGCCGGCGGCGCCGCGGAGATGATCGCCGTCAGCCTGGGACGCGAAGGCGCGATGCTCGCCACGAGGGAGGGGATCGACCGGATGCCGGCCATCCCCGTCGTCGTGAACGGCGCCGTCGGCGCCGGCGACAGCTTCCTCGCCGGGCTGGTCTACGGGCTCACGCGCGGGCTCTCGCGGCGCGAGGTGCTGGCGCTGGCGATGGCGACCGGCGCGGTTGCCGTGAGCCACTTCGGCACCGCCCACGTGACGCGAGACGAGGTCGAGGCGCTCTATCGCCGCGTCATGGACGGACCGTTCACCGAGGAGGAACTGCCGGCTACGCTGGCCTGAGTCCCGCGGCCCGTCTCAAGCGTTGCCGTGCGACGTCTCGGTGCGCGAAGGCGCGGGCACGTCGTGCCGCGTGGCGGGATCGAGGCTGCCGAGTCCGAGCAGCACGGCCAGCCAGAACACCGCCGCCAGCGCGAAGGCGGCGGGCAGTCCCGGTGTGCGGACAAGGCGCATGAAGGTCAGCGCCACCAGGATCGCGAGGCCGGCGCCGATCATCGGCGCGGCACGGCTGCCGAGCACGAACTCCAGCCCGACGCGACCGAGCAGAACCAGCCACACCACCAGGACGGACGGCAGACTCATCGGCCCACCCCGCCGGCGAGATAGATCATCGGGAACAACAGCAGCCAGATCATGCAAGGCCCGCCCATGCTGACCGTCTTCGGCGCGATCAACGTGGAGTTTCGTCTTCCTCGTCGCGTGGGTGCCGGCAACCGGCGACACGATCTGGAGCGACGGCGGCCGGGTTTCTCCGGGCAGGAAGGGCGTCAACCAGGTGGTGGCGGCGGCGCAGGACGGCGCCCGCGTGGCTATCGTCGGCGCGGTCGGGCGCGATGCGCTCGTCGATCTGGCGCTGGCCGGTGTGGCCGAGGCCGGAGTGGACGTGCGCGCCATCGTGCACTGCGACGCCGCGACGGGCCGGTTCGCGATCAGCGTGACGCCGATCTGCTGATCGGCGACAGCGAGGAGATCGCGTGGCTGGGGGAGCGGCTGGCGACCGGGAACAACCCGGCCTCGATCCATGCCGCGCTCGGCGTGCCGACGGTGCGGATGATGGGCGCGCAGGGGGCGGAGGCGACGAGCGACGCGGGCTGGCGGCACATGCCTGCCATCCCGGTGGGTATGCGCGACACGACGGTGGCCGGCGACTGCTTCGTCGGCGTGCTGGCGGCGGCGTTGGATCGAGGCGTCGGGCTGGCGACGGCCATACGCCGCGCCGCGGTCGCCGCGGCGCTGTCGGCCACCGAGGTGGGAGCTCGCGGCAGTCTGCCGCGAGCATCGCAAATCGACGCGGCGCTGCGGCACGCTCATCAACCGACCGACCGTCAGAGCGAGGTACCGGACTGAGAACGCGTGCCGCCGCCGAGCGCGACACGCCTGCCCCTCGACCTACGTGAGCCGGGGAAATCAGCTCCGCCAAGGGCCCCTCGAGACCACCTGCGCTGGCGGAGGGAGTGTTCTATCCCCCTCTCAGTCGTCCGAATGGCGGCGGACGGCGGCGGCGCAAGTACCAGCATCGCCGTCGCGCGCGCGCGATACGGTGCGCAATAGCGAGGCGCGCCGATGCTGATCTCTACTTCGGCACGTCGCTGGGAGCCTCCCTGAACGTGCCACTTGGTCCCTGCTTCGTCTCGGTTTCCGATCCGATGGCGGGCGGGCATGGCACAGGCTGGACCGGAAGGCCGCCGGTCGGCGTGTTGGTGGGCCTTTCGTTTCCGCAGGCGGACTCGGGGCTCGTAGGCTGCGCTGGCAAATGCAGCGGCATTTGCGGCATCGTCGCTCCGGCAGCGGGCTGCGGCGCAGTCGGCGTTGATGTCGGAGGCGCGGCCAGGGCAGCGACCCCTACCGCAAGCGCGCCGCTCAGCCCAATGGCGATTATCCGCGGCGTCTTCTGAAGGATGGCATTCATAGGGAATAATTCCTCTACGATCAATGAAACGGTTTAACGATCGCTTTGTAGCCGATTGGGCCGCCGTCGCATTGACCTGCCTCAACGGGTGCGTGACGTGACGGGAGCGTGACGTGTTGCCTCTCACGTTTCAGGAAACCAACCGGGCCATCGCCTCGATTTCCGATCCGACGGCGGGCGGGCATGGCAGGGGGATGGCGGAGGGAGTGTCCGTCGAAGCCTTGTTCTCGGCCGCTCCCATCTGTCTCACTTAGCCCTGAAAACAGCGGCAGTTGTCGCGTCGGACGTTTCCCCGTGTTTCCGCTTGTTCCCAGCTAGTCCACAACGTATTGTGGACTGGATTGTGGACCGGGAGGCGGCGGTGGCGGGCAAGCTCACGGCGACGGAAGTCCGGAGCAAGGTCGCGAAGGGCAAGCAGGCCCGGCACGCGGACGGCGGCAATCTCTACCTCTTCGTCACTGGCCGGGGCGCGGCCAAGTGGACGCTCCGCTACGTCTATGCAGGCAAGTCGCGCGAGATGGGCTTGGGCAACGTGCGCGACGTGGCGCTTGCAGAGGCCAGGGAAGCTGCTACGGCCGCCCGCAAGCTGCTGCGCAATGATGTGGACCCGATCGCGCATCGGGCCGCCCAACGCGCCGCAGAGGCGGGCGCAGCGCATACGTTCGATGACGTCGCCGCACTCTACATCGCCGCGCACCGGGCGAGCTGGCGGAACGACAAGCACGCGGCGCAGTGGGAGGCGACGCTCAAGACGCACGCCTCGCCCAAGCTCGGGAAGCTGCCGGTCGCGAGGGTCGATACCGGCGCCGTCATGTCCGTATTGGAGCCGCTTTGGCGCCGCGTGCCGGAAACGGCGACGCGGCTGCGCGGGCGAATCGAGGCGGTGCTTGACTACGCGAAATCGCGCGGCTGGCGCGACGGAGAGAACCCGGCCCGTTGGCGCGGCCATCTGGCGAACCTGCTTCCCGCCCGCGCCAAGGTCGCCCGCGTGCAGCATCATCCCGCGCTGCCCTGGCGCGAGGTCGGCGGCTTCATGGCCGACCTTCGGACCCGTGACGGCGTCGCTGCCTGCGCCTTGGAGTTTGCCATCCTGACCGCCGCCCGCTCGGGCGAGGTCCGGGGCATGCGCTGGGGCGAGGTCGATTGGCAGACCCGGACGTGGACGGTGCCCGCCGAACGAATGAAGGCTGGCCGTGAGCATCGGGTGCCGTTGTCCGATTCCGCGCTGGACGTGCTGGGGGCGGTACGGCTGGGCGAGCCTGCGGCGGATGCTTTCGTATTCCCTAGTCCGATTCGGACCCGCCCCACGCCGCTTTCCGACATGACGCTGACGGCGGTGCTGCGGCGCATGAATCGCGACGATCTCACCGTGCACGGCTTCCGCAGCACCTTCCGGGACTGGGCGGCTGAAAGCACCGGCTACCCTCGCGAAGTCGCCGAGGCCGCGCTCGCGCACACTCTGTCCGACAAGGTCGAAGCGGCCTACCGGCGCGGTGATCTGATCGAGAAGCGTGCACGGCTGATGGCCGACTGGGCCTGTTTCTGCGCCGCAGCCTACTGTCAGCCGACGGGTAATGTCGTCGCTCTACAAGTGGCCTAGAGCCGAGACGGAGGACGCCGCGGTGGATACGGGCGCAGCTATCGTTGTCGGGGTAGCAGTAGGTCTTGGTTTTGTTACGGTAGGCTACTTACACCGACTCAGTAAGCAGATTGCGGCTCTGCACGCCGAGGCGACGACGCTTAGAGTCTGTCCGGAGACTTTAGCAGGGATTGCAGAGCTTTCGTAGCATGAGGCGGATGGACGCGAGCTTGAGGAAGGCGAGCGCGTTGCGGTTAAGGTTCTCCCAATCTTTCGCCAGCCGCCGACAGCGATTGAGCCA
>DATEQV010000429.1:0-4241 GCA_035272265.1 Acidisphaera sp. | reverse complement strand
AGGTTGCGCGTGTGCCGGCTGTTGCCGCCGCGGAACGCCCGCGGCGCATGTTCCAGCAACAGCACGCTGCACCCGGCCTCGCGCGCGGTGATGGCGGCGCACAATGCGGCGTTGCCGCCGCCGATGACGAGCACGTCGAAGAGGCGCGTCAGATCGAGCACGAATGCAACCAGTGGTGGATCGGTGTCAGCCGAGTGGCCCTTTCCTCGCCGGCGTCCTGACAGCTTGCGCCGGCTACGGTTTGGCGGGCAGCACCGGAAGTCGCTGGCGCAGCTCCTCGACCAGCACGCGCATGTTCTCGCTGTAGTCGATCGGCACCACCACCAAATGCACGCCGCCGCTGGCGAAGGCGGCTTCCAAGGTGGGGATCAGGTCGGCCGTCGCCTGCACGCGATGCCCCGCCGCGCCGTAGCTTTCGGCGTAGCGAACGAAGTCCGGGTTGCCGAACGTCAGGCCCCAGTCCGGGAACGCGTCCACCGCCTGCTTCCAGCGGATCATGCCATAGGCGCTGTCCTCCAGGATCAGCACCACCAGGTTCAGCTTCAGCCGGACGGCAGTTTCCATCTCCTGGCTGTTCATCATGAAGCCGCCGTCGCCGCACACCGCCAGCACGCGGCGGTCCGGATACAGGATGCTCGCCATCATCGCCGACGGCAGCCCCGCGCCCATCGTCGCCAGCGCGTTGTCGAGCAGCAGCGTGTTGGCGACGTAAGTCCGGTAGTTCCGCGCGAACCAGATCTTGTACATGCCGTTGTCGAGCGCCACGATCCCGTCGCCGGGAATGACCTGGCGCACGTCGTGCACCAGCCGCTGCGGCGTCGGCGGCCAGCGGTCTTCGGTCTCGCGGTCGGTGATCCGGTCCAGAATGCCGACGCGCAGCGGCAGCAACGCGCCGGCGTTGTGCAGCCTGCCCTCGATCCGGTCGGCGAGCAGGTCGAGGCTGGGGCCGACATCGCCGACCACCTCGGCATGCGGGAAGTAGACCTGCTCGACGGTCGCCGGCATGTAGCTGATGTGGATCACCTTCGGACCGCCGGGGCCCATGATGAACGGCGGCTTTTCGACCGTGTCGTGACCGATGGCGATGATGAGGTCGGCGCGCTCCACGGCTTCATGCACGTAGTCGCGTTCCGACAGCGCCGCGGTGCCCATGTACAGGTTGCTGCCGCCCGCGACGGTGCCCTTGCCCATCTGCGTGGTGAAGAACGGGATCTGCGTGCGGCGGACGAAGCCGTTCAGGCCGGCGGTGACGCGCGGGCGGCTCGCCGCCGCGCCCAGCATGATGAGCGGCCGCTCAGCCTGCATGATCATCGACGCGGCCCGGTCGAGCGCGTCGCGATGCGCCACCGGGAGTTCGATCGGGTGGCTCGGCACCATCGGCGTGTCGGGAAAGGTTTCGCCGGCAACGTCCTCCGGCAGCTCCAGCAGCACGGGGCCGGGACGTTCCTCCGTGGCGATGCGGAAGGCATCGCGGACGATCGTTGGGATCTGCACGCCGCTGACGATCTGGCGCGACAGCTTGGTCAGTGGCCGGAACGTGCCGACCACATCGACGACCTGGAACCGCGCCTGGCGCGAGGTCATGATCCCCTTCTGACCGGTGATCATCACCATCGGCATAGCGCCGAGCTGTGCGTAGGCGGCGCCGGTGGCGAAGTTCAACGCACCCGGCCCGAGTGTCGCGATGCACACGCCGGGCTTGCCGGTCAGCCGTCCGTGGGTCGCAGCCATGAAGGCCGCCGCCTGCTCGTGCCGCGTCAGGACGAGCGCGATCGAGGACTTCCTCAGGCTTTCGACGACGTCGAGGTTCTCCTCGCCCGGCACGCCGAAGATGCGCTCGACGCCCTCGTTCTCCAGCGCCGCGACGAGAAGGTCCGATGCCTTTTTCATGCGCCCTCCTTAACCGCCGATGCGCCGGACGACGGCCTTCGCGTACTCACTCGTCGATGCAGTGCCGCCGAGGTCGCGCGTGCGGACGTTGTCCTGGTTCAGGACGGCGTCGATGGCCTCGCGCAACCGCCGCGCGGTATCGATGAGCCCGACATGGTCCAGCATCAGACCCGCGGCGAGCAGCAGCGCGGTGGGATTGGCGAGGCCCTTGCCGGCGATGTCCGGCGCCGAGCCATGCACGGCTTCGAAGATCGCGGCATGCAGGCCGATATTGGCACCCGGCGCAGCACCCAGGCCGCCGACAAGGCCGGCGATCAGGTCCGACAGAATGTCGCCGAAAAGGTTGGTCGTGACGATCACGTCGAACTGCCAGGGATTGAGCACGAGCTGCATGGCGCAGGCGTCGACGATCCGGTCGTCGCAGACGATCCGGCCTTCGTACTCCTTCGCGATCTCGAGCCCTGCTTCGAGGAACAGGCCGGTCAGCGCCTTGAGCACGTTGGCCTTATGCACCAGCGTCACCTTGCGGCGGCCGGTCTTCACCGCATGCTCGAACGCGTAGCGCACGATACGCTCACAACCGGCGCGAGTGTTCACGCCGGACGAAATCGCCACAGCGTGCGGGTCGCCGCCCACCGGAATGTAGTGCTCGAACGCGATGTACAGGCCTTCGAGGTTCTCCCGAACCAGCACGAGGTCGATGTCGTCGAACCGGCCGCCCGGGATCAGCGTGTGGGCGGGGCGAAGATTGGCGTAGAGGTGGAATTCCTCTCTCAGGCGCACATTGACCGAACGGAACCCGCCGCCGACCGGGGTGGTGAGAGGCCCCTTCAGGGCCAGGCCGGTGCTCCGGATGCTATCCAGCGTGGCCGCGGGCAGCGGATCGCCGCAGGCCGCGACGCCAGCCAGGCCGCCTTGCTGTCGGTCCCAGTCGAACGGCGAGCCCAGCGCATCTAGCACGGCGAGGGCGGCATCGACGATCTCCGGCCCGATGCCGTCGCCGGGAATGAGCGTTGCAGGAATGGATTTACTACGAAACGTTCCGTCGGTCTCTAGCGCCATGAAATTCCCCCAATCGCGTCGACCGGACCTTAGCCGGATACGTCCGCCGTCACCAACCCGGCGCTGCGGCAGCCCTTCAGGGCCGCAACAGCGGTCCGAGGACGTTCTGCACGCCGGTGATCAGGATCTGCACGCCGATGCACAGCAGGAGAAAGGCGCTCAGCCGCGTCACCGTGCGGCCGCCATTGGCACCCAGCAGGCGGTGCAGGCGCTCAGCGGTACTGTAGCACGCCCACACCGTCACCGCGGTCGCCAGGGCCGCGGCCGAGACGCCGATGAAGAACGCCAGCAGCAGCCCCCCGCCGGCGGGCGGGCGGGCGGAACCCAGCGCGATCGCGACCGAGATCGTGCCGGGGCCGGTGGTGAACGGGATCGTCAGCGGGAACAGCGCGATGTCGTCGCGGGTGCCGCGGTCTGCGATCTGTTCCTGCTTGCGCGCCTCCTGCCGCTCGGGCGCGTTGAGCAGGCTCCAGGCCGACAACGCGACCATCACGCCGCCCGCGCAGCGCAGGGCGGCCAGCGTGATGCCGAAGAAGGCGAGCACGTAAGACCCCGCCCACAGCGCGACCATCATCACCACCGCCGAATTGACGGCGACGCGCCGGGCCAGGCGCGCGTGGTCCGCCGCACTCAGCCCGACGGTGACGGTGTTGAAGATGAACGCGCCGCTGACCGGGTTGACGATCGAGAACAGCGCCGGAAAGGCCAGCAGGAACTCTTGCAGCGCAGGCGTCATCGCGAAGGTGCTTTCGCGCGCATTGTGCTCACACGTCTTGGCCCGGCTCGTGCGGACCCGACGAGAGGGGAGAATGCCATCGAGGTAAAGGCCGGTGTGGCGCTATGCGGCGAGATCGGCCGCGATCTCCGTTCCCGCCTCCAGGTTCAGCGCCTGCGCGAGCCGATCGAGGCGGCGGATCACCGCCTCGCCCGCGAACACGCCGGCGTTGCTGCGCAGGCGCAGGACCAGCCGGTTGCCGCCGACGATCTCCAGGGACGTGCCCGCCAGCAGCGCGCGCGTGCCGGCCGAGAGCGTGTACGCCAAGCGTAACGCGACCCCCAGGACCTCGGCCGTATGCGCGCTCTCCACATCAAGCAGCAGGCACGCGGGGTGCAGGAACGCGGCGCCTGGTTCGGCTTCGTAGCGCAGGGCCACCGTCAGCGCGAGGAAGGCGCGCGCCTGGTGATCGAGGCCGATCCCCGGATAGCGCAGCACCCGCAGGAACGCCTGCTCGGCGCGGAACTCCGGGTGGTCGCGGCAGCCGATATCGGACAGCCAGCAGGCGGCCTCG
>DATEQV010000428.1:0-3778 GCA_035272265.1 Acidisphaera sp. | reverse complement strand
GTTCATGACCAACCCCTCCCCGCGCCATCGTCGGGGGGAGCCTCCGGCAATTCAAATCCGCCCCAGCAACGAAGTGCTGAAAACCATAGTGTGTCAAACGCTTACCAGGAAACTCGGTTCAACGAACCGGACACTAGTGGTCAGCACATGGTTCGCGGCCTCGGCGATTCCGCCCGCGCCGACCATGCGCTAGGCGGCGGGCAGTCCCATCGCGGTACGCATGAAGAAGCGCTTGAGCGGCGTGATCCGGTTGACCGCCGCCAGCCCCACGTCGCGCAGCAGCCGGATCGGCGGCACGTCGTTGGAGAACAGCCGGTCCAGCGCGTCGGTCAGGCCGAGCATCAGCAGGTTGTCCGGGCGGCGCAGGCGCTGGTAGCGCGCGAGCAGCGACGCCTCGCCCGGATCGGTGCCGGCCCAGAATGCCTCGACCACCAGCCGCGACAGCGCCGCGACGTCGCGGAAGCCGAGGTTCAGCCCCTGGCCCGCGATCGGATGGATGCCATGCGCCGCGTCGCCGACCAGCGCGAGGCGCGTGGCGTGGTAGCGGTGCGCGTGCAGCGCGCCGAGCGGATAGACCCAGCGCCGCCCGATTATTCGCACCACGCCGAGATGATCGCCCAGGCGGCGCTGCACCTCATCGGCGAAGATGTCGTCGGGCAGCTCGATCAGGGCGCGGGCCGTCTCCGTCTCCTCGGTCCACACGATCGCCGAGACGTTCGGCGCGTCGGGCTGCCCAAGCATCGGCAGCTGCGCGAACGGCCCCGCGGGCAGGAAGTGCTCCAGGGCGACGTTGCGGTGTGCCTTTTCGTGCGCGATCGCGCAGACGATGCCGGTCTGGTTGTAGCGGAAGCGCGTCACCGGGATGCCGGCGGCCTCGCGCAGCGGGCTCTCGCGCCCCTCGGCGGCGACCACCAGCCGGCAGGCGATCTCCGGCCCGCCGGCGATCTTCACCGTGGCCCCGTCGGGACGCCGCTCGACCCGGGCATCGGCGGGGGCGAAGACGCGCAGCTTGGGCAAGTCGTTCAGGCGCATATTCAGCGCCATCCGCAGGCTGCGCGCCTCGAGCATCCAGCCGAACGCCTCGGCACCCACGTCCTCGCGGTCGAAATGCAGGAACAGGCGGCTGGCGCGCTCGCCCAGCCTGCCGTCGGAGACGCGGATGTCCTCGATCGGGGTGGCGGGCAGCGGCAGGCGGTCCCACAGCCCGGCCAGCTCCAGCACCCGGCGCGAGCCGGCGGCGATGGCATAGGCGCGCCCGTCGAAGTCCGGATGCTCCATCGGCGGGAGTGCCATCCGGTCGATGACCACGGTCGGCACGCCCTCGGCCGCCAGCCGGCAGGCCAGCGTGCCGCCGACCGGGCCCGCGCCGACGATGCAGACCTCCGCCTCAAGTCGTTCGCTCACGGTCCGCAATTCCTTTCGCTGCTGCACAACGATTGCGCATACGCCTGTCACCCATGTGGGGAAAAGCCGGGCCACAACCTGCCCGCGATTTAGGCAATCCCGGCCGTTCGGCACCTGTCCGGCCCGTCACGGTCCCGACATCTGCGCGGCACGGTTCTTGTTAGGTGCCCGCCCAGGAGAAGGGGACCGCAATGACATGAAACTCATTATGGCAGTCATCAAGCCGTTCAAGCTCGACGACGTCCGCGAGGCCCTCACGCCTCTCGGCGTGCAGGGCCTGACCGTCTCGGAGGTGAAAGGTTTCGGCAGGCAGAAGGGTCAGACCGAGATCTACCGCGGCGCCGAGTATCACGTGAACTTCCTGCCGAAGGTGAAGATCGAGGTCGCCGTGCCGGACGACCTCGCCGAGAAGGTGGTGGAGGCGATCATGAAGGCCGCCCACACCGGCAAGATCGGCGACGGCAAGATCTTCGTGCTCGACCTCGAGCGCGCGGTGCGCATCCGCACCGGCGAGACCGACGCCGAAGCGCTCTGACGCAATCCTAAGACTGCAAGGAAACACCACACGATGAAATCACTGTTCCGCCCCAAGCGCGGCTGGTTGCCGGCGCTTTCGACGGTCTTGCTGTTGCTGCTCTGTGCGCTGCCGGCGCTGGCGCAGAATACCGCGACGCCGGCCCCGGCCGCTCCCGCCGCGTCCGCCCCGGCTGCCGCTCCTGAGACGCCGGCCGCCGCCGCTCCGGCAGCCGCGGCGCCGGCAGCAGCGGCCCCCGCGGCTGCCGCGCCGCCGAAGCTCGACAGCGGCGACACCGCGTGGATGCTCGCCTCCACCGCGCTGGTGCTGATGATGACGATCCCCGGGCTGGCGCTGTTCTACGGCGGCATGGTCCGCAAGAAGAACATCCTCGCCACGGTGATGCAGTCGTTCACCATCTGCTGCCTGGTGACGATCACCTGGATGGTGATCGGCTACTCGATCGCCTTCACGCCGGGCAATGCCTACATGGGCGACTTCTCGCGCGTCTTCCTCAACGGCATCGCGCAGTACATCCAGTACGGCAACGACACCCAGGCCTTCACGCTGGCGGCCGGGACCGACTCCGCATCGCCGACGACGATCCCCGAGACCGTCTACATGATGTTCCAGATGACGTTCGCGATCATCACGCCGGCGCTGATCGCGGGCGCCTTCGCCGACCGCATGAAGTTCTCCGCGATGTGCATCTTCATGGTGCTGTGGTCGGCGATCGTCTACGCGCCGATCGCGCACTGGGTGTGGGAGCCGACGGGCTGGGCGGCGCAGGCCGGCATCCTCGACTTCGCCGGCGGCACCGTCGTTCACATCAACGCCGGCATCGCCGGGCTGATGTGCGCGCTCGTGATGGGCAAGCGTCTCGGCTACGGCCAGGACAACATGGCGCCCTACAACCTCACGTACGCGGTGATCGGCGCCTCGCTGCTGTGGGTCGGCTGGTTCGGCTTCAACGCCGGCTCCGCCGTCGCCGCCAACGGCCGTGCGGGCATGGCGATGGCGGTCACGCAGATCGCGACCGCCGCCGCGGCACTGGGCTGGATGTTCGCCGAGTGGGTGGCCAAGGGCAAACCGTCCGTCCTGGGCATCGTCTCCGGCGCGGTCGCGGGCCTCGTCGCCATTACCCCGGCCTCGGGCTTCGTGCTGCCCGGCCCGGCGCTGGTCATCGGCGTCGCCGCGGGCGTGATCTGCTTCTGGTCGGCGACCAGCCTGAAGCACATGCTCGGCTACGACGACAGCCTTGACTGCTTCGGCGTGCACGGGATCGGCGGCATCGTCGGCGCATTGCTGACCGGCGTGTTCTCCTACGCGCCGCTCACCGCGACGGACGCCACGCATCTCGGCAGCCCCGGCGGCCTGGCGCAGCTCATCCTGCAGGCGAAAGGTGTCGGATCGACGCTGGTGTATTCGGGCATCATGTCGTTTGTGTTGCTCAAAATCATCGACCTGGTGATCGGATTGCGCGTGACCACCGATGAGGAGCGCGAAGGCCTGGACATCGTGCTACATGGCGAACAGGTTTTCTGATCCGACATAAGCAACGAAAGACAACGACGATGAAACTTTCGCGCAGCACGTGCGCGGCCGCGGCGGCCCTTGTGGCCGCCGCGGCGTCCCCGGCGCTCGCTCAGATGGCGCCGGATCAGTCCGCGCAGGACACCAACGTCTCGCTGTCGCCCAGCGGCACGCTGCCCGTTCCGTCCACCCTTCTGGCGCAGGCGGCGACACCGGCCGCGACGCCGGCGCCGCCGCCCGGCGCCGCGCCAGCCGCTGCGCCCGCAGCCGCTGCACCGGCGGCGCCCGCCGCGCCGGCTGCCTGGGTCGACGGCATCAAGTTCAACG
>DATEQV010000427.1:0-4963 GCA_035272265.1 Acidisphaera sp. | reverse complement strand
GAAGCCTTCCAGGATGCCCGACAGCTTCGCGCGCGAGCAGCGGCAGCCGTACGACAGTGCGCGCGGCCGTTCCGACGCGACGTTCTCGCTATGGAACAGCCGATACAGCAGGCGCTCGGGACTGAGCGCGTCGTCGAGCAGCTCGGCGTCGGTCAGCGTCGCGGCGAGGGCGAGCGCGGTGCGCCAGCTTTCTTCCTGCGCCGCCTCGCTGAGGGTGGGATCGACGCCGCCGTCGCCGGCGATCCGCTCCAGGATCAGCGCACCCGCGCGCCAGCCGGCCGGCGTGTGCGCGCAGGCGAGCCGCACGGCGCAGCGCAGCTGTTCGCTGGTCTCGAAATAGTGGTGCGCGAGGTCGGCGAGGCTCTCGCCGGTAATCTGGACGATGCCCTGGTGACGCTCCGCGTCGGGTCCCTGGTCGACGGTCAGCGCGACATAGCCCTCGCCGAGCAGCGCGCCGGCGCCCGGCTCGGACTGCTCGGCCAAAACGGCGTCGAGCGCCTCCGGCTTCGCGCGCGCATAGCCGCGCAGCTCACCCTGGTCGGTGCAGTCCGCCAGCAGCAGGTCGACCGATCCGTCGCCCTTGACCTGGAGGCTGAACGAGCCGCGGAACTTGAGCGCTCCGGCCAGTCCGGCGACGAGCGCCAGCGCCTCGCCGGCCAGGCGGGTGACGACCGGATGGTTGTCGTGGCGGGTCAGCAGCGCGTCGGCGAGCGGGCCGAGCCGGATCAGCCGGCCGCGCACCGGCTGCCGGGGCAGGTGGAACTTCGTCATGCCGCGCGGCACGACGATATCGGGCACGGCCGGGCGGCCGGTATCGAGGAAGGCTGGCGTGTCAGGCATCCGCCGAAGATAGGCAGCCCATGGCGCCGGAACCAGCGGCCCGTCGCGGGGCAGGCGCCGACAGTTCGCGCCGATCATCCGCCGGGGTCCTGCCCCGGCTGTTCCGGTGCGACAGTCGGAGCCGGGGGAGTCGCGGGGTGCATCGGGGTGGGGTTGCCGGCGCCCGGCTGCCCGGCCGCGCGGCCGGCGGGGTCGCTCGGCGCAGCGAAAACGTGACGCAGGCGACCGCCGGCCCGGCGGCGATCGCCGGCGGCGGCGGCGAGACCCGCGCTGCCGAACGAGGCGACGGACTGCTCGGCGAAACGGCGCCGCGGCGGAGCGTGCCGGCCGCGCGGGGGCTGGCCGGCGCCTGTCGCGGTGCTGGTCTCGGCGCCGGCGTCGGGGGACGCGACGGCGGCCGGATCGACGGCGGCCGGGTCGGACGCGGCGGTCGGCCCGTTGGCGCGCGGCGCCGGATGGCTCCGTCGCACGGCTTTGCGCCGTGCCGAGGCGGGCCGACCGGCGGAGGAGTCCGCGGCGGGCGCATGATCGCGGCCGGTCGCGTGGGCGTCGGCTTGTGCCGCGACGCTGGCCGCGGCACCGGCGGGGTCGGCGAGAGGCGGCTGATCCGGAGGCGGCGCCGTTGCGGCCTGCGATGGGCGCTCGCGCTGCATGGCGAGATCGCGCAATCGGGCGCGGCGGCCCTGCTCGAGACAGCGCAGGTGACGCTCGTGGGCGCGGACGAGTTGCCGCTCGACGTCGCGGCGGTCGCGCACGTGGTATCCGCCGTCGACCGAGCCGCGATGGGCGATGTGTTCCCAGAGGTCGGGGAGGAAGTGGACGGGCATCTCCGGCTTGCCGTCGATCGCCTCGGCTTCGCGCTTGCGAACGAGGGCTTCGCGTCGCTCGTGGCGGTACTGCCGGCGCTCGGCGAGCAGGCGGACCGCGCCGCGCTTGGCCTGGCGATAGAGCCAGCATTCCGCCTTCCAGTCGTCCTTGTCGCGCGCGGCGAGGTAGCGGGCGCGGGCCTGCTCGCAGGACGGGCAGCGCGGGCGGCGGCGTCCGGTCCACGCATTGGGCGTGTCGCACCACGAGGTAAGGTCGCGCGGCGGGATGGACGTGCGGAACAGGACCCGGGGCGGCGAGCGGTGGTGGCAGAACGCGTCGTACACGATGTGCAGGCGGAACTGCCGGTCCCGGCCGCCGGGCTTGGGCGGGTCGGGTTCGACCAACAGACGAGGGCGCGTCGAGGGCGCATAGGGGCGCGCTTCGGCGAGACGCCGGTAGAGGCGGATGAGACGGTCTGGCAGCCAGCGCAGCATGATGTCCCTCCCTGCCTGAAACGCGCCTGACAAAGAGTATAGTCCTAGGCTTATTTGGATGGCAAGGCTTTTTTTCAGGCGGCCGCGCGGCGTGACGCCCGGCGGCGCCGGCCATCGACAGGCGCGGCGGGCGGGCGAATGGTGCCGCGGGGCCGCTGCGGCCACGGGAGGCGCCGAATGCCGGACGACACCAAGCAGGCCGCCAGGCCGGGCGCGAGCAGGCTGCCGACGGGCGTGGCGCTGACCCCGCTCAATCCGGCGTTCCGCGAGCAGCCGCACGCCATCCTCGACCGCCTGCGCGCCGAGGATCCGGTGCATCGCGACGGCCAGTTCGACCGCGTGTTCCTCACCCGCTTCGAGGATGCGCGCGAAGTGCTTGCCGACCGCTCGCTCTCGGTCGATCCCCGCCGCGCGCGGGAGGGCGCGTTCTCGCGCGTGGTGGCGGGGCTGACCGGCCAGGACGGCGGGACGCCTTCGCTGCTGCATCTGGACGATCCGGATCACAAGCGGCTGCGCGGGCTGGTGAGCCGCGCGTTCAACCAGCGCTCGGTCGACGCGTTCCGGCCGCGCATCCGGGCGATCGCCGAAGGCCTGCTGGACCGTGTGGCGGACGCGGCGGCGTTCGACGTGATGGACGCCTATGCGGTGCCGCGGCCGACGATCGTGATCGCCGAGATGCTGGGCGTGGACCCGGCGCAGCAGGCCGACTTCAAGCGCTGGTCCGACGGGCTGGTCCACGTCTTCAACCCGATGCGGACTGCGCAGCAGGTGGCCGAGCTGCACGAGGCCGAGGACAACCTTGTCGCGTTCTTCCTGGACGCGATCGCGCAGCGGCGAGCGGCGCGCGGCACCGACCTGATCAGCGCGCTGGTGACGGCCGAGGAGGACGGCGAGCATCTGACCGAGACGGAGATCATGCTCACCTGCAACTTGTTGCTGGTGGCCGGCAACATGACGACGACGGACCTGATCGGCAACGGCGTGCTGGCGCTGCTGCGCCATCCCTGTGAGCTCGCGAAGCTCCGGGAGGACCCGGCGCTGGCGGCCGGCGCGGTCGAGGAGGTGTTGCGCTACGAACCGCCGGTCGTGCAGCTGGGCCGCATCACCACCGCGCCGTACGAGATCGGCGGCGTTGCGCTCGATGCGGGCGAGTCGATCAGCGTGTCGTTGCTGGCGGCGGCGCACGACCCGGCGGCCAATCCGGAGCCTGGCCGTTTCGACATCGGGCGCAGGGATCCGCGCCATGTGTCGTTCGGCGGCGGCGTGCATTTCTGCCTCGGCGCCCCGCTGGCGCGCGCGGAGGCGCAGATCGCGCTGCCGCTGCTGTTCGAGCGGTTTCCGGGGCTGGCGATCGATCAGGCGCGGCCGATCCGGCGCAAGGCGGCGCCGATTTTCAATGGGCTGGAGGCGTTGTGGGTGTGCGGACCTCGGGCGAATGAGACGGCTATAAGATAGCGAAGAGAGCTGGACAGGTCTGCCCACGCGGGTACGGTCAGCCGATTGGAGATACGTCGCCGGTGATCGAGAATGAAGAATATGCCCTCGCTAGCTGACCGTCCGGAACTCATCGGATTCTTCAGCTACTCGCGAGAGGACGACCAGGACTCCGAGGGCGCGCTGTCGACGCTGCGCGATCGCATCCGCCGCGAACTGCGAAGCCAGCTCGGCCGCTCGGCAAAGGATTTCCGGCTCTTCCAGGACAAGGAGGCCATCTATCCTGGCGCGCTCTGGCACGAGGAAATCGAGGCCGCGATAGCGCAATCGGTCTTCTTCATTTCCATCATCACACCGCGAGCCGTAGTGAGCGACTACTGCCGTTTCGAATTCGAGGCATTCCGAAGGCGAGAACAGCAACTAGCTCGAAACGATCTGATCTTCCCGATCATCTACATCAGGGTTCCGGCGCTGGAGGATAGCTCCCGTTGGCAGGCTGACCCGCTGCTGTTGATGATTGCGCGACGCCAATGGGTCGACTGGCGTGAGTACCGCCATCGCGACGTTGTGGATGGGACGCCGATCGGCGTGGCGGTCGAACGGTTGTGCAGCACGATCGTCGAAACGCTGCGCCGACCGGACATCCCGCACGCCGAGACTCAGCGGCGCCAGCAGGAGGAAGCCGAACGGCGCCAGGCGCAAGCCGAGGCCGAGCACCGGGAACGTGAGCAGGCAGAGAAACGGCACCAGCGCCGGGCGCAGGCAGAGGCCGAGCAGCGGGAACGTCAGCAAGCGAACAAACAGCACCAGCAAGAGGAACGGCGCCGGACGCAGGCAGAGGCCGAGCAGCGGGAACGCGCGGAGGCAGAGCGCCGGCAACAGCAAGAGGAGCAGCGCCGAGCGCAGGCAGAGGCCGAGCAGCGTGAACGCGCGGAGGCAGTACGACGGCGGCAGCAGGAAGGGGAGCGGGCCCGGGCGCACGAAGCGGCCGAACGGCAGGGGCGCGCGGACGAGGCCAGTCGCCCGGCGGAGGCCGGCGCTCGGCAACGGCGCAGGATGGCTTTCGCGATCGGCGCGGCGATCGCTTTGTTGTTGATTGTTGCCGGCGTTGTGCGCGAGTGGCCAACGCCGAGCCCGCAAATGCCGAGTTCTCCAGCGCCTTCGCCACAGACACAGCCGGCTCAGGAGGACGCCGCTCGGCAAGCGACGGCTCAAGAGGCAGCCGCTCGGGCGGCGGCGGCTCAGCAGGCGGCGGCCCAGGAGGCTGCCGCTCGGCAGGCGGCGGCTCAGCAGGCAGCCGCTCAGCAGGCGGCGGCTCAGCAGGCGGCGGCTCAGCAGGCGGCGGCTCAGCAGGCGGCGGCCCAGGAGGCTGCCGCTCGGCAGGCGGC
>DATEQV010000426.1:0-21591 GCA_035272265.1 Acidisphaera sp. | reverse complement strand
GCCTGTCGGAGTGGGCGCCGTCACGAAATTAGTGAGCGCTTTCCTCCTGGCTTTTGTTTTTATATTTCAGCTTCTATCAGCTTGCCGAAATGTTTCTTCGATTCGTTCAAGATTTGTTCTTAACTCCGACAGGCTGCTAGGTAATGGCGGCCACATCGCGGCGGGCCTATCGTCGGGCGATGGCGGACACCTTGCCGATCGGTGCGCATGTGCGCGAGTGGCGTCGCCGCAGGCGGCTCAGCCAGCTCGACCTTGCGTGCAATGCGGAAATATCGACGCGACATCTCAGCTTCATCGAGACCGGCCGTGCAGCGCCGAGCCGCGAGATGGTGCTACGGCTTGCCGAGCAGCTCGACGTGCCGCTGCGTGACCGAAACACGCTGCTGTTGGCTGCGGGTTTCGCACCGGCGTTCCGCGAGCGAGCGCCCGACGATCCAGCCTTGTTGCCCGCCCGACGGGGGATCAGTGCGCTCCTTCGGGCGCACGAGCCGTACCCGGCGCTCGCGATCGACCGACACGGGACGCTGGTCGAGGCAAATCGAGGAGTCGCCGCGCTTGTGGCGGGTGTGAAAGGCGCGTTGCTCGTGCCCCCGGTCAACGTCATGCGGCTGGGGCTGCACCCGGACGGAGTGGCACCACGCATCGTCAATTACGCGGCGTGGCGCAAGCACCGGCTGCAACTGCAGAGTGCGAGCTCTGCGGATCCGGAACTCGTGACGTTGCTGGAGGAAGTGTCTGGCTACCCGGAGCCTCGCGGCGCTCGCGCAGTGGCGGCAGCGGGGTCCGACGTCGCGGTGCCGGTATGCATTGCGACCGCGATCGGCGTGCTGTCGTTTCTGAGCACGACCATGGTGTTCGGCACACCGATCGACATCACGCTTTCGGAGATTGCGATTGAAACATTCCTGCCGGCAGACACGCGCACGGCGGAACTGCTGCCGGAGCTGCTGGCCGATGTCGATCGGCAAGCGCCGCAAGGCGCATTCCGGGGAACGTCATCGGGGACGGAGCCGCCACAGCCGCCGGTCAACGGCGCCTGATCGATGACCCTCCGCAGTGACGCGTGAGCCGGTCAACCCCGTCCACGTCGCAACGGTGGTGCGGAGCCGCTGCCGCGCAACCTGCCGCGCTTCGGACATATCGGTGCGCGGACGTGTGTCGCCCGCCACGCTGCGACCCTACGCGTGGACGTGCAGCTCTTGTCACAGAACTGTGATAGTCCCGCGGAAAAGGCTAGCTGACAAAGGGCAGGAACAGTCCGGGGGGCCTAGGAATGTCCGATGTCGCGATCGGCGCGCCAGAACCAGGTGCGGTCAAGCGCCCGAATATGGAAGGCAGCGCCGGCTGGATCGGCGCAATCGTATTCCTTTCACTGCTGCTGATCGGCCTCGGCTTCACGGTGCGCGGCATCGTCGGCGACATGGACGCGTCCGGCGCCCCGCCGCTGGCGCTCGGCGTGTTCATGCTGCTGGGGCTGGCGCTGCTGATCGCGCTCGGCTTCGAGTTCGTCAACGGCTTCCACGACACCGCCAACGCCGTCGCGACCGTCATCTATACGCACAGCTTGCCGGCTCACATCGCGGTGGTGTGGTCCGGCATGTTCAACTTCATCGGCGTGCTGACGTCCTCGGGCGGCGTCGCCTTTGCGATCGTGCAGCTGCTGCCGGTGGAACTGATCCTGCAGGTCGGCGGCAGCGCCGGCTTCGCGATGATCTTCGCGCTGCTGATCGCGGCCATCATCTGGAACCTGGGCACCTGGTATTTCGGCCTGCCAAACTCGTCGTCGCACACGCTGGTGGGCTCGATCATCGGCGTTGGCCTGGCGAACCAGTTCATGGCCGGCCCCGGCATGGGGACCTCGGGCGTGGACTGGGGTCAGGCGATGGGCGTCTTCAAGGCGCTGCTGTTCAGCCCGGTGATCGGCTTCGTTCTCTCGGCGCTGTTGCTGCTGCTCCTGAAGGCGACGGTGAAGCGGAAGGACCTGTATCGGGCGCCCGAGGGCGACAAGCCGCCGCCGACCTGGATCCGCGGCCTGCTGATCCTGACCTGCACCAGCGTGTCCTTCGCCCACGGCTCCAACGACGGGCAGAAGGGCATGGGCCTGATCATGCTGATCCTGATCGGCGCCGTGCCGACCGCCTACGCGCTCAACCGGGCGGTTCCGGACAGCACGATGCCGGCGTTCCTGTCGGAGAGCCAGGGGATCGCGCAGCTCTATCAGCACCGCGGCGAGGGCTTCGGCACGCTGCCCGATCCCGATACCGCGCGGCTGACGCTGGAGACCGCGCTGAAGTCAGGTCAGCTCAACACGCCGCTGGTCGACATGGCGATGGCCAGCGCGGCCAACGATCTCGCCGAGCAGGTCAAGGAATACGGCACGCTGAACAAGGTGCCGGCGGCATCGGTGAAGAACGTCCGCAACGAGATGTTCCTGGTCTCCGAGGTGATCCGCAAGCAGCAGAAGGCCGGCGTTCCGACCACAGAGGCGGAGAACAAGGCACTGAAGACCTACGAGGGCATGCTCGACTACAGCACCAAGTTCATCCCGGTCTGGGTGAAGGTCGCGGTGGCGGTGGCGCTCGGCCTGGGCACGATGGTGGGCTGGAAGCGGATCGTCATCACGGTGGGCGAGAAGATCGGCAAGACGCACCTGACCTACGGACAGGGCGCGGCGGCGGAGCTGGTCGCGGCGGTGACCATCCTGGGGGCGGACGTCTATCACCTGCCGGTCTCGACCACCCACGTGCTGACCAGCGGTGTGGCCGGCACGATGGCGGCCAACGGGTCGGGCCTGGACTGGGGCACGGTCCGCAACCTGGTCATGGCCTGGGTGACGACCCTGCCGGCCGCGATGCTGCTCGCGGGCAGCCTGTTCTTCGTGCTGCTCCAGGTGTTCTGACCGATGGCGCGGGCGTTCGGCCGTGGGGCCGGGCGCTCGCCGCTTGGCGCACGGCCGAGTTGAGAAACGCCGCTCGATCGGGTCTAGTGCGCGGGCAACGGAAAGGTCGCGGGATGCCGGGCAGGATCGGAGCGTGTGTGGCGGGACTTGGCTTGGTCGCTCTGAGCGCTTGCACGTCGCCGGTCTATACGGCCCCGCGCGACGCCTACAATCTGGCGATCGCCCGGGCGCAACTCGCGCAGACGGACGAGCTGCCGGACAACCAGATCGACCGCGTGGACGGCACCTACAAGGGCGTCGTCACGCTGGTCGAGGCGCACAATCCGAACTGCCCGCCGACCAAGTGGGGCATCATCGACGTCGGCGACCGCACGCTGGTGCTGGACTATACGCCGAGCCTCATCATGACCGCGGCAATCCAGCCCGACGGCACACTGCACGCGCAGGCCGGCACGACGGTGCTGAATGGCTGGTTGCGCGAAGGCCGCCTGAATTTCACCGTCAGCAGCCCGGTCTGCGTCTCGCGCTACCGGTTCCGCTACGTGATCTGAGTCCGTCAGGTCAACGGACTGGGCGCGAGCCGGCGGCGGCGCGGCCGAAGGCGGGGTTGAGCCGCACGATCGCCAGGTTGAGCACGGCCGCGAAGCTGACCCAGAGCAGGTAGGGCAGCAGCAGCCACCCGGCCGTGGCGGAGATCGGCGTCAGCGCGACGACCAGCGCCAGGATCGAAAGCCAGAACGGGATGATCTCGATCAGCGCCCAATCCGGCCGGCGCAGCCTGAAGAACAGCGGGCTCCAGGCGATATTCAGGATGCCGTTGACCGCGAACAGCAGGATGATCCGGGTCTCGGCGGCCGCATTCGGCGCGGCGCGCCAGGCGAGCACGCCGGCGGCGGCGGTGCATGTGAAGATCACCGACCAAGCCGGGCCGAACAGCCAGTCCGGCGGCTGCCAGGACGGCTTTCGCAGCGCCTTGTACCAGGGCCCGATGTCGGTCAGCATCCCGCCGAGCCCGGCGACGAGGATGGCGGCGAGGCCGGCGATGGCGATTGTCATGGTCTACCCGCAGCGTTTGCCGGCCGGAAGATGGGCGCTGCCCACCGGTTCCGGTAGAGAGGCCGCACGAACGCGTGCGCCGTCCGTCAGGCGGAGACGAGGCCGGTCAGGTGCGCGATGTTCTTGAAGAAGATGCGCACATGCGCGAGCGGCTTGGCGCGCACCAGCTCCTTCTGCATGTAGGCTTCCCAGGTGAGCTGCTGGACGTCGCGGTCGCGGCAGATCGAGACGAAGCGTTCGCGGCGGCCGTCGTTGCTGTACCAGTATTTCTGCATCACGCCGAGCATCCAGAACACCGGGCCGTGCACCTTCATGAACCGCTTGCGTGCCAGGCGCAGGGCGCTCGGGTCGGCGCTGGTGCAGAAGTCGTGCACCGCCTCGGCCGCGAGCCGGCCGCCGAGCATGGCGTAGTAGATGCCCTCGCCCGAGGCTGGCGCGACCACGCCGGCGGCATCGCCGGCCAGCACGACGTCGCGTCCGTTGTCCCAGCGCTTGAGCGGTCGCATGGGGATCGGCGCGCCTTCGCGGCGGATAGTTTCCACGCCGTCGAGCCCCGTCTGGCGGCGCAGGTCGCCGATCGCGCTGCGCAGCGGAAAGCCCTTGCTCGCGCTGCCGGTGCCGATGCTGGCGGTGTCACCGTGCGGGAAGATCCAGGCGTAGAAGTCCGGCGACAGCGTGCCGTTGTAGAAGATGCCGCAGCGGTCGGCGGCGTAGTCCGGCAGCGGGCCCGATGGCGAGCGGACGACCTCGTGGTAGGCGAAGACGAACGGCGTTTTGTCGGCGCCGGGCACTTCCTGCCGGCCGACCGCCGAGACCGCGCCGTCGGCGCCGATCACCGCGCGGGCCCGCACGCGGACGGGCGTGGCGTCGTGCGGCTGGCCCTTGGGCACGTAGGCGACGATGGGGCCGTCGTGGTCGTCGCGCTCGATCCTGGTGAAGGTGCCCTGCAGGCACTCGGCGCCGTGCGCGGCGGCGCGGCGGCGCAGCCAGGCGTCGAACACCTCGCGGTCGACCATGCCGACATAGCCGCTGTCGATCGGCATGGTCACGCGGCGCGAGGACGGGGCGATCACCTCCGCACCGCCGACGCGGGCAACGAGCAGGTCGTCGGGGATCTCGAACTGGTCCATCAGCCGCGGCGGCACCGCGCCGCCGCAGGGCTTGATGCGGCCGGCGCGGTCGAGCAGCAGCACCGAGCGGCCGGCGGCGGCGAGATCGGTGGCCGCGGTCGCTCCGGCGGGTCCGCCGCCGACCACCACGACATCGAACGTGTCCATCAATCGTCCCCTACGGCGAGTTGTGCGACGGCTTGTGTGTCCCGGCGCGTCGCGCGGTTCGGTGTTGCCGGCGCGGACGCGCCGATGCGGCGGGCGATCAGCGCGGCGGCCAGGAAGATCGCCGCGTCGGCTGCGAAGACGGTCGCGTAGGCGGGCGCGGCCGCGCCCCAGGCGGCGCGGGCGACATCGACGGCGCCGGTGCCGAGCAGATCGCCGATGCAGAACCCGATCGCCTGCGCGGCACCCCACAGGCCCATGCGCGTGCCGCGCCGCCCTGGGTGGCCGGCGTCAACCATCAGCATCATCCGCCCGATCGCCGAGGCGGCGAAGATGCCGTTGCCCAGGCCGAGGACCGCGTACGAGACGCCGATCGGCAGCGCCGCGCCGAGCGTGCCGCTCACACCTCGGACGGCCAGCGTCAGCAGCATGAAGGCGGCGATCACGCAGCCGCCGATCGTCCAGCCGCCGAGCGAGCCGCCGCGCCGGGCCGCCCGTGCGCCGGCGACGGCGACGACGATCATGCCGAGCAGGCTGCCGCCGTGCTGCATGCCGGCGAGTTGCGTGGTCTGGCCGGGCGTCATGGCGAACAGCGCGCCGGCGAACGGCTCGAGGATCAGCTCCTGCGCGCTGTAGGCCAGCATCGCGACGAAGACGAACAGCGTGAAACGGCGCGAGGACGGCTCGTTCCAGACCTCGGCCAGGGCGTCGCGGAACGGCACTTTCGCCGTGGCAGGGGGTGCGACAGCGCCGCGTTCCATGCCCCAGACCGCGAGCGTCGCGACCAGCAGCGCGACGACGGCGACCAGCGAGGCCACCGCGATCAGCCGCGCACCGGAATACGGGTCGAGCAGCTTTCCGGCGAGGGTCGCGGTGATGCCGAAGCCCGCGAACATCATCATCCAGACCAGCGTCGCGGCTCCCGGCGCGCGTGCCGGTGCGACGCGCGACGCAAGCAGGACGAGCAGCGAGGTGCCTGCGGCGCCCACGCCGATCCCGATCATTATGAAAGCTTGGATGGCGAGCACGGTGCCCGCCGCCGGATGCGTGCCCATCAGCGCGGTTGCGCCTGCCGCGGCGATCCCGCCGGCTGCAAGCACCGCCATCCCGCCGATGATCCACGGCGTGCGTGCGCGCCCGACATCCGAGCCGTGGCCGAAGCGCGGGCGCAGGAACTGGATGCCGTAGTGCAATGCGACGAGCGCGCCGGGCAGGGCGGCGGGCAGGCCGTATTCGACGATCATGACGCGGTTGAGCGTCGAGGTGGTCAGCACGACCACCGCGCCGATCGCCGCCTGCACCAGGCCAAGGCGCACGATGCCGAGCCAGCCGAGCGGTGCTGCGGTCATGACGGAATGCCCGCGATCGCCAGCGCGGTCGCCATCATCCCGAGCACATACAGCGTCGTGCCGGTTCCCTGGTACCAGGGAGCCAGCCGGCGCGGCTCGCGCAGGTAGCGCGTCATCAGCCGCTCCTGCACCAGCAGCAGTGCGCCGACCGCGCCCGCGTGCCACGGCCGCCCCCACAGCAGCAGCAGCGCGATCATCACCACCTGCGCGATCGCCATGGTGGCGCAGGCGACGACGGCCGCGCGCTTGACGCCAAGCTGCACCGGCAGCGAGCGCACGCCCATCGCCGCGTCGCCCTCGATCGACTTGAAGTCGTTGCACGTCATGATGCCGTGCGCGCCGAGGCTGTAGAGCGCGGCGGCGGCCAGGATGCGGCCGTTGGGGATGCCCCCGGCCATCACCGCCGCGCCGGTCACCCACGCCAGCCCCTCGTAGCACGCACCGCATGCAAGGTTGCCGAGCCAGCCGTTCAGTTTCAGACGGAACGGTGGGGCGCTGTACGCCCAGGCGAGCGCCAGCCCGACAACCGCCGCCGCCAGCACCACGGGGCCGAGGACTGCGGCGACCGCGAGCGACAGCGCGGTCCAGAACAGCGCGATGTAGAGGCCCCAGCTGCCGGGGATGCGGCCCGACGGGATCGGCCGCCCGGGCTCGTTGATCGCGTCGACATGGCGGTCGTACCAGTCGTTGGCGGCCTGACTGGTCGCGCACACCAGCGGTCCAGCGAGCACCACGCCCAGCGCGATCGTGCCCCAGCGCCCCGACGCCGGCATGCCGGAGGAGACGACGCCGCAGCCGAACCCCCACATCGGCGCGAACCACGTGACGGGCTTGAGCAGCTCGAGACAGGCCGAGAACTCGGGGAATCGCGGGGTCCGGGAGACGCTGGCGGACATGTCAGCCCGACCCTTCCTCGGCGAGGTCGCCGAGTCCGTAGCGCCGTAGCTTCACGTACAGGCTCTGGCGGCTGAGGCCGAGGATTTCGGCAGCCGACGCGCGGTTGTCGCCGGTCAGCTCCAGCGCGGCCTCGATGCAAAGCTTCTCGATCACGTCGGTCGCCTCGCGCACGAGGTCCTTGAGCGAGACGCGGCCGATCAGCTCGGTCAGCTGCTCGACCGAACGCGGCAACGCGCGCGCCGCGGTGCTGCCTTCCGCGCTCAGCCGCCGGCCGACATTGCGGATCGCGAAGCCGTGGCAGGGGCGGCCGCCGTTGACGTCGCTGACGGCGGAGATCTCGATGTCGGCGGTGGCGCCGTATTCGCCGCGCAACGTGGTGGGGAACAGACGGACGCTGCCGTGCTGGCGCAGGGTGGCGGTCAGCACGGCGAGGTCGACGCCCGGCCGGCCGACCCAGCGGTCGAGCGGCTGGTTCTGCGCCTGCGCCTCGGTCGCAAGTTGCGCCATCTCGAGGAAGGCCGGGTTGGTGGCGATGATCCGCCCGTCGGGATCGGTGACAACCAGCGCGTCCGGTACTTTCTCGACCAGCTTGAGCAGTTTGGCCGACAGCGCGGGGATCGCGGCCGCGCCGCCTTCGCTGATACTCGCCAGACGCACGAGCACCAGGGACGTGTTCTCCTGCCGGAACAGGTAGGCGGAGACGCCGAACTCGCGCTCGCCGTCGGCCAGCCGCGCCCGCACCTCGTCGGACCGGCCCACCGCGCGGACTTTCGCCAGCAGCGCCTGCACCGTGTCGGTGCCGGCGGCGTCGAAGCCGTCGGGGAAGATGCGGCCGTTGAGCTTGCGGCTTTCGCCGAACAGGCGCGTCGCTGCCGGATTCGCTTCCAGCACCCGCTGCGTGCCGGCGTCGAGGATCAGCACCGCTTCGTCCGACATCTGGAACAGCAGGCGATAGCGCGTCTCCGCGTGACGCAGGCGCGAATGGTCGCGCTCCATCGACTGCTGCGCCTGCACGAGCCGCTGCTGCAACACGGCGATGGCGCCGAGATCGCGGCCCACCGCGATGATCCGGCGTCCGAGGCGGACGACCGAATACAGCACGGGGACGTCGACGCCCTTGCGGGACGGATGATTGACCTGCCGCCAGGCAGGCCCGCCCTTGCCGGATCCGCCCTTGAGCAGCGCCTGCACCTTCGGATGGCTTTCGACGGTGACGGTGTCGAGCCAGGGCTTGCCCAGCCAAGCGCCGTCGGGGTCGAGGTCGTTCTCCAGCTCCTCGCTGCGGAAAGCGACGTCGCGGATGACGCCCTTGGCATCGACGATCAGGGAGACGTCGGCGGCAGCGGAGATCAGCGTCGCCGCCGACTCGGCATCAAGATCGCCCAGCGATTCCTTCGGCGACATGAATAGCTTGACCAGAGGCAAATCCCTCCAAAATCGGGCCTCCCCTGGCATGCAGGCTGCCATTGCGGACTCGGCCCTGATCAGCCTTGCAACGCGCGTTCCGCCAACAGCGCCGTCAGGTGCTGCGTTGCGTTCTTGATATCGTGCGCGACGTAGTCGCCGCCGACCCTGGCGGCCAGTTCGGGAGACGAGTGGAACGCCCAGCCGCCCAGCATCACGTGCAGCGTCGGATTGCACGACGCCGCGCGCACCTGGCGCACCGCCTCGGCCAGCATGTCGGCGTGCCCATTTTGGTGCAGCGAAAATGCCACGGCGTCGAACCACATGCGCTTGCACTGGCACGCGAGGCCGTCGCAGGACGATTCGAACTCGGCGTAGACGTTCCAGCCCTCCCGCTGGAAGAAGCGGCTCGCCATCATGGCGCCGAACACATGCTGCTCGCCGGGGCATGGCGCGATCAGCATCACGCCGCCGTTCGAGGCCTGGTTGCCCTCGGCGATGAAATCCTCGGTCAGCGCGACCATCGCCTGCTGCAGCCGCCAGCTCGCGATGGTGATTTCGGCGAAGTCGCGTTCGTCGTCGGTCCACATGTCGCCGAGCAGGTTGGCGGCCGGCGTCAGCAACTGAAGGAAGACGGTTTCCAGCGTCACGCCGCGCGCGCGCAGCGCGTCGATGTAGGCGAGCAGCGCCTGCCCGTCCTCGTCGAGGCTGAGTGCGGTGAACGCGCGGATCTCGGCCTGGGTCGGAACGGCCGCAGCCTTGCGACGCACGACCGGGACGCGGTGCGACAGGACAAGCTGCGGCACGACGTGACGCTCGACCGTGCGGGAGAGGATGCCGACCACGGTGTCGGCGTCCGGGCGCGAACTGCCGCCACCGTGCGCGAGGGACGGTGCAAGTCCGAACTCGGCCGGAAGCGGCCGCTCGTGCATCCGTCGCCGGACAAATGCGTCCATCCGTCGATCCCCTCCACGTTTCTGAGCCTCGCCCCGTCGCGCCGGGACTGTCAAGTCGTCTTTACGTAAGGCCCGCTTGACAGTCCCGGCGGCCCAGCCTTAGCGTCCCGGTTGCGGGGAGCGCGCAGGCGGAGGACGACGGAGTGAAGCCCTCTTTGATCAATCTATCGGCGCCCCAGGACGTCCCATTGAGCAAGATCAATCCGGGACCGGTGTGGTGTCGTCTCGCAAGCGCACTCCGGGCCGGAGGGGATGTCAAGAAATGCTGACAGAGAAAGTGCTGCTGCACGTCCTCAACTCGTTCGACGCCTGCCCGTGGGGCGGCATGGTCGGCGGCGGCATCGCCGGCGTCAGCAGCGTGCGCAAGACGGCCGCGCGGGTGGCCGCGCGGCGCGCTCAGCCCCTCTACACCGCCGAGGAGCGCCGGCGCCGCGACGAGTCGCCGTGGACGACCGTCCAGGCGATCCTGGCGCCGCTGCAATTCGCTGTTTTTCTGGTCAGCCTGTCCTGCGTGCTCCGTTATCTGGATACCGGCGAGGGGTTGGCGCTGGCGACCGCGTCGGTCGTGGTCAAGACGTTCGTTCTCTACACGATCATGGTCACCGGCTCGATCTGGGAACATGCGGTGTTCGGCCGCTACCTGTTCGCGCCGGCGTTCTTCTGGGAAGACGCGGTCAGCATGCTGGTGATCGCGCTGCACACGGCGTATCTCGCCGCGTTGCTGACCGGCGCGTTCGGGCCCCAGGTCCAGATGCTGATCGCGCTGGCCGCCTACACCGCCTACGTCGTCAACGCCGCCCAGTTCGTGCTGAAGCTGCGCGCCGCCCGCCGGGGCGAGACGGCATGGCTGGAGGGCGTGCCGCACGGCATGAGCCTGACCGAATGAGCGGCGCGGCGGTTGCTGGCTCCGCACGTGTTCCGGCAGCCGCCGCGCTGGCGTCCTGCGGCGACCTTCCCGTCCTGCGCGAGCGCGGACAACGCGAGGTTTTCTGCGGGCTGACGGGCATCGTCTGGCTGCACCGCCGAATCCAGGACGCCTTCTTCCTGATCGTCGGCAGCCGCACCTGCGCCCACCTGATGCAGTCGGCGGCCGGGGTGATGATCTTCGCCGAACCGCGCTTTGCGACCGCTATCATCGACGAGCGCGACCTGGCGGGACTGGCGGACGCGAACGACGAGCTCGATCGCGTCGTGAAACAGCTTCTGGCGCGCCGCCCGGACATCAAGCTGCTGTTCCTGGTCGGGTCGTGCCCGTCCGAGGTCATCAAGCTGGACCTGTCGCGCGCCGCCGCGCGGCTGTCGGGCACGTGCGGTGTGCGCGTGCTGAACTATTCGGGCAGCGGCATCGAGACGACGTTCACCCAGGGCGAGGATGCGTGCCTCGCCGCACTGGTGCCGGAGATGCCGGCCGATGACGCGCGCGGGCTGCTGGTCGTCGGCGCGCTCGCCGACGTGGTCGAGGATCAGTTTCGGCGTTTGATCGACGCGCTCGGCATCTCTCGCGTGGGATTCCTGCCGCCGCGCCGCGCGGCCGATCTGCCGCCGGTCGGCGCGGGCACCAAGTTTCTGCTGGCGCAACCGTTCCTGGCCGACACCGCGCGGGCGCTGGAGGCACGCGGGGCGGCGCGCATTCCCGCGCCGTATCCGTTGGGTGCCGAGGGCACGACGCTGTGGCTGCGCGCGGCGGCCGATGCGTTCGGCGTCGATGCCGCGCGGTTCGACGCGGCGACAACCTTGCCGATCGCGCGGGCGAAGAAGGCGCTGGCACCGTTCCGTGCCGAGCTTGAGGGCCGGCGGGTTTTCTTCTTTCCCGACAGCCAGCTCGAGCTGCCGCTCGCGCGGTTTTTGCAGCGCGAACTCGGTGCGAAGCCGCTGGAGATCGGCACGCCCTATCTGCACCGCACGCACATGGCCGAAGAGCTGGCCTTGCTGCGGCCTGGTCCCTCGCTGAGCGAGGGGCAGGACGTGGACCGGCAGCTCGATCGCTGCCGCGCGGCGCGTCCGGACCTCACGGTGTGCGGGTTGGGTCTCGCCAATCCGCTGGAGGCGGAGGGGCTGGCGACCAAGTGGTCGATCGAGCTGCTGTTCACGCCGATCCAAGGGTACGAGCAGGCCGCCGACCTCGCCGAGTTGTTCGCGCGTCCGCTGCGGCGGCGCGCAAGGCTGGCCGTGTAGCCATGCAGCTCACCGTGTGGACATACGAAGGTCCGCCGCATGTGGGTGCCATGCGCATCGCGAGTGCGATGCGCGACGTGCACTACGTGCTGCACGCGCCGCAGGGCGACACCTACGCCGACCTGCTGTTCACCATGATCGAGCGGCGCGACTGCCGCCCGCCGGTGACCTACACGACATTCCAGGCGCGCGACCTGGGCGGCGACACGGCGGAGCTGTTCAAGAACAGCGCGAAGGACGCCTACGAGCGCTTCCGCCCGGCCGCGATGCTGGTCGGCGCGTCGTGCACAGCGGAGCTGATCCAGGACGACCCGGGCGGGCTGGCGCGCGCGATCGGCCTGCCGATCCCGGTCGTGGCGCTGGAGCTGCCCGCCTATCAGCGCAAGGAGAACTGGGGCGCGGCGGAGACCTTCTACCAGTTGGTGCGCGCGCTGGCGGGCCCGCACGTGCCGCCGCCCGGCACGCCGCGTCCGCCGATCGACGGCCGCCGCCCGCGCGCCAATCTGCTCGGCCCGACCGCGCTCGGCTTCCGCCATCGCGACGACCTGCGCGAAGTCGCCGCACTGCTGGACCGCATGGGGATCGACGTGTGGGTGACCGCGCCGCTGGGTGCGGCACCTGCGGATCTCGCTCGCGTGGGCGAGGCCGACTTCAACGTGGTGCTGTATCCGGAGATCGCCGGCACCGCCGCGTCGTGGCTGCAGCGCAGCTTCGGCCAGATATCCACCAAGACCGTCCCGATCGGCGTGGGTGCGACGCGGGACTTCATCGCTGAAGTGGCAGCGCTCGCTGGTGTCGATCCGGCGCCGGCGCTGGCCGAGATGCCGCGGCTGCCGTGGTTCAGCCGCTCGGTCGACAGCAACTACCTGACCGGCAAGCGGGTGTTCGTGTTCGGCGATGCGACGCACGCGATCGCCGCGGCGCGCGTGGCGCGCGACGAGCTGGGATTCACGGTCGTCGGCCTCGGCACCTACTCGCGCGAGTTCGCCCGCGACGTGCGCGAGGCGGCGAAGCTGTACGGCATCGAGCCGACGATCACCGACGAGTACCTCGAGGTCGAGGCGGCGATCGCGGCGGCGCATCCGGAGCTGGTGCTGGGCACCCAGATGGAGCGCCACATCGCCAAGCGGCACGGCATCGCCTGCGCGGTGATTTCCGCACCGATTCACGTGCAGGACTTCCCGGCGCGCCACTCGCCCCAGATGGGCGTCGAGGGCGCGAACGTGCTGTTCGACACCTGGGTCCATCCGCTGATGATGGGCCTGGAGCAGCACCTGCTGACGATGTTCCGCGAGGACTTCGAGTTCCACGACGACGCCCCCGCCTCGCACCTCGCCGCCGAGGCCACCGCGCCCGCAACCGCCGCGACCGCGCCGGTTGCATCCGAAATCGTCTGGGACGCGGAGGCCGAGCGGGAGCTGAAGAAGATCCCGTTCTTCGTCCGCGGCAAGGCGCGGCGAAACACCGAGCGGTTCGCGCATGAGCGCGGGCTGTCCACCGTCACGATCGAGGCCCTGTACGATGCCAAAGCGCACTTCGCGCGCTGACGCGACACCTGTCCGGGTCTGCGTGGTGACGATGGACAGTCACCTCGCCAGCGCCTCCGCGCGCGCCGCGGCGGCGGTGCGCAAGACGTTGCCGGGGCTGACGCTGTCGATGCACGCCGCCGACGAATGGGGCACCGACAAGGCAGCGCTGGATGCGTGCCTGGCCGACATCGCTCGCGCAGACATCGTGGTCGCGGCGATGCTGTTCATGGAGGACCACATCCGCCCCGTGCTGCCGGCGCTGGCCGCGCGGCGCGACAGCTGCGACGCGATGATCTGCCTGCTGTCGGCCGGCGAGGTGATGCGCCTGACGCGCGCGGGGCGTTTCTCGATGGCGGGCGAGGCTGGCGGTGCGCTGGCGATGCTCAAGCGCGTGCGCGGCAGCAAGGACAGCAAGACGTCCAGCGGGCGCGACCAGATGAAGATGCTGCGGCGGCTGCCGCAGATCCTGCGCTTTATCCCCGGCACCGCGCAGGACGTGCGGGCGTATTTCCTGGCGCTGCAGTACTGGCTGGCCGGGTCGGAGGAAAACCTTTCCAACATGCTGCGGCTGCTGGTCGGCCGGTATGCGAAGGGCGCGGCGCAGGCCGGGATCAAGCCCGACGCGCCGGTGCACTATCCGGATGTCGGCCTGTATCACCCGCGGCTGCGTGGGCGCATCTCCGAGCAGCTGAAGCATCTGCCGGCGGGCGGCGCGAAGGGCACGGTGGGGCTGCTGCTGCTGCGCTCCTACGTGCTGGCCGGCAACGCCGCGCACTACGACGGCGTGATCGAGGCGCTGGAAGCCCGCGGCCTGCGCGTGGTGCCGGCCTTCGCGAGCGGGCTGGATGCGCGGCCGGCGGTCGAGAAGTTCTTCATGCGCGACGGCGTGGCGACGGTCGATGCGGTGGTGTCGCTGACCGGTTTCTCGCTGGTGGGCGGCCCTGCCTACAACGACGCGCACGCGGCCGAGCTGACGCTCGCGTCTATGGACGTGCCGTACATCACGGCCCATCCCGTCGAGTTCCAGACGCTGGCGCAGTGGCAGGCCGACGCCCGCGGGCTGATGCCGGTGGAGGCGACGATGATGGTCGCCATCCCGGAGCTCGATGGCGGGATCTGGCCGATGACGTTCGGTGGCCGCTGCGGCCGTTCGCACACGAAGGATCGCTGCCCCGGCTGCGACGGCCAATCCTGCGCGCGCAACATGGCCGTGCACGCCGAGCGTGCCGCGATGCTGGCCGCGCGGGTTTCGAAGCTGGTCGCGCTGCGGCGGTCGGAGCGGGCGCGGCGCAAGGTCGCGATCGTGCTGTTCAACTTCCCGCCGAATGCGGGCACGGCCGGCACCGCCGCGTATCTGTCCGTCTTCCGTTCGCTGCACGCCACGCTGAGGGCGATGCGCGACGGCGGCTACGACGTCGAGGTGCCGCAGGACGCGGACGCGCTGCGCAACCGCATCCTCGCCGGCAACGCGGCCCGCTACGGCACGGTCGCCAACGTCGCCGTGCGCATCCCTGCCGACGATCATGTGCGGCGCGAGAAGCATCTCGCCGAGATCGAGCGGCAATGGGGTCCGGCGCCGGGGCGTCAGAACAGCGACGGCTCGTCGATCTTCGTGCTCGGCGAGCGGTTCGGCAACGTGTTCGTCGGGCTGCAGCCGGCCTTCGGCTACGAGGGCGACCCGATGCGGCTGCTGTTCGAGCACGGGTTCGCGCCGACGCATGCGTTCAACGCGTTCTACCGCTGGCTGCGCGAGGATTTCGGCGCCGACGCGGTGTTGCATTTCGGCACCCATGGCGCGCTGGAGTTCATGCCCGGCAAGCACGCTGGCATGTCCGCGGAATGCTGGCCCGACCGGCTGATCGGCGACCTGCCGAACTTCTATTTGTATGCGTCGAACAACCCGTCGGAGGGCACGATCGCCAAGCGCCGCGCGGGCGCGACGCTGATCAGCTACCTGACGCCGCCGATCGCGCATGCCGGCCTGTACAAGGGCCTCGCCGACCTGAAGGCGTCGATTGACCGCTGGCGCGGCCTGCCGCCCGAAGCGGATGCGGCACAGCGCACGGGGCTCGCGTCGCTCATCCAGGCGCAGGCGGCCGGTGTCGATCTGGCCGACGCCGAACCGGAGTGGGACGACCCCGCGGACGAGATCGCCCGCGTCGGCGAGGCGTTGTTCGAGCTTGAGGCGACATTGATTCCGTACGGCCTGCATGTCGTCGGCGAGCCGCCCTCGGCCGAGCAGCGGGCGGAGATGCTGGACGCGGCCGGGGTGACCGAGCCGGAGCGGCGCTCCGTACTCGACAAGCTGATGGGCGAGGATCACGAACTGCCGGCGCTGCTGCATGCGCTCGATGGCGGATATACGCGGCCGGCGCCGGGCGGCGATCTGCTGCGCACGACCGACATCCTGCCCACGGGACGCAACCTGCACGGCTTCGACCCCTTCCGCATCCCGAGCGCGTTCGCGGTGCAGGACGGCGCGCGGCAGGCCGACCGGCTGCTGGCGCGCTACGCGGCGGACGGCGCAGGACTGCCCGAGACGGTGGCGATGGTCCTGTGGGGCACCGACAACCTGAAGACCGAAGGCGGGCCGATCGCGCAGGCGCTGTGGCTGATGGGAGCGACGCCGCGGCGCGACAGCTACGGCCGGCTGGCCGGCGCGCAGCTGCTGAAGCTGGCGGAACTCGGGCGGCCGCGCATCGACGTGGTGGTGACGCTGTCGGGCATCTTCCGCGACCTGTTGCCGATGCAGACGAGGCTGCTGGCCGAGGCGGCGCTGCTGGCCGCGACGGCCGACGAAGCGCCCGAGGACAATTTCGTGCGCAAGCACGCGCTGGCGTTCCAGGCGGCGCATGGCGGCACGATCGAGGACGCGGCGCTGCGCGTGTTCGGCAACGCCGACGGCGCTTACGGCTCGAACGTCAACCACAGGATCGACGCCGGCGCGTGGTCGAACGAGGACGAACTCGCCGGCGCCTTCGTCCGACGCAAGGGTTTCGCCTACGGTCTGGACGGCACGCCGCGCCGGCACGACGCGGTGCTGGGCGAGCTGCTCGGCAGCGTCGATGTCGCGTATCAGAACCTCGACTCGATCGAGCTCGGCGTGACGACAGTGGATCACTATTTCGACACGCTCGGCGGCATCAGCCGGGCGGTGCGGCGGGCGCGCGGCGGCGAGGCCGCGGCGGTCTATATCGGCGACCAGACGCGCGGCGACGGCACCGTCCGCTCGCTGGCCGAGCAGGTGTCGCTGGAGACGCGCACGCGGGTGCTGAACCCGAAGTGGTACGAGGGCATGCTCGCGCACGGCTACGAAGGCGTGCGCGAGATCGAGACGCATGTGACCAACACGCTCGGCTGGTCGGCGACGACCGGACAGGTGGCGCCGTGGGTCTATCAGCGCCTGTCGGAGACGTTCGTGCTCGATCCGGAGATGCGTGAACGGCTGGCGGCGCTGAATCCGACCGCGTCGGCGAAGATCGCCAACCGGCTGATCGAGGCGCACGAGCGCAGCTACTGGACGCCGGACGCGGCGATGATCGACGCGCTGCGCCGCGCCGGCGAGGAACTCGAAGACCGACTGGAAGGCATTTCCGTGGGGATCGCCGCATGACCGTCGTGACGCGACCTGTGAAGCTGCGCGGCGCGCCGCCCCGCCAGTCGGACGGCGACGGCAGCGTGCAGGTCCGCATGGACCCGACGCTGAAGATCGAAGGTGCCAAGGTGTTCGCCGTCTATGGCAAGGGCGGCATCGGCAAGAGCACGACGTCATCGAATCTCTCCGTCGCGTTCTCCAAGCTCGGCAAGCGGGTGCTGCAGATCGGCTGCGATCCGAAGCACGATTCGACGTTCACGCTGACCAAGAGCCTCGTGCCGACGGTGATCGACGTGCTCGAGGGCGTGAACTTCCACGCCGAGGAGTTGCGGCCTGAGGATTTCGTCTACACCGGCTACAACGGCGTGTTGTGCGTGGAGGCGGGCGGGCCGCCGGCGGGCACCGGCTGCGGCGGCTACGTTGTGGGCCAGACGGTGAAGCTGCTGAAGGAGCATCACCTGCTCGAAGACACCGACGTGGTGATCTTCGACGTGCTGGGCGACGTGGTGTGCGGCGGGTTCGCCGCCCCGCTGCAGCACGCCGAGCGCGCGATCATCGTGACCGCCAACGACTTCGACTCGATCTTCGCGATGAACCGCATCGTCGCGGCGATCCAGGCGAAGGCGAAGAACTACGACGTCCGTCTCGGCGGCGTGATCGCCAACCGCAGTGCGGGCACCGACCAGATCGACAAGTTCAACGACACGGTCGGGCTGAACACGCTCGCGCGCTTCCCGGACCTCGACGTGATCCGGCGCTCGCGGCTGAAGAAGTGCACGCTGTTCGAGATGGAGCCGAGCCCGGAGCTGGAGGCGGTGCAGAACGAGTATCTTCGGCTGGCCGCGACACTGTGGGCCGGCACCAAGCCGCTGGTCGCGGCGCCGATGAGGGACCGCGACATCTTCGACCTGCTGGGGTTCGACTGATGACCAGCTACGTCGCACGCAGGGGCGAGATCGAAGCCTATTTCGACCGCACCGCGGCCGAGACCTGGGCGCGGCTGACGTCCGACGCGCCGCTCGGGCGCATCCGGGCGACGGTGCGCGCGGGGCGCGACCGGATGCGTGAGACGCTGCTCGGCTGGCTGCCGCACGATCTGCACGGGATGCGCGTGCTGGATGCGGGCTGCGGCACCGGGGCGCTGGCGGTGGAGGCGGCGACGCGGGGCGCGCAGGTGACAGCAATCGATCTCTCGCCGACGCTGATCCGACTGGCGCACGAACGCGCGCCGCGTCACTTCGAGCATGGCGGGACGATCGAGTGGCTGGTCGGCGACCTGCTGGACGCGCCGGGCCGGTTCGATGCCGTGGTGCTGATGGACAGCCTGATCCACTACGCCGCGCCGGATATCGTTCGTGTGCTGAGCGGCCTGGCGGCGCGCACCGACCGCGCGGTGCTGTACACCTTCGCGCCGCGCACGGCCTCGCTCGCCGCGATACATACGGTTGGGCGGCTGTTCCCTCGCGCGGACCGCGCGCCGGCGATCGAGCCGGTGGCCGAACGCCGCATCCGCCGACTGCTGGCAAGCGAGCCAACGTTGCAATCGTGGCAGACCGGCCGGACGCACCGCATCGACAGCGGCTTCTACAAGAGCCAAGCGATGGAGCTGACCGTCGCATGATGGCTCTGGGCCACAAACTGTCGAAGCGGTGGATGCAGATCGGCATGCGGTACCTGCCGTTTGCCGACGCGGCCACGCCCGACCTGCCGATGTCGCGGCTGCTGCGGCTGTCGCTGTTCCAGGTCTCGGTCGGCATGGCGGTGGTGCTGCTGGTCGGCACGCTGAACCGCGTGATGATCGTCGAGCTGGGCGTGCCGGCGTGGCTGGTGGCGGTGATGGTGTCGCTGCCGCTGGTCTTCGCGCCGGCCCGCGCGGTGATCGGCTTCAAGTCGGATACGCATGCCTCGAAGCTCGGCTGGCGCCGGGTGCCGTTCATCTGGTTCGGCTCGCTGCTGCAGTTCGGCGGGTTCGCGTTCATGCCGTTCTCGCTGCTGCTGCTGTCGGGCGACACCACGGGGCCGATGTGGCTCGGGCAGGTCGCGGCGGCGCTGGCCTTCCTGCTGGTGGGTGCCGGGCTGCACACCACGCAGACGGCCGGCCTGGCGCTGGCCTGCGATCTGTCCGCACCGGAGAAGCAGCCGCGCGTGGTGGCGCTGCTGTTCGGGATGCTGCTGCTGGGCATGGTGGTGAGCGCGGTGGTGTTCGGCCTGCTGCTCGCGCACTTCTCCGAAGTGCGGCTGATCCAGGTCGTGCAGGGTGCGGCGCTGACGACGATGGTGCTGAACGTGATCGCGCTGTGGAAGCAGGAGCCGCGCGTCGTGGGGGGCATCCGGCGGCCGGCGGTGCAGCCGCGCTTCGGCGAGTCGCTGCGCGCGTTCCGCGATACGGCGCGCCGGCCGGTGCGGCAGCTGGTCGCACTCGGTCTTGGCACCATCGCGTTCAGCATGCAGGACATCCTGCTCGAACCGTATGGCGGGCAGGTGCTGCACCTGCATGTCAGCACGACGACCGCGTTGTCCGCGCTGCTGGCGGCGGGCGGGCTGACCGGCTTCGCGGTCGCCGCGCACATGCTGGCCAGGGGCAGCGATCCGTACCGTGTCGCGGCGTTCGGCACGCTGTCCGGGCTGGTGGCGTTTCCGGCGGGGATCTTCTCCGGGCCGCTGCTGTCGCTGCCGCTGTTCGCATTCGGCACCGCGTTGATCGGGTTCGGGGCCGGCCTGTTCGCGCATTGCACGCTGACGGTGGCGATGTCGCTGGCGCCGCGCGGGCAGGTGGGGCTGGTGCTCGGCGTGTGGGGTGCCGTGCAGGCGTCCGCGGCAGGCACTGCCGTCGCCGCGGGCGGGCTGATCCGCGATGCCGTCGCCGCATTCGGTTCGGCCGGGACGCTGGGTACGGCGTTCGCCGATCCGTCGGTCGGATATTCCGTCGTATACCACATCGAGACTGGGTTGCTGTTCGCAACGCTGGTCGCGATCGGACCGCTCGTGCGCCGCGTGCGTTCGGGCGTGGTCTTGCAGCAAATGCCAGAGCCGGTGTCATTCGGGCTGGCGAGGAGGTAAGCATGGGTGCGGGCGCCATCACGAGCCAGATCGACGTTGCACAGCTGACGCTGTACGCGTTCTGGATCTTCTTCATTGCGCTGGTGTTCTACCTGCATCGCGAGAACAAGCGGGAAGGCTACCCGCTGGACAGCGATGCGTCCGGCCGCCGTTCGGTCGAGGGCTGGCCCGGCGTGCCGAAGCCGAAGATCTTCCATCTGTGGGACGGACGCACGGTGCAGGCACCGCGGCCGGAGGCGTTCTCGCGCCCGAAGAACGCCGTGGACAACGGCGTCTATATCGGTCAGCCGCTCGATCCGGTCGGCAATCCGCTGCTCGCCGGCGTCGGACCGGGTGCGTGGGCGGAACGCGGCCACGAACCTGCGCGGACGATCGACGGACGGTCGGCGATCGTCCCGATCGGCATGGCGGATGATGTGTCGATCAACGAAAAGGATCCCGATCCGCGCGGGCTGGACGTCGTCGCACTCGACGGCCGCGTGGCGGGGACGGTGGCGGATGTGTGGGTCGACCTGACCGAACCGCAGATCCGCTATCTCGAGGTGCAGACGCTGCCGGGTGCGGGTGGCCGCCGCGTGCTGCTGCCGATCTATTATGCGGTGGTCGACAACGGCATCGTGTCGGTGCAGTCGATCACGGCCGAGCAGTTCGCGAACGTGCCGGTGACCGCCCGTCGCGATCAGATCAGCCTGACCGAAGAGGACAAGATCAGCGCCTACTTCTCGGCCGGCAACATGTGGGCGACGCCGCAGAGCAGCGAGCCGCTGATATGAGCGGGGGATCACGTTTCGACCTGCCGGCCGATCTGCCGCACGGCGAGGCCGTGCTGTGGGAAGGCCAGCCGACGTGGCGCGCGATCGCCCGACGCGTGATGCATGTGCGGACCCTGACGCTGTATTTCGGGGCGTTGGCCGTGGTGCGGGCGGCGGGATTGCTGTCAGGCGGCGCGCGGGTCGAGCACGCACTCGGTGCGGTCGGCATCATCATGGGGCTTGGCGTCGCGGCCACGGGGCTGCTGACGGCGTACGCGTATCTCTCCGGCCGCACGACGATATACGTGCTGACGAACCGCCGGCTGATCATGCGCTGCGGCGTCGCGCTGCCGAAGTGGGTGAACATCCCGCTGCGGCATGTGGAGTCGGCAGGACTGCGCGTGTATGCCGACGGGACCGGCGACATGCCGTTGCAACTCGGCACGCAGGATCGCCTCGCCTATCTTGCGCTGTGGCCGCATGTGCGGCCGTGGTACTTCTCGCCGGCGCAGCCGATGCTGCGCGAGATCGCGGCACCCGAGACGGTCGCGCGTCTGCTGGCCGACGCGCTGGTGGCGACCGCGGGCGATCAGGCCGCGCCGGCGATGCGGCCCGCGCCGAGCGACGTTCGCGTGCCGGCGCATG